>NZ_CBFIEO010000033.1:0-2789 GCF_965661665.1 Cognatiyoonia sp. | reverse complement strand
CTATGGTGGGCTATAACATGCCCTTACCCGGCCTTGGTTACATCGCGTCGCGGGACGATGGCTTCCGCTACGTGCCACACAGCTACCAATTGCTCTAAAGTATCTGCGCGACCCATCTTCGGGTCGCGCACCGCCTAGATCATGGCGAGCACGTCTTCCACAGACCACGTGATCAAACCCAAACACGCGGCGTCAGAGAACCGGTGATCCGCCCCATCCACCAAAGTGAGCCGCATATCCGGCCCCTCCGCATGCTCAAGCAATCTGAGCGCCACCGACATCTCCACATTCGCATCTGCTGTGCCTTGCAAGAACCGCACGGGGAAACCCAACGGCAACGGATCGCGCAAAACCAAGCGGGTGCGCCCCTCTTCAATCAACCGCTTGGTGGTGATGTAAGGCTCCCCATAGTCAGACGGCAACGCCACCTGCCCGTCCGCCTCCAACACCGCACGTTGTGCTGAGTCAAAGCCCGCCCACATGCTGTCTTCGGTGAAATCGGGGGCCGCAGCAATCGTTACCAATCCCGCCACCTTCTCCGGCATCTCTCGCGCCACCAGCAGCGAAATCCATCCGCCCATCGACGAGCCAACCAAGACCACCGGCCCCACGATCAGCGACAACGCGGCACAGGCATCCTCAAACCAATCGCCAATCGCCCCGTCAATGAACGCCTCCGAGCTTTCGCCGTGCCCTGAGTAATCAAACCGCAAAAACGCGCGCCCAGCATCACGCGCCCAAGCCTCCAAATGAACCGCCTTGGTGCCGCCCATGTCCGACTTAAAGCCACCCAAAAACACCACCGCAGGACCGTCCCCGGGTGTGAGATGGTAGGCAATACGCCGCCCCTCGGGGGACAAGAACGAAGGCGTTTCAATCATACTTTCCATAGGCTTACACCACCACAAACCACAGGCACTCACAAGTTCTTATACGTGACCCAATTATCACGTGACTACTTAATAACTTATAAACGATTCTATGGACGCGATTTTCAAAGCTCTCAACGACCCCGCTCGACGCGCTTTGCTCGATAGCCTGCGGCAGCGCGATGGGCAGTCGCTCTCTGACCTCGAAAACCTGCTCGATATGAGCCGGTTCGGTATGATGAAACATCTCAGAGTCTTGGAAGACGCGAGCCTGATCGTCACGCGCAAAGAGGGGCGGTTCAAATACTACTACCTCAACGCCCTCCCGCTCCAGAAGGTCATGGACCGCTGGGCCGCCCCCTTTTTGCAACGGCAAGCCCGCGCGCTGACGGAACTTAAACAAAAACTGGAAAGAGATGCCGCTAAGGAAAAACCCAATTTCATGATGCAGACATTTATCCGCTGCACCCAAGACGCTCTCTGGACCGCACTGACGGAGGTCGATCAAATGGCCGCCTATCACTTTGCGTGCAACGTGGTAAAGGGCAACGCCCAAGTGGACAGCGAAACAACCTTCATCCGGCCCGATGGCAGCGCGATGCTATCGCAAACGACCACCGCGCTTGAACCAAAGTCCCGCATCGCCATGACGTTTGAGCCGCAATTCATGGGTCCAGACGCGCCCGCCAGCCACATGGTCTACTCGCTCGAATCATAGGGCGACGTTTGCAAATTGACGGTCAAATACTAGGATATGGCCCCCGGTCAGGAAGGCTTTGCCGAAGGTTGGGCGCGTCTGGCAGCCTCGCTCAAATCATATCTTGAAACCGGCAACGCGCTCAAAGCGGCAATGTAAGGTCGTACATCATGTACGTTCCCAACAGAACTGGGCATTTTGACATGCCTCGCCATCTTTACCGCCGCGCTTTGGCTTCCCTATATCGTCGTTGTGAACACTTTCCCCAAAGGCACGCTGCCAGATGACGCACCAGACGGCTTCACCATTTCAGCTAATTGGAAGTTGCACCGTCCATGGGTTCAGCGGGCCTATCGGGTTCATATGAAACTGCTAGAGAAGCTCGCTCCCTTTGCGATCCTGGTGTTCATGGTAGATCGCGTCGAAGGCTTCACAGCGCTCACTTTTTGCACGGCCATCGCGTTCTTCTGGCTCAGAGTTGCGCATGCTGTGCGCTACATCACAGCTTGGCCAAAGTATCCACTAGGATCGATCATTTTTAAATCCGGTTGGGTCTGCTGACTCATTGTGGGTTGCGCGGTCTTCACCGCGCGTTAGCCGCCGACGTAAACGGCCTTCTTGGGCCGGTAGAAGACCTTTTGGTTGTGCAGCCGGCCCAACAATACTTCGCCTGCCCGAATTGTGTCGTCCAGATGCGCAACCGGCTCATTATCATTGGCCACAACGCGCTTTGCATCGACCAGATTTGCCGTCCGCTCACGCAGTGCGGTTTCGATCAAATCAAGTTCTTCGCGGTTCAGGTCAAATTGGCGATTGTACTTGGTCATGTGACGACATCCTCCGACAGTGATTCCGTTTCCGATCGGAAACGTATGTCGGATTTAACACGCCGGATGTCGCTGTCAACGTATTCTTGGGTATACCAAACGTCACCTATCGTCGGACATCGAAAACGCCACTCAATAAGGCATCTGGCGACACGGCCAGGTCATCTACCTCTCCTTCTACGGTCCCTGCGATCCGACGACCGCCAGTCCCGTAAAAGTCGGCATAAG
Source organism: Cognatiyoonia sp. (assembly GCF_965661665.1). Classification (NCBI taxonomy): domain Bacteria; kingdom Pseudomonadati; phylum Pseudomonadota; class Alphaproteobacteria; order Rhodobacterales; family Paracoccaceae; genus Cognatiyoonia; species Cognatiyoonia sp. Next base: position 168 of record NZ_CBFIEO010000033.1, on the reverse strand, counting down.
CGTCCAGTTCGATATCAACAAGCTGACCCGCAGGTCGGTGAAGTGTTCCGTCAACAAAATCTGTAATGGCATCTTTCCCTAAGTCTTCAGCACTTCGATTAACGAACATTTCAGCATCAAGCTGGCCGCGTAACGCCTCCCCCGTCAGCCGGTCCACGAAGCGATCCG
>NZ_CBFIEO010000032.1:0-5197 GCF_965661665.1 Cognatiyoonia sp. | reverse complement strand
GAGTTGTTTCGCAGCTATGACGAGTTGTTCACCCAGTTCAACTTCGGCACGTATCTTTTTAATTCGTTCTTCATCTCGGTGCTGACCGTCTTTATCACTCTGGCCTTTGCGATCCCGGGTGCTTACGCTGTCGCGAGGCTGCGGTTCAAAGGGCGGGCGACGTTCTCACGCTCGATCTTGCTGATCTACATGGTACCAATGATCGTGCTGGCGCTGCCCATCTATATCGCCTTTTCGATGACCGGTTTGCGCAACTCCTTTTGGGGTATCGTGATGATCTATCCAGTCACCACCATCCCCGTCGCGCTTTACATGTTGCAAGGATACTTCCGCGGCCTTCCGGCGGAGGTGGAAGAGGCAGGGTTGATGGACGGGCTGTCACGCCTTGCCGTCATCTGGAAGATTACCCTGCCTCTTTCTTTGCCCGCGTTGGCGTCGGTGTCGCTCTACGTCTTCATGATCGCATGGAACGAATTCCTGCTGGCGTTCATGCTGCTAGACGATCCATCGAAATTCACCCTCACGCGGGGGATTGCCTCGCTCAATTCCTCCGAAATACCCAGACAACACCTGATGGCCGGATCGGTCGTGGCGACCATTCCGATCATGGTGCTCTTTCTGGGGCTGGAGCGCTTTATGACGAAAGGGCTGACCGCTGGATCGGTCAAAGGATGAAGATATGATAAACTTGCATGAACAAGCCCGCCAGATCCTGCGCGATAACGACAAAGGTGGCTATACCCTGCCGACCCATGGCCTTTATCCCTACCAATGGAATTGGGACAGCGCTTTTGCCGCGTGGGGGTTCACGACTTTCGACCCTGATCGCGGCTGGACCGAGCTTGAGACCCTTATGTTAGGTCAATGGGAGGATGGCATGATCCCCCACATCATCTTCCATCAGCCAGACCCGGGGTATTTCCCCGGTCCCGACGTTTGGCAGGGGCGTGGCCCGATCCCATCCTCTGGGATTTCCCAGCCTCCGGTTGCCGCCAGCTTCATGGCCAAAATGTTGACCATGCATCCCGCTGGCGAGGCTCGCGCCCGCGCCATTTGGCCCAAACTGAAAGAATGGCACCGCTGGTTCATGGACTGGCGGCTAGATCAGGGGGCCGTCTGCGTCACACACCCTTGGGAGGCAGGCCGCGACAACGCACCGGACTGGGATGTAAACATGGCCGCGATCAATGCTGACGATGTGGGCGAATACACTCGCCGCGACACCTCGCATGTCGATCCGGCGATGCGGCCGACCAAGTACGACTACGACCGCTACATCAAACTGGTGCAAATTGGCGTCTCGGTGAATTGGGACCAGGAGAAGTTGCTGGCCATCAACCCGTTCCGCGTGGCCGATCCGACCATGACGTTCACCTTGCTACGGGCGAACCGCGATTTGTTAGCCATGGGCCGCCGCTTTGGCGAGGACGTCTCGGATATTGAAGATTGGATCAAGACGCTTGAGGGTGGCGCCGAAACACTCTGGAACGATGCCATCGGCGGCTATGACAGCCGCAACGCGCACACGGGGCGGTTCAACGGCATATTGTCGAACGCCTCTGCGCTATGTTGGTACGCTGGGATCAACGACGCCCGCGCCTTGCCCGCGATCGAAGCCATGTTAGAGGCTGCGACCTACGGCCTTGCCAGCTACGATCCTGCCGCCGACGGGTTCGAACCCGTGCGATATTGGCGGGGGCCAAGCTGGCCGATCATGAACTACCTTGTAGGGTCTGGCATGGCAGAACAGGGCATTGATGCAGCCGCTGACCGCATCCGGGCCGACACTGCCCGTCTGATGCAGGAAAACGGCTTTGCCGAATACTACAACCCCCACACCGGCGCACCGGCGGGCGGGGGGACCTTTACCTGGACAGCCGCCGTTTGGCTTGGCTGGGCCGGTGACCAACCCGAAAAACGGCAAGGGGCAGCCTGATGTCAACCATCACACTCAAAGCGGTCGAAAAATGGTTCGGCGAAGTCCAAGTCATCAAGGGCGTTGATCTCGACATCGAAGAGGGGGAGTTCGTGATCTTCGTCGGTCCGTCTGGCTGCGGAAAATCCACTCTCCTGCGCATGATCGCGGGGCTTGAAGAAACCTCACGCGGGCAAATCTTGGTCGGTGACCGTGATGCCACCGCTGAACCGCCCAGCAAGCGTGGGCTGGCGATGGTGTTCCAATCCTATGCGCTCTATCCGCACATGACTGTACGCGACAATGTGGGTTTCCCTCTGAAATCTGCGGGCCTTCCCAAGGCCGAGATCGAGGCCAAAGTGGATGAGGCAGTACGCGTTCTGAAGCTGGATGAATACATGGACCGCCGCCCCAAAGACCTGAGCGGGGGCCAGCGTCAGCGTGTGGCAATTGGCCGTTCGATTGTCCGTGACCCGACAGCTTTCCTGTTCGACGAACCCCTTTCCAACCTTGACGCTGCGTTGCGGGTCGAGATGCGCTACGAGATCGCCAAGCTGCACCAAACGCTGAAGTCCACAATGATCTACGTGACCCACGATCAAGTGGAGGCCATGACGTTGGCCGACCGGATCGTTGTGCTTGAGTTCGGCAAGATCGCACAGGTGGGCACCCCGCGGGAACTCTATGAACGACCTACAAACCTGTTCGTGGCGCAGTTTATTGGCTCTCCACGCATGAATGTTATGCCTGCCTCGGCTGGCGGAGCTGTCGCCTTGCCGGACGGAACGGCCTCCTTTGGCATCCGGCCCGAGCATATCCAACTGGTCGAGGCCGGGTCTGGCCAGATCCAAGGCACCGTTGATGTGCTTGAATATCTTGGTGCGGATACCTTCGTGATCCTGTCTTGTGGCGATGCAGGACAAGTCACCGTGCGCGTCAACGGTCGTGCAGCGCAGAAGCCTGGGGACGCGGTTGGTCTGTCATTTGATCTGGCCGACATGCATGCTTTTGGCGCTGATGGTCTCGCCATCCGCTAGGTTGTGGCGAGCGTGTGATTATGCGGCGCGCTTTCTGAGACGCAAGCGTCGCGTTTCGAAGGTCTTCTGTTTGATCCCTTCTCGTTGCTTCAGAATGGCTTTGTCCCGTCCGAAGTAGACGTCGGTAGGTGTGACGTTGTGCAGGCTCTCGTGATAGCGATGGTGATTGTAGTGATCGACCACTTGGTGACTCAGTGTATAGACGTCATCTATTGGGTCTAATCCTGCTTCAACTGTCAGTATGTTTGGATGAAGTGATGAGTAGTCCAGTTCATCAGTTGGTTCGTTATTGATCCTGATGTGTCTTCTGTACGGTGTTTCATCCGTATCCTTGTCTCCAACACGTTGCCAGAAACCACCAGTGAACCTGCCATAGGGTGCCTAGATCGGCATCGACATTGCACTCAGCGGGACGTCTCAGAGGCTAGGCCAGACAATCTTTTCTTGAGTTATGTAGGCGACATCGCATGATACTGAGAAAGCTGCGCCATCACGCCACTTGATAGGCTTTTCAGCTTCTTCCACCATCTGAGCAATTGTCATTAGGTTTGCTTTCCACAAACCGATTACAGCGATTTGCATATCTGCGACCGCTGACGCCCATTCGTCCAGCTTTTTTGGGTCTTCTGCTAATTGGCGGTCGAGATCGGGAACACGAAGCATGAGGCCTGTTCGATAGGCAACCTCCGCTTTCAATGCTTTAGCATAGCACGCAGCCAAGTCTTCGGCATTTTTGACCTTACCGGTGTACCTATCTCCGTTGCATGCCGCCAAACCAACGACCAGCCCAAGCGCCATGATAGATGCAATCTTCATCTGTCTATGTCCCTTTGATCTTAACCAAAAGAGACCATGCATTAGGTGACACGTCCAGCTTTTTTCTGAGCAAAACAAAACGTGTATTTCCCTGTACTGGGAGGGGAGACGGACCCCGCTTATCGTGTAAATTACAATAACTGCCTTCTTACTGCTCAGTACAACAGAATTTCTGAAAGGCTGATGTTTCAGAACGACCATAGACCTTGGCCTGAGCAACTACGTTAAGGGCTTAGGCCTTCATGGCGGTAGCGTTCCTGCGATCACTTGATGTTTCCGCACTGTTTCGTCATCGTTTTGATACGTTTTCTACCGACATCTGATCAGAGGCTTCAGGTATGACACGCATCACATTTGCCCTAGCCGCCGTACTCTCGTTGGCTTTCACACCATTGGCTGCACAGGACTCCCAGAAGGGTTGGGATGCTTACCGTGCTGGTGACTATGCTACGGCCCTTCAAGAGTGGACGCCCTTAGCTGAGGCTGGGAATGCTTATGCGCAATTCAGTCTTGGTGTCATGTACAGAAATGGCCGAGGAGTCCTTCAAGACGATGCAGAGGCTGGCAGGTGGTATCGATTAGCTGCTGACCAAGGGTATGCACCTGCGCAATTCAATCTTGGAAACATGTACCGCACTGGCCAAGGAGTCCTTCAAGACTACGCAGAAGCTGTCAGGTTGTGGCGATTAGCTGCTGATCAGGGGATTGCAGATGCGCAAACCAATCTTGGTGTTATGTACAGCAATGGCCATGGTGTAATTCAAGACAACGTTATGGCCCATATGTGGTATAACATTGGTGCAGCAAATGGTAATGAACTTGGCGGTACTTTCAGGGATCGCATTGCAGAGGGCATGACCCAGCAAGCTATTGAACAAGCCCAAGCTATGGCTCGTGAGTGTCTGGGCAGCGGCTATAAGAACTGTGGCTACTAAGTTCCTGAGAATACCATGACAGCTAACAAGGTCTTTATCGCAGTCATAGCCTTGGCCTTACTTGCCAAGGTATACGTCATACTGACGTCTTAGAATGATCAGGGCATGGGATAAAACCAGTTACCTTTGAAGTTCACCTTTGGGCCATCAAGATTAACGAGCCATGCGCCGTGCCTGAAGCCAATACTATCCCAGCAAACGTGGTAAGTCAGATTGCGGTATCTGCCGTCGGAACTGTTTAATAGTCAGGCCAATCTACTTCTTCACCTGTTAGGTAAGCTAGTTCGCAGGCAGAATAGTAGGCTGTAGCAGAAGGATTACGGAGCGCCCGTCTAGCTCGCTCCTCTTGCCCTGTAGGGTTTGCCGTCAGACCTCTAATGGCGAATGCTGCAGCATTTAGGAAATGCTCATCACCATAAGCCAGTATGGTGTCTTCAAGGCCTTCAGGTAGCGAACCTTCTCTCTTTAGATAATCTATTCTGGCAAGATCAGCA
>NZ_CBFIEO010000031.1:0-8206 GCF_965661665.1 Cognatiyoonia sp. | reverse complement strand
CGGTTTGGGAGCAATTCTCTAACGACGTCGGCCAAGACATGATCGACGCTGCCCAGTCGTTCAACGGCGGCACCTAAATCGGAAATGGCCGAGGGCGGTTGATCTGCCCTCGGCACGCAAAGGGAGGTCCGACATGGATCACACGAGATCTTTCACTGATCGAATAGAAGAGACCCTCATTGCGGGCATCCTTGGCGTGATGACATTAATCACATTCGCCAATGTCGTCATGCGATACGGCTTCAATCAGAATATTCTTTGGGCGTTGGAGCTAACTGTTTTTTTGTTCGGTTGGCTCGTTCTTCTCGGTGCATCCTATGCGGTCAAGAAAGGCGCGCATTTGGGCGTCGACATCGTCATCAACTCGCTGACACCAAGGCCACGTCGCACGATGGGGCTGGCTGCGGTTGCCGTCTGTATCGCTTTCAGCTTTCTAATGCTGAAAGGCGCATGGGACTATTGGGCAAATTTCGCAAACCTTCCCGGAACCGAAGGAAACTGGTTCCCGCTTGGGTTCGAAGAAAGCTATCGTGGCAAGGGCTGGTACGAGGTCAATGACATCCCGCATCCCGCCGTTTTGGGTTGGATGGAAACCGTGTTTAATGATGGCGAAAGTTACGAGAAAATCCCACGCCTGCTGCCCTACGTTGTTCTGCCATTATCAATGGCGCTGTTACTTTTGCGCTTTGTCCAAGCTGGCTGGGCGCTTTGGACTGGCAAAACCGACCGCGTGGTGGCCAGCCACGAGGTTGAAGACGAAATTCAAGAAATTTGCGAACAGAGGCAGGGAGAAAGCTAATGGAAGTCGCACTCCTCTTTTCAATGGTCATCGGCCTCATGCTGATCGGTGTTCCGATCGCCATTTCGCTCGGCATGTCATCGGTTCTTTTTCTGTTGGTCTATTCAGACAGCTCACTGGCATCCGTTGCCCAAACCTTGTTCAGCGCGTTTGAGGGGCACTATACGCTCCTCGCTATCCCGTTCTTTATCTTAGCGTCTTCCTTCATGACGACTGGCGGCGTGGCCCAAAGGATTATTCGGTTCTCAATCGCCTGTGTCGGGCACTTGCCGGGTGGGCTGGCAATTGCTGGCGTTTTCGCCTGCATGCTGTTTGCAGCCCTCTCGGGGTCTTCCCCTGCGACTGTCGTTGCAATCGGAACCATCGTCATCGGCGGCATGCGTCAGGTCGGATATTCCAAAGACTTTGCCGCAGGCGTCATCTGTACGGCAGGGACATTGGGTATCCTGATCCCACCGTCCATCGTGATGGTGGTCTATGCCGCGTCGGTTGAGGTTTCGGTCGGTCGAATGTTCCTGGCGGGGGTCATCCCCGGATTGCTCGCCGGTTTCATGCTAATGACCACCATCTATGTCATCGCCAGAATTAAAAATTTACCCAAGGGTGAGTGGCAGGGTTGGGGCGAAATCGTCGCCTCTGGCCGTGAGGCAGGCTGGGGCCTTTTCCTGATTGTCATCATCCTTGGCGGCATCTACGGGGGCATTTTTACACCAACCGAACCGGCCGCCGTCGCCGCAGTCTATGCGTTCTTTATCGCGACGTTCGTCTACAAAGATATGGGCCCTCTCGCAGACCGACGGCCGCGCAGCCTGTCCGCGGCAGCGGTGAATGAAATCCCCGGCAGCATTACGTTGCGCAGCCGCCCATGGGCCATCGTGACCGCTTTTTTCCATCCAGATACACAACGCACTTTGTTCGATGCCGGCAAGCTGACAGTCACGTTGCTGTTCGTGATCGCAAACGCGCTTATCTTGAAGCACGTTCTAACGGACGAACAAATCCCACAGCATATCGCCAATGCGATGCTTTCTGCTGGTTTTGGGCCGGTCATGTTCTTGATCGTCGTCAACATCATCCTGTTGATCGGCGGCCAGTTCATGGAACCGTCGGGACTGCTGGTGATCGTAGCGCCACTGGTGTTCCCAATCGCGATTGAGCTTGGCATTGATCCGATCCATCTCGGCATCATCATGGTCGTCAACATGGAAATCGGTATGATTACACCTCCGGTTGGACTGAACCTCTTTGTTACCTCCGGTGTGGCTGGTATGCCAATGATGAGCGTAGTGCGTGCGGCACTGCCATTCCTCGCGGTGCTCTTTGTCTTCTTGATCCTGGTGACCTATGTGCCGTGGATTTCGACGGTCTTGCCCAACACATTTATGGGCCCCGAGATCATTACGAAATAGACGTGGCCATGCGAGCAAGAAACGGCGGTGCCAGTTCTGGCATCGCCGCTTTTCTTCCGACTTTTGCGAAACCGAACTTACCGTCGTTACTAAGCGAAGCGGCTATTCATACAAGTTGCGGCATTGGTCAATATGGGCTCCTAGCTGCCGTTCGCTGCACGAAGCACGAAGGTCTGCCTTCTGTGTACCGCGTGGCTCACGATTGTTTGGAGTTGGTGTGGTCGCAGACTGCGCCGAGTTGCTCTGTTCCAAGAGTAAGTTGAGTTACTGTGTTAGAATTACTGTGGGGCAAACGCTGTGTTCCACTTACTGTGGCCAACACATTGCTTCCAAACACTGTGTTCGACACAGTTTTTCAGCCCTCAAATCCACCCAGCAACGCACGGCAAAACTGTGCGATGAGTGTGCAACGCACGAAGTAAAAACTGTGCGATGGCTAGTACATTGATTTTTATTTGAAAAGTGGTGCCCGGGGGCGGAATCGAACCACCGACACGAGGATTTTCAATCCACTGCTCTACCCCTGAGCTACCCGGGCACCGGGATGGCCGGAGCCATCGGGTAGCGGACTTCTATGCAAACTGGGATGGGCTGTCCAGCGCCTTTTTGCGAATAATCAGTGCGGTTTGCGCGCCTGTTCTTCCAGCGCCTCGGCAAGCTCTTCATCTTCGTCCTGAGCGGCCGATGGAATGGCGTATGAGCCTGACAACCATTTGCCCAGATCGAGGTCTGCGCAGCGCTTTGAACAAAACGGACGATACTTCGCTTCGCTGTCTTTTTCACACATCGGGCAGGCCATCAGAGCAGTCCTTTCAACGGCAAACGTTCACGCTTTCGCTGCAGCTCAAACAACCCCATTTGCGTCCAACCCACAAGAGAGGTCTCGATCGGATCAGCCTTGAACGCCGCGCGCAGGGATTGCTCCACCTGTTTGCGATGCGCCTTTGAAATAGAAACGAAATCCACCGCAATTTGCCCCCCAAGCCCGCGCAGCCGCAAGGCCCGCGGCAGGGCGCGGCTGGCCGCAAGATTGGCTTTCAATGCCGCAGCAGGCGACGTGTCATTGCCTGTGTTTACATCGACAGTAACAAGGGCGCGGGTGGGTTCCACATACATGCTGCCATCGCTTAGGGGCACCAATGCACCACTCAAACGCTCCAGCTGATCGAGCACGCCGAGGCTTTCGAAACAGCCCTGCTCCGTTACTACATCTGCGGCATCTGTCCATTCGCGCCACGCCAGCAGATGCGGGCCATCGCCTTCAGTCAGCACCTCAGGTTCCGTCCCCTTGGCATCAGCCAGAACAGCATGGGCGAGGTCGGTCATTGCCACGATATCATCGGCAATCTCTTCACCCGGCACCTCCGCACAGGAAGAACGTAGAATGATGCCGTGGCTGCCGTCGTGCACCTTATGCGCTGCTTCGAGAATGCGGTCGCGCACTACGTCATCGGAGATCTGGCGGCTAACGTTGAGGCCGGGTTTGCCCGGTGTGACGATTGCATAGCGGGATTTGAACAGGACGCGGTCGGTGACTGGCACCGCCTTCCCCTCATCGGCATAACCCGTGACTTGTACTAAGACCGCCTGCCCAGGTTTCAGCCCTTTGCCCTGCCGCAGAAAAGCTGCCTCCCCCTCCGGCAGGCGCAGCATCATGCCACCCTGCCCTTTGATCGGACGGTCACAGATACCGCGAAAGATCGCACCGGGGCGTGGGACATCCTGCGCATCCACCAGCAGATCATCGAGCTTGCCATTCACCATCAACGCTGCCGCTTCGCGCCCATTGGTGTGATCCAATGCGATCGTGCGCCCCTTCATGGCTGCGCCCCGCAAACTGGCAATCCCGCTGCTGTCAGCAAAGCCGCCGTTTCAGGCAGTGGCAGGCCCATGACCGCGTGAAACGATCCGCTGATCCACGGGATGAACGCGCTGGCGGGGCCTTGAATGCCGTAACCGCCTGCTTTACCTTCCCAATCACCGATGGCGAGGTACCAAGCGATCTCAGCTTCCGACAGCGACTTCATCTTCACTTGGGACACGACGTCGCGCTGCCACAAGCAGTCTTCCCGCCGGACGGAGATAGCCGTGATCACCTGATGCCGCCGCCCAGACAGGAGCTTCAGAAACGCGCGCGCTTCATCCGCATCGGCCGGTTTGCCCAGAATGCGACGGCCGCAAGCCACGGTCGTATCGGCACATAATACCACCTCATCCGCGGCAATCTTCACCGCCTTGGCCTTCTCCAAAGCAATGCGGTTCACGTAGTCGCGCGGTTTCTCCCCCGCTTGCACATCCTCATTGATATCAGGTGGGCGTACGTCGTGTGCCGTCAGCCCCAACTGCACAATCAACTCACGCCGACGGGGGGAGCCAGAGCCAAGCACTAGCTTCAAATCAGGATTTGGGGGAAGTGTCGTCATCCGTGCACCTTGAGCGATGCAAAGGTCAGAAGCAATTGGCCAAGGACCAATCGCGTCAGTGCTGTCAGGAATCGAAAGATCGCTTTACTTGAACCGGTAATTGATCCGGCCCTTGGTCAGGTCGTACGGTGTCATTTCCACCTGTACTTTGTCGCCTGCCAGAACGCGGATGCGGTTCTTGCGCATTTTACCTGCCGTGTGCGCGATGATCTCATGGCCATTCTCAAGCTCAACCCGAAACGTCGCATTTGGCAGGAGTTCCTTAACGACACCGGGGAATTCGAGAATATCTTCCTTGGCCATGAGGTCTCCTAAATTTGTTTCTGTGCGCGGAACTGCTCCTCGCGCGGTCTACATGAGGGCTGAGGGGCGAAATATCAAGGGAAAAGGGCAGTTATCCTGCGTTAGGAAAGCCGCGCCCCGGCCCCCAACGGGCAATGAGCCGCTCAATAATCTGATCGCGGGCCTGCCGGTAACTTACCAGCCGAGTTTCGCGGTCATCGCCAAGGCCTGTTGGGTCGAGGATCGGCCAATATTCCACCTGCAAATGGTAAAAACGGGTCAAATCCAAGGCGCGGCGCTGACTGGCGGGCGACAAGGCCAGCACAAGGTCAAAGGACGACAGATCATCGCCCCACTCTTCCATCTCATCAAAAGATCGGGAGCGATGGCGCGACAGCTCAACCCCAAATTCCGCGCAAACCGCGATGGAGAATCCATCAATCTCCAAATCGTTCTTCACGCCCACCGACTGAATATAGCAATCAATGCCATAAAGCTGCTTCATGATCCCCTCAGCCATCGGGGACCGCACGGCGTTGTGGTCACAACAGAACAAAACGGACTGAGGAAGGTCTTGGATTTGCTCAGTCACGACCGCCCTCACCCGCCGAAGTGCAAAACGCAAATGAGTGTGAACAAGCGGCGGGCGGTGTCGATATCAACCTCGGCCTTGCCTTCCAGACGCTCTTGAAGCACCCGCGCACCTTCGTTGTGAATGCCACGCCGCGCCATATCAATCGTCTCAATTTGACTAGGGGGCAAAGTTTTCACCGCGTCGAAATAGCTTTCGCAAATCTGAAAGTAGTCTTTTACAACCTGCCGGAATGGACCAAGCGACAGATGAAACTCCCCTGCCGGATCATGCGCTTCGGTCTGCACACCAAAGACCAGCCGCCGCTCCTTGATGCCAAGGTCCAACCGATAAGGTCCATCGGGTACAGGTCGATCAGAGCGTTGTGGCAGATCAAAACTATTGTCCTCAAGCAGGTCGAAGATCGCAACCTTGCGCTCCTGCTCAATCTCCGGCGTCGGCGGCGGCAGCGCCGTATCGTCGAGGTTTATCTCAAATATCCTGCTCATGAGCGGTTCAACTTGTCCAATCTTGCACGGACTGACAAGCCATGCGCTTCCAAGCTTTCCGATTTGGCGAGCGTTTCTGCAGATGGGCCAATCGCTGCCAATGCATCGGGCGTCATTCGGGCCAGCGTTGTGCGCTTCAGAAAATCCATCACCGACAGCCCGCTGGAAAACCGCGCCGACCGCGCCGTTGGCAACACGTGGTTTGGCCCACCGATGTAGTCGCCAATCGGCTCTGGCGTCCAAGCGCCAATGAAAATCGCACCCGCATGGCGGATCTTCTCCGCCAAACCGTTTGCGTCCGCCACGCAAAGCTCTAAATGTTCAGGAGCGATACGGTCGGACAGGGCCACCGCTTCATCCAGATCGCGCACGGTGATCACCGCCCCAAAATCGCGCCAACTTGCGCCCGCAATCGCGCGGCGTTCCAGCGTTTCCAAATGCGCTTCTACAGCCTCAGCCACCGCGCGCCCAAAATCTGCATCATCCGTGATCAAGAGCGCTTGTGCACTCTCATCATGCTCCGCCTGCGACAGCATATCGAGGGCGATCCAATCCGGGTCATTGTCCTTATCCGCGATCACAAGGATTTCGGATGGACCCGCGATCATGTCGATCCCAACCTTGCCAAACACACGACGCTTGGCCGCAGCAACAAAAGCATTACCAGGCCCCGTGACCTTATCAACTGGGGCGATCGTCGCCGTCCCGTAGGCGAGCGCAGCCACCGCCTGCGCCCCACCAATGCGGTAGACCTCATCCACGCCCGAGAGTTTCGCCGCCAGCAGGACCAACGGTTTCACAACGCCATCGGGCGTAGGCACCACCATCGCCAAACGCTCAACACCTGCAACCTTCGCAGGGATCGCGTTCATCAGGACGGAAGATGGATAACTCGCCAATCCACCTGGAACATAGAGGCCGGCCGCCGAAACAGCCGTCCAGCGCCAGCCCAAAGACGCGCCAGCCGCATCGTCCCAACGGGCATCCTCCGGCATCTGGCGTTCGTGGTATGCGCGGATGCGATCCGCCGCGAGCTCCAGTGCAGCCCACTCTTCGTCGGAGACCTGCGCAGCGGCGGCGTCAATCTCAGCCTCCGAGAACCGCAATCCCTCAGCAGCCAATTCCAGCCGATCAAACTTCGCCGTCAGCTCCAGCACAGCCGCATCGCCGCGATCGCGCACATCCGCGATGATTGCCGCAACCGTCTCATCCACATCCGGCGCATCTTCCCGCTTCGCAGACAAAAGTGCCGCAAACTGCGTTTCAAAATCCGGATTAGTTGTGCTCAAGAACTGAGGCATAGTGAGGCTCCTTCTAAGCGCTCACATAGCCCCCAACCCTAGTCGGGGCAATCGCCGAGGTGCGATTTACCGCACGGCAGTTCAGTCGGGGTGAGAAGGTGCTTTGCGCGACGGTGCAATGTAGGGACGTGTCACGTCCTTCAGCCAAAGGCCCAAAGCCTCAACCTCGCAGGCAATCGCGCCGTCGCCCGCAAGGTTCAGCACAACACGGCCATTGCCATCTGAGCCTTCCTCAAATCCAACAGACAAAAGCGACAAAACGGTATCCGCATCGCCCTTTTGGACACCTTGGCTTTGCACTTTGACCACATCTTCGATCATCAAGACCGCCTGAACACGCTCAAAATCGCGTCGACGCTTCTCGGCACCGCTGGCATCTTCCCAGCGGAAACGGTTGAGCAGGACCGCAAAACGCCGGTCGGCCGGGGTCCAACGCATCTCTGAGGCTAGAAAAATAGCGTCTTGCACCAAAGCAGAGACGACCTTCAAATCCTCCGCATCCACGGCCATCAGCCGCAGCGGACGCTCAACACCATCTTCGAATTTTGCGTCATCCGACATCACGCAGACACCCGCTTGATGTTGGCACCCACGGCGCCCAATTTTTCTTCAACATGCTCATACCCACGGTCAAGGTGGTAGACACGGTTCACCGTCGTCTCACCCTCCGCAGCGAGGCCCGCAAGGATCAAAGACACAGACGCCCGCAAATCCGTCGCCATTACAGGCGCACCTTTCATCTGCTTCACACCATGTACGGTCGCGGTGCCGCCCTGCACCTCAACATTGGCCCCCATGCGCAACAATTCTGGCGCATGCATAAAGCGGTTCTCAAAAATCGTCTCTTCGAGCACGCTGGTCCCGTTGCTGAGGCACATCATCGCCATGAACTGCGCCTGAAGGTCGGTCGGA
>NZ_CBFIEO010000030.1:0-11068 GCF_965661665.1 Cognatiyoonia sp. | reverse complement strand
CGGACTGACGGGACACTTTCTGTGATTTCCCTGATCGTCTCTTCGGATGAAGAGTCTCTGCGCGTAGTCCGTTTGATGTCTTTGACGATCTTCTCGCCTGCTCTCTTCGGTGTCTTTCTCGTCGTCCACGCCTCAGTGGTTACGAGGAACCAAGAACACTCTCTTAGCAAATTGCCCTATTTGGACTCATAAGCGCTGACGTCAGACGGGGGGGATTACCGGCCGTGTTCAAAGGGGTGGAACACAGCCCAAAACCCTCGCATTTGAGCGTCTCAAGAAACAGCACTATCGCGCGTTCAGGTCGCGTATAGCCCGGCCGTCTTTGCGCGTAATGCCATAAGAGCGAGCACAGTATCGATAGTTGGCGTTGGCGTATCGGTCACGCGGCCGAGCTCTTTGACCGAGCCCACAAGTGCGTCGATTTCCATGGGCCGCCCTTGATCAAGGTCCTGCAACATAGATGTCCGATGCGCACCGACATCCGCGCCCCCTTGGATACGACGATCTACGTCAATCGGGAATTTCACCCCCAGTTTTTCGGCAATCGTTTGTGCCTCAAGCATCATGTTGCGCGCAACCTCGCGGGTGGCAGGATCGGTGCACAGCACATCTAGCGTGGCGTGGGTGAGCGCAGAGATGGGATTGAACGACAGGTTCCCCCAGAGTTTGACCCAAATCTCATCGCGGATTTTTGGCCGCACTGGCGCTTTCAAACCTGCCGCAGACAAAGCCTTGGACAAGGCCATCGCCCTTTCGGATTTGGACCCATCAGGTTCCCCCAGCGAAAATCGATTGCCTTCGGTGTGTTTGACGACACCCGGTTCGATGACTTCTGCCGCCGGATAAACCACGCAGCCCAGCACGCGGTCAGGGCCAAAACCGTTCCATTGGGCATTGCCCGGATCAACGGTTTCCAAACGCGTACCCTCCAGGTCGCCCCCCACTTTATGAAAATACCACCACGGCACACCATTCACACCAGACACGATCGTGGTGTTTTCACCGATCAAAGGTTGCATATGGGGCACCACGGCTGGAACAGAATGGGCCTTGAGTGTGACGATCACATAGTCTTGAGGTCCAAGATCGGAGGCATTGTCCGACGCAGTCACCTGCACCGTGGTCTCGCCACTTGCTTCGATCAGACGCAGCCCGTTTTCGTTCATGGCCTTCAGGTGAGGGCCACGGGCCACAAGGCTTACGTCTGCGCCAGCCTGTGCCAGCTTAGCGCCCACATATCCGCCAATTGCGCCTGCGCCAAAAATACAAATCTTCATGGCGCTTACCCCAAGCCCAGTTTCTCGGCGAGGCCGATACGTTGCAATTTGCCGGTCGCACCTTTTGGAATCTCATCGAGGATCAGGATTTTGCGCGGCACTTTAAACGAGGCAAGCCGTTCGCTGGCGAAATCGCGGATCTCGCGGTCGGTCGCGTCTTGGCCTTCCTTGAGGACCACTGCGGCGGCCACATCTTCGCCAAGCTTGTCATGAGGGACGGCGAAGGTCACGCATTGCCCGACAGCGGGATGATCCGACAGTATACCATCGACTTCGAGCGGGCTGATCTTTTCACCGCCACGGTTGATGATCTCCTTGAGGCGCCCTGTCAGAGACAGAAAGCCATCTTCGTCAAACATGCCCTGATCGCCCGTGCGAAACCAGCGCTTGCCGCCGTCTTCAAAAAAATTCTTTTCGTTGGCTTCTGGGTTGGCTTCATAGCCCGGAGTGACATTGGGGCCAGAAATCACAATTTCACCCACGCCATCAATGAGCCGGTTTTCAATCTCGTGGGCGATGCGTACTTCGGGGCCGGCGGGCAGGCCAACAAAACCGGGTTTCTGGCGGCCAGGTTCAATCGGGTTACAACACATCTGGTGGGCTGCTTCTGTCATGCCGTAGGCCTCAACCACGGGCGCGCCAAAGGTGTCAGCTAGTTGCGTCATCACAGGGCCGGGCAAGGACGACGACGAGGACCGCAGGAACCGAAGGCGCGCCTTTTCGATGATCTCGGCGTTGCGCGGCGCGCGGGCCAAAATGGCTTGGTGCATGGTTGGAACTGCCGTGTACCACGTCGGATCAACCTCTTGCAGCCAGCCATAAAATTTCAGCGCATCAAAGCCAGGCGCACAGCTGATTGATCCGCCCGCAGCCAAGGACCCGCTGACAGCTGCGATCAGTCCATGTATATGAAACAGGGGCATCACGTTGAGGCAGACATCATTTGCGGTCAAACCTAGCGAGGCAGCAACGTTTTGCGCCGACGCTGCGACGTTGGACTGCAAAAGCGGCACAATCTTGGGACGCGACGTTGTGCCAGATGTGTGCAAAATCAGCGCAACATCGTCAGGCGTGGGCACTGTGTCGGCGGCAGTGCCTGTCACATCCGTGGACAAGGTGAAATTGCCCGCCGGCTGGGTCGTTGTCAGTTCGATCACTGTCATATCAAGACGATCCGCCGCTGCACGTCCAGGCCCGTCATAGCCGGCTTCCACGATGATTGCGCGGGCTTTCAGGTCTTCAAGATAGAAGGAGAATTCGTCTTCTTTGTAGGCAGAGTTCAGAGGGGCCGTGGTGGCAGATTGCGCCACGGTTACAAAGGCTGTGGCCATTTCGGGGCCGTTTGGCAAAACAATGGCCACACGATCAGACGCGCCGATGCCAGCGCCGCGCAGAGATTTGCGGACCTCTTGGGTCAGCCCTTTTAGATCACCGTAAGTCATCCAGTCGCGGCCGGGCGCGCCTATGGCATTCGCGGCATCGGGGTGCTGCTGGATCAGGTCTGCAAGTCTTCGCATGGCGTGTCTTTCATATCGTTGTGATTTGGTGTGAAGAGAGCGTTAAGGGTGAATTAGTGCATTGCTCAATCTGTTGCTACGTCTCGTTTGCGGCGCAACAGCTTTACGCCCGGCAAGAGGATCAGAACGATCGCGATGACCATGATCGGAGCGGCAATGGGCCGTGTAAAGAATATCATCGGATCGCCAGATGACAGGAGCAAGGACTGGCGCAGAGTCGGTTCTGCGATGGGTCCAAGGACGATTGCCAGAACCGCAGGTGCAAGCGGGTAGTCAAACTTGCGCATGAAAAAAGCGGCGATCCCGAAGATCACGATCAGCCAAAGATCGTGCATGCTGCGTGATGCCGCAAAGCCGCCCACGATGGAAAGCACAAAAATCAGCGGCGCAAGAATGGTAAAAGGCATGCGCAACATCCAAATGAACAGCGGAATGAATGCAAGGTTGATCAGAACGGCGACAAGATTTGAGATATAGAATGACCCAATTAAGCCCCAGACAAATTCGCTTTCGTCGATGAACAGGCGCGGTCCGGGGGTCAGGCCCCACATCACCATCCCACCCAGCAAAATTGCCGTTGTCGGAGAGCCTGGAATGCCAAGGGTCAACATCGGCAGCATTGATCCTGTAGAGGCCGAATTATTCGCAGCCTCGGGTGCAGCCACGCCGTCGGGTGAACCTCGTCCGTATTCCTCGGGGGTGCGCGATGTCATCTTGGCCACGCCATACGCCATCAAGGACCCAGGCGTGGCGCCAGCGGCAGGCAGAACCCCCACAAAAAAACCAAGAAGCGACCCGATCCATGTGCCTTTCCACCCCCGTTGCACCGCCTCTTTGGTGTCCGCGGCTAACCCCTTGGCGGTCATCTTGGGGTTTGTGGTGGTCACTTCACCGCGTGTTTGTTCAATCGTCCAGAGCATCTCACCGATTCCATAGACACCGATCGCTAGCACAATGAACCCGATGCCGCGCATAAACCCTTGAATGTCAAACAAAACGAGGCGGGGTTCGCCAGAGATCGTGTCAAACCCAACCGCTGCCAGAACAAGGCCCAAGCAGATTGAAAAGATAGTCTTGGGAATGTCATCACCGCCAAGGCCAACGAAAGTGGCAAAGGCTAACAACATCAGGGCAAAGATTTCAGGCGGTCCAAAAGATAGCGCCACATCGGCCAGAAGCGGCGCGAAAAGGCTAAAAAACACTGTCGCAACTGTCCCCCCTACAAAAGAGGCAAGTGCCGCAGTGACCAAGGCAAGGCTTGCGCGACCCTGAAGGGCCAATGGGCGCCCGTCAAAAGTGGTGGCCACCGCAGTCGAAGCCCCTGGGATGCCCAGTGCCACCGACGAGATCGCCCCTCCATACATCGCGCCATAATAAATAGCTGCCAGAAAAATGATCGCTCCCGTAGGCGGGACTAGAAACGTAACAGGCAGCAAAATCGCCACGCCGTTGACGGACCCCAATCCGGGCATCGCGCCGATAAACAAACCAACTGTCACGCCGATGATGATCAGCATCAAATTCACCGGTTGAACAGCCGTGAGCACGCCATCGGTAATTAAAGAAAAGACTTCCATGGTGATCCTTGCCTTTGAGGTGCTTTAGTAAATGATGTCGTACATCATATCGAAGAGGGGCTGCGTGAAAGGCAGGCCTTGCGGCATCGAAATGTACATCGCGCCTTCAAAGAACAAGAAAAGAGCGATCGGCAGGAGGATGGCGATAACCAGCGTCAACAGCCACGAGTGGCGCCCCAAAAAAAGTAGGTAATAGATCAGGAACAGACTGATCGCGCCGTACATCGACACGATGGGGATCAGCGCCACAAAGGCTACGACCCCGCCTCCGACAAGCGCCACAGTGCGCCACCCGAAGGCATCCATTAAGGGCTCTTCTGACTTTGAAGCCGGGCTGAGACCGCGCCACCAATTCCAAGCAATGCCTGAGCAGCTGAGAAGCATTCCGACCGACAACCAGAAGGGCCAGAAGCCGCCGCCGGGTCCTTGGCCACTGATGTAACCAATTGGCAGCTCTGTGCTCTTGTACATCAAATACAGAGAAAAGAGGGCAAGAAGCCCTGCCAGCGATATTTCACCTTGGCGCATTCCTGCCCCCTTTCACGTTCTTGGATTAGCCGTCGATTTGGGACAGAAGCTTGCGGTGGTTTTCAACCTGCGTCGCCCAGTAAGCCCGCGTCTCTTCTTCATTCATCGGCAAGGGCGACAGGCTCTCTGAAGCGAGATAGTCCTGCCATTCCTGACCTTCATAAACAGCCCCAAAGACGCCACGGTAATATTCAGCAGCCTCGTCCGACATCCCTGGTGCCCCAACGATGGCCCGCTGGTTGTAGTAAGAGAAATCGTGGCCCAATTCTTTGATCGTAGGCACGTCTGGATAGGCCTCCATCCGTTCATCAGAGAAGGCTAGAAGTGGGACAACATCACCCGCAGCATAGAACCCGTTGGCCTCTGCTGGGTTGTTCACGGTCGCCATGATCTGCTGACCGGCAAGGTCGCGCGCCACAGCACCACCGCCGTCATAGGGGATGTACTTGATGTCGAGATCGTAGACGTCGGACATGTAGGCGATCACAATCGAGTCTTCCTGACCAGACCCAGTGCCGCCCATGACGTACTCGCCGTTCATTTCGCGGACGGCGGCCAAGTAGCCATCAAAGTCAGTGATGCCGGAGTCTGTGTGGACCCAGAGCACGAAAGGATCGACGCCCATCATAGTAATCGGCGTGAAAGTTTCGATATCAACGCCAAGGGCCTCTTGGCGGATCGGTGTGGTGTAAAACGAGTTCAGTGTGACCATCAGAGTGTGATCGGCGTCACGCGCATTATTCAGGTGCAGTAAAGCATCAGCACCGGATCCGCCGCCACGGTTTGTGGGGATCAACGGTCGGTTCATCATATCATTAGCTTCAACAACCGATTGAACAAAGCGCGCGATCTGATCTGCACCGCCGCCAGCACCCGCCATGATCGTGAAATCGACCGGACGGGTCGGCTCCCATTCCTGCGCCATGGCAGAGATTGGCAAAGTAGTCAGCGCGCTGCTTGCGGCCAGACCAAGGAAAAGCCTTTTGTTGAGTTTCATGATGTCGTCCTCCGTAAAATGTCCAATATTCAGGACCTGTTGTGTCCGCCGTCTGGGCGGGGTTGAAGTCTTTGGGGGTGTCCCCCGTGGTGTTAAGCAAAGGTGTTCTAATGGGCCATTAAAATGGGCATTTCGGTGCGATCCACGATGCGTTCTGTATTGCCGCCAAACAGCATTTCGGTTTCATGACTGTGACTATAGGCGCCCGTAATAAGCAGGCTGGCGCCGATGGTTTTACACGTCTTCAGAAGCTCGGTGGCAGGGTCTTTCCCCTCAAATCGGACGACGTCTGCGGCAATCCCGCGCAGTCCGTAGTATTCGACCAACTCCTCTACAGGGGGCCCGTTGGCCTGAACCTTGCCGCCTGTGAGGATGCTAACGCGGTCCGCCGCGTCAATGACGTCCAAAGACGAAGCAACAGCCCGTGCTGCGGGCAGCGAGCCGTTCCATCCAACCGCAACATGTTTGGCAAAGGTTTCATCCGGTTGTAGTTGCCCAGGACAGACCAGCACCGGACGGCCCGCGCCATAGAGCGCTGATTTTAATGAACTTTGCCCAAGGTTACGTTCGCGTTGCGGCTTTGGAAGCACGATGATATCCGACAGGCGCCCTGCGTGTTTGACGACATCCGCCATACGTCCTTGCACCTCAGCAAAGGTGCAGCGCACACCACCGCTTGTTTCGAGTTCATCGTTCAGCCCATATTCACGCGCTAGGCGGTGCAAGATGCCGCGCAGGTGGTTTTCCTGTTGGTTCGCAAGCTCGCTTGCCTGTTCCATCATAACTTTGCGGGCGAAGTCGGTCAGGGGCATGCCTTGGGGCATCAAATCAGCTGCGCCCGCCCGACAATGGACCACACTGACTTTTGCGTCGTGCTTTTTCGCAAGCTCTGCGGCATGAGCAAGGACTGTGGAAACCATGCCATCACCGCGAACAGGGACTAGAATTGATTTTATCACTTACGGGCCTTTCATGCACTACAGCGTTGCGCAAATCGACAACGCCTCGACTCCACGGCTGTTTAGGCCTTCGTCGTAATCCCTACTTCTCCCCACAAAGGTAAGCGCATGATTGTTTCGTCAACGGTAATTATTTTGGAATAAACTTACTTCGCGAATTTTTTGTGCGTTTTGAATGCATTGTTAACAAATTATTTTTCTGCATTCCGCTGTATACAGACAATTTGGACGTAGATTGAGGACGCTACGACGCAATCACCCGCAATTTAACCCAAAAAGAATGAGGAAGGTTCGGGTATAGCCAGAACGAGGGCGGTATCTCAATCTAAGGGACCCGCACCATGATGGCGTGTCGCAGTAGACAAAAGTTTTGCAAATTCAAAAAAGGGGCGAATTTCGGCCCAGCGCTCGGCATCTTCATTAGAACGATGAACCGCACGGCCACCCTAAGGGCTACCTGTAAATTGTGCATCCTTTTACGCTGGTGGCGCCGTCATGGTCACACCCACACGACCGAGGCCTTGGCCGAGCCGCCAGAGTTAATACGCCCACATCCCAGGCTTCTCCCCGAGTGTGAGGCCCATGATCTCCTCGCTACTCTTCGATATATTGAGAAACTTCATCTTCGGCGGCGGCAGCCTACCCGAACTTGAGCTGGAATTACGCATTACCAAAACCTCTGATCCTCACTTTACCGATATACGAGTGTATAAGCGCAAACCACTTGTAATGTAATGAATCCAAATGCATAATCCTTTAAAAGAACGTAGGCTATGTTCATGATTTTGTTCGGTGTTCGTGCGCCGTTAGCTGTAGATTACGAGATAGCAGCGGAACGCAAAGGCAATCCATTTCGAGTTGGGATCGCTTTAGGACAACAATCTAGGACACTCACAATTCCACGAATTGTAGATTTGTCCGATCTGACTCCAGCGGACCTAGGCCCAGCACTTCCTTGCGCGTGGGCTCCGCAACGCCGAGCCGAGCTTGCCATTATTGCCGTGGCTCATGGATTTGAGTTGGCTAAAACTCTCTGTGACCCCTATTCAATCCTACCACCGAGGCTCCGCGTAGGAATGGGCGGATTTATAGGAGCAGGCGTCGTGATTGGCGGCGGCACTCTTCTGGGTCAAGGTGTACTGGTGAACCGAAGCGCATCGCTTGGTCATCATACCGTCCTAGATGACTGGGTTAGTGTTGGGCCAGGAGCGGTTTTGTCTGGTAATGTTCGTGTCGGTGCGCGCACCATGATTGGTGCTGGCGCAGTGCTTCAGTCAGACATACGCATAGGCTCTAACGTTTTAATTTCTGCAGGAAGCGTTGTACGTAAATCCGTTCCCGACAATCACATTGTTTCTGGCAACCCAGGCCGCGCAGTTCCGCGTAGAGCAGTTCCGTCGACATTAGGGCGCACGGGGGACGAATGAAGCAGCACGGATTAACAGAACGGCTTTGGACAGCCCTTACGAGCACATCTACCACCGACTTTATGATAAGGCCGAGCGGTGCTATCAGCTACGCGTCCTTCATTGAGGGTATTACGCGTTGGCTGGGAGTGTTTGACACCGCCGGACTAAAACAAGGCGATCGAGTCGTGGTTCGTTCAGACTGCGACGATGTAGCTACAACTTTCTTTTTGGCGGGTATATTGGACGGGATCGTACCGGTATTGGTGGAAGGGACTTGCCCAGACACTCGCCTGAGCAGCATTGTCACCGCAGTTGCTCCAAAGCTAGTGATGTCTGAAAATTCCCTACCCGTGGTAACCGCCAACGTGACTGCCAGACTGCTGGATCCGACTGAAACTTCGAAAGGGTTTTTTAGTCGAAAACGCGCGCGGCCCAACTTTGGCATCGCTGATACATCCGCGAACCGCAAACCACGTTTACCGAATGACGATGAAGATGGTGGTTTAGCTTATCTTCTTTTCACATCCGGCACTACAGCAGAACCTAGTGGCGTGCAAATTAGCCGCTCGAACCTAGCTTCAAACCTCGCAACGCTGACGCAGCTTTTCGGCTATGACAAAAATAGTCGTATTTTCAATGATATGGTACTCGCTCATGCGGATGGTATGATACAGGGTCCAATACTTACAGCTTGGTCAGGTTCGACACTAATCCGTGCGGGTGGGTTCCAGGTTCACAAAATCGAAGAGTGGCTGGCTGCCATCCGCCTGCACAGGGCAACTCATGTGCTGACTGTGCCAACAGTGTGGTCAATGATTGATGCCTATGCCGCTCATGACGACTATTTTGACGCGCCCGAGTGCCGCGTCCTCATGTCAGTCGCAGCCAAGCTGCCGGATGATTTATGGAATAGGATCGAGGACCGATTTAAATGCCCTCTCGTCAGTCATTATGGCTTGACCGAAACCGTCGCAAGCGCCCTCTACGCAGGCAATTGGCCAGGATTGGGAGCACGACACACAGCAGGGGTTCCAATCGACTGCGAAGCTCGCATTAAAAATGGCGCAATGCAGGGTGAACTGGAACTACGCGGCTCTAACGTTTTTTCGGGTTACTGGCGTAATCCAGAACGGACGCAAGCAAGCTTTACCCATGACGGCTGGTTCCGCACAGGTGATCTAGCCAAACAACGTGCAGACGGAAGCTACGAAATCATAGGACGGCTAAAATCTGTTATAATGTCCGGCGGTGTTTTGATACGGCCAGAAGAAATTGATGAGGCAATGTTACGCCATCCAGAGGTGTTAGAAAGCGCCACCATCGCTATTCCGGATGAGACTTTTGGTGAAGTCGGGGTCACAGCAGTAGTGCTGCGCGGTGCACTGAAGGCAGGCGAGACAGACCTCACGAACCACCTCCGCAACCATATCGAGCCACGAAAGGTATCGCGCCACATCGTCTTTTTATCCGCTATCCCACGCGGGCTATCAGGGAAGGCTCAGGGCGACGTGCTTCGGTCATTGGTCATGGACGAACTCGCTCAGAAAACAGAAAACGTCAAGAATTATCAGGGTGTGAGCGAAGACCACACCTTAGCCCAGGTATTAATGATCGCCGCGCGCATATTCCGCGTTCCTGAAGAGACTTTGAGCGCCAACAGCACAGCTGATGATGTTACCGGCTGGGACAGCTTTACCCACTTGAATTTAATACTCTCGGTGGAACAACATTTTAGCGGACAGCTTAGCACCCGCCAAGTTAGCGCACTGCGCAATTTAGGCGACTTAGCACATGCGGTTTATAAGATATCAAGGCCAGCATGAATACCTCGTTAGGGCGAATGACACTGGTCTGGGTTACTAGCGCAGCTATCGTTCTTGGAACGCTCATTACTCCTTGGATTTGGGCAGCGCGAGCTCAATCAACCAGTCTTAAAGATATAGACACCTTAGTCCTCGGAACGTCGCTGGTTCGTTATGGAATACCCAATCCCGACGGTGGTCCCGATGCACACAAGTTTGGCCCCAAACCTTTTCTACGACTGGGTTACAGCCGAGGCAACGAAAGACAGCTTCTTTCCATCGTTACAAACGCGGCTGAGCACAAAATTCAGCGCATCTATCTTGAGGTCAATCCTATTGTCAGCCGCTTTGCTGATACATCTACTGGATGTGGCCCCACAGATTGGATCACGAACCATATGACCTTAATCCGTAAAACTTTTAGGGCCGCATTATTCAGGCAGGAGATTTTAGGAGTGGCCACGGCTTCCCCCCTATATCAATCCGAGCCCTTTATAGTAGATGAGTTGCGTTTGAGCCGCCTGTATCCGCTGCGTGTTACTGGACCGTGCTTTGCTGAACAATGGTCCACTGTGTTCGAGACCAACCCTGAAATACAAGTCATTCTTGTCGCTATGCCCCGCGCGCCGATAGCCCGTGAACGTATCGGCATACAAGGCATGACGCACTTTTACGAAGCAGCCCAAACGTTCGCCGCAGCAAATAACTTGCCGCTTTTCATCGTAGATCCCTCAGGAAACTGGCCGGCAAATGCTTTTGTAGATCAAGCGCATCTCAGCCAAGCTGGAGCGGAACAATTCATGACGTTACTGGCAGCCTTTGCACGGGAGCTACCGTGATCGAGCCTAGCTATGAAATTGTGATCGTTTTGGCGCTCGCCTGCGTACCGTTGTCTTGGGCGGTGCCGCGTGAATGGGCACCTGACGCGGTGGCACTCTGGTCGGCCGTTTGTTTAACTCTACTCGTCCCAATAACCGCGCTTTGGCTAGCGCTGCTTGCAGT
>NZ_CBFIEO010000029.1:0-11715 GCF_965661665.1 Cognatiyoonia sp. | reverse complement strand
CGCCACCGGCATCGATGATGGCCTGACGGTTGGCTTGGTTCACCGCAAAGGACTCTGCGTTTCGCAGCTCTGTGACCTCATCCAAGATCATCAAGAATTGGTCACGGACATCGGCATCCAAGTCTTCAAGCCAATCGACATTTGTCACGACCAAATAGTCAATAACACCGTGGTTGGTTTCGGTAATGCCGTCCTGAACCTCAAAGAACTTTTTGCCATAGATGTTGGACCAAACGTTTTCTTGGCCATCGACAACGCCTTGCTGAAGTGCGCCATAGACCTCTGAGAAGGCCATCTTTTGCGGCGCGCCACCGATCGCTTCCATCTGCGCGACAAGAACGTCGGATGACATCACGCGGAACTTGAGCCCGTCAGCGTCTGCTGGTGACATCAAAGGAACATTGGCGGACATTTGCTTCATGCCATTGTGCCAGAAGGTCAGACCCTGAAGACCTCGATTCTGCATGCTGTCAAGCAGTGCCTGCCCAGCCTCAGATGCTTGAAACGCATCAACCGCTTCGATGTCTTCAAACATGAAAGGCAGGTCGAAGATGCGGAATTGCTTGGTGAACTTTTCAAACTTTGACAAAGACGGCGCGGCGAGTTGAACGTCACCCTGCAGTAGCGCTTCTAGCACTTTGTTGTCATCATAAAGGGTGGAGTTCGGGAAAACCTCCATACAGGCTGTTCCGTCCATCTCTGTGTTGACGCGCTCGGCCAGCAATGTAGCGGCGATCCCCTTGGGGTGCTTATCTGTGTTCGTGACGTGGCTGAACTTGATGACGATCTCGCCTTCGTCGCAAGCCGCGAAAGCCGACGTCGCGCTGGTCGCCAACGTCAGGGATAGTGCAGTGGTTAGCAGAAATTTCATGGTGTCCTCCTCTGATCCGGTTCGCGGCACCATGCGATGCTGCGAATGTCTTCAAAGACTATCGAGGTTTCACATGAGGATTAGTCGGCATTACTAATCAGTTTTGCCGATTAAACCTTTTGATTTAATCTGAGATAGTGGATAAAAATTCATGTCCTTAGGGGGATCGAAATGTTCAAGAATTTCGTGGAAGAGCGTATCGTAGGCGATGGTGCGACGCTGTTCGTCCGCCGAGCTGGACCTGTTGGTGCGCCGCCGCTGATACTTTTGCACGGGTATCCGCAGACGTCCGCCATGTGGCACGGTGTGGCCCCCATACTGGCACGTACGTTTCAGGTCATTTGCCCTGATCTGCGCGGCTACGGTCGGTCTGACAAGCCAGCGTCCGATGCGGCGCATGCGCCTTATGCAAAGCGGGCTATGGCGAACGACATTGTCGCTGTCATGCAACGTTTGGGCCATGAGCGGTTTCTTGTTGGTGCCCATGATCGCGGTGCGCGGGTCGCGCATCGGTTGGGTCTGGACCACCCTGACCGCGTCTCAGCCATGGCATTGCTCGACATCGCGCCAACCCGCGAAATGTATGCGGGCACAAGTGCTGCATTCGCGCATGCGTATTGGCACTGGTTCTTTCTGACCCAGCCAAGCCCACTGCCTGAACGCATGATCGGCGCAGATCCCGAAGGGTTCTGGAAGCTGAAATGCTTCAATCAGGCACGCGGCGATAATCCGTTTTCACCCGAAGCTTTGGCAGAATACCTAAATGCCTTCGCAGACCCCAACGCTATTCATGCAAGCTGTGAAGACTACCGTGCCGCCGCCACGATCGACATCGCACATGATGATGCGGATCAGAGCCGCAAACTTCGCATGCCCATTCTGACCCTTTGGGCGAAACGCGGTGTGATTGAGACTTGCTTTGACGCGCTTGCCCTTTGGCGACAGCGGGCTGAAAAGGTTGAAGGTGAAGCACTCGACACCACGCACTACATGGCCGAAGAAATCCCGGATGACATCGCCGCACGCATGTCGGATTTCTTTGCTCGGAACCCAATTCACGCAAAGGCAACCACATGAGCCGGACACTTTATGACAAACTGGTCGACGCCCACAAGGTGTGCGATCTGCCAGATGGCGACATGCTGATCTATGTCGATTTCCACATCATGAATGAATACACCAGCCCGCAGGCCTTTTCGGGTCTGAACACAAAGGGGCTAAGCGTTTGGCGGCCCGAGGCGCATCTGGCTGTGGTCGATCACGTGAACGCAACCCGCAGCAATGAGCCGCATGATGCGGCGTCCAAACTCCTGATCGACAATCTGGAATCCAATTGCACCAAGCACGACATCGCTTTTTTCGGTCTGGGCGACCCACGGCAAGGCATTGAACACGTCGTGGTTCCCGAACAGGGGTTGGTCACACCCGGCATGTTAATTGCCTGCGGCGACAGCCACACCACAACTTATGGCGCATACGGCGCGTTGGGGTTTGGCATCGGTACATCCGAAGTGGAACATGTCCTAGCCACGCAGACGCTGCGCTACAAACGCATGAAAACCATGCGGGTGATGATCGACGGCGAAACCGCACCCGGCGTGACGGCGAAAGATATCATCATGAAAGTCGTGCAGGTCGTTGGCGCAGGTGGGGCCAATGGATTTGCGTTGGAGTTTGCAGGCTCCGCCATTGGCAGCCTCGACATGGCCGGACGCATGACCGTTTGCAATATGGCGGTTGAGTTAGGCGCGCGTGCGGCTTTGATCGCAGCGGACGAGGTCACCGAAGCGGCATTGCAAGGCCACTCTCATAGCAGTCGGTTTGCGTTCAATGGCGAGGGCTGGCACAGCGACCCTGACGCCGTCTTTGACAAAGAGGTCACGATTGCAGGGGGCGATATCGAACCGCTGGTCACCTGGGGCACAAGTCCGGATCAATCGGTGCCGATCACTGCGCATGTGCCGGTCGCATCCGATTATGTCTCTCCAAAAGCCAAAGCCGCTTTGGAGCGGTCTTTGCAATACATGGGGCTCACCGAGGGGCAGTCAGCCCAGTCGATCGCAATCGACACGGCCTTTATCGGGTCTTGCACCAACAGCCGGATTGAAGACCTGCGCGAGGCGGCCAAGATACTCGAAGGTAGGAAGGTCGCGGTGGGCGTCGAAGCCATCGTCGTGCCCGGCTCTGCCATGACGCGGATCAAAGCCGAAGCCGAAGGTCTGCGCGCGATCTTTGAGGCCGCAGGTTTTGAATGGCGACCGGAGGCGGGCTGTTCAATGTGTCTAGCGATGAATGACGACATCGCGATGGATGGTGAACGCGTCGCCTCGTCAACCAACCGGAACTTTGAGGGGCGACAGGGCCGCGGTGCACGCACGCACCTTATGTCACCTGCAATGGTCGCGGCGGCTGCTGTCGCGGGGCATCTTGCTGATGTGCGAGATTTCAAATGAAAGACAACCAGATGATAAAAACGATCAAAGGGGTTGCAGCACCTTTGCCGCTGGCGAATGTCGACACAGACGTGATTATGCCCAAGCGGTTCCTGATAACGATCACCCGCGAAGGATTGGCGGACGGCACTTTCGCAGATCTGCGCTTTGACAATGCTGGGGGTCCTCGCCCCGACTTTATCTTGAATAAAACACCTTGGACTAAGGCCAATATTCTGGTTGTCGGCGACAATTTCGGCTGTGGGTCCAGTCGCGAACACGCCGTCTGGGGCATGCGCCAGCTTGGGATTGATGCCTGTATCGGAACAAGTTTCGCCGGAATATTCTACGATAATGCGCGAAAGAATGGTTTGGCACTGCCGATTGTCTCGCCAGAGACGCGGGACTTGCTTTTGGAGGTCGCAGGCAACGGTGCCGAGATAACAATCGACCTTAATTGCCGCACGATCACAACTGGTGAAATGAGCGCGCCATTCGAGATGGACGACGCTACACAAACAGCGCTGATGCGAGGACGCGATGATACGCTGGACTCATTGGAACATGCGGGTGCGATCCGAGACTATGAGGCGGGCTTGAAAAGCGAGATGCGGGTCAGCGTCATCAAGTAGACCAATAAGGAAACACAGATTGGACATCAGACAGTTAGAATGCTTCGTTGCCGTCGCAGAAGAACTTCACTTCCGTCGCGCAGGCGAACGTCTGGGGCTAAGCCAATCCGCCTTGTCTGAACGAGTCTCTGCGTTGGAACATGAACTTGGCGCTCGGTTGTTTTTCAGAACAACCCGTCAGGTTAGCCTGACCCAAGCTGGGTCAGAGTTCGTCCAGGATGCCAAAAGGATACTTGCCGATATCGAAAGGGCGGTCTCAAATGTTCGCCACACCGCCGAGTCTGACCTACGCCACATCCGTGTGAGCGGGGTCGATGAGGCGATATCAATGCTGCTGCCCAAAGCTCTCCTAGCCTTTCGTCAGACGGACCCAAAGGTCCATGTGCAAGTATTGGAAACCTCGTCTTCTGAACAACATTCCCAAGAGTTGATTGGCCATCGTACTGATGTGGCCTTCGTGCGCACCCCTCAACAAGACGATTTTATTACCAGTGAGCTGCTTCATCGGCAGCCGGTTTTAGTGGTCCTTGCCGATACAAACCCTCTTTCAAGCTCTGCCTCTTTGTCGGCGTCCGATATCGCCAACCAGCCAATCGTCGGGTATCCCAAACACGCCCGACCAATCCTGCACGAAGCGTTGTGGAGCGGTTTTCGCAAGATTGGCGCTCAACCAAACATTGTCTGTGAGATCATTGATAAGTCAACAATGTTGCAGTTTGCAGCTCAGGGACTCGGAATTGCATTGGCACCTGCCTGGGTCAGGAATATCGCCCCGCCGGGTGTTTCCTTCGTCCCGTTTGAACCATGCGAAAACCTCATTGACCTATACGTTGCATTTCGCAAATCGGGTAATTCAGACACCGTCAAAAGATTCGTCGATGCAGTAAGAAAAACCACGGTCTAAGGGTCCGAGACCATGATTTTCCTCGATGATACGGTACCGCTGTTCAATACAGCACTTAACAAACGCGTGGCCGCCAAACTCTGGAAGCAGCCGTTAACAAAGAAAGCGTCAAAGTCTGGAATGTCCCGCGTTGTGTGAGTTCACACAAGCCGCAGCGAACGGCGCGTATTCCCGAACCGGTCGTTGGTGCATAACGCGACTAAGGTGTCTGCGCTTCTGCCACTACCTATTTTTCATTTAATTGTCGTGAATAGCCTGAAACCTGATGTTTTTGACCGCAAGATATCGCCTCCGATGCAAAAGCATTGAATAAGCCCAGTTTTGAGCTGGAAAAGACAAGATAATGTCTATCAACCTCCCTAAAGCGCTAAGTGCTCTAAAAGGGCCTCTTTCGTCAGGCCTTTGCGGTCTGACTGGGAAACGATCCGCCCGCGGGACATGATCACAATGTCATCGGCGATCCCATAAGCAAAATCTGCATTTTGCTCAACCAAGATGATCGCCAATTGGTTGTCATTACGCAAACTGGTCAGCGCTTCGCCGATTTGTTGGATGACGTTTGGCTGAATGCCTTCCGTAGGTTCGTCCAGCAAGAGCACTTTTGGTTTCGTTATGAGGGCTCTTGCGATGGCCAATTGCTGCTGCTGCCCCCCCGACAGGTCGCCGCCGCGTCTTGAACGCATTTTTGCTAGAACGGGAAAGAGCTTATAGACCATGTCTGGAACGGAGCGATCCAATACGGGCAGGCAGGCGAAACCAGTTTCGAGGTTCTCTAAGACAGTCATCATGGGAAAGATCTCACGCCCCTGAGGGACGTAGGCTATGCCCACGCGCGCCGCTTCGTGTGCGGTCGGGTGCACCAAAGGTTGCCCGTCAATCGTCAATGTCCCTTCGAAAAAGGGATGTCGACCGGCGATAGATTTGAGCAAGCTTGTCTTGCCCATGCCGTTGTTGCCCATGACGGTTGTAATCTTACCAACATCGGCCGTCAGGCTGACGTCATATAGAATCTGGCTTTGACCGTACTTTAGTGAGAGGTCTTTGATTTCAAGCATGATCGCGCCCTAGGTAAACGTCGATGACACTTTGCTGTGAGGTAACGTAGTCCAACGACCCTTCCGCGAGCACCGCGCCCTCATGCAAGACCGTTACTTTGCAGTCCAACCGTCGCACAAATTCCATGTCGTGCTCCACCACAACCACGGCCCGTGTCTTTGCGGCCTCCTTTAGAATAGCAGTTGTCTTTTCTCTTTCGTCGACGGTCATTCCTGCAGCGGGTTCATCAACCAAAAGCAGGCGTGGCTCTTGTGCCAGTAGCATACCAATTTCGAGCCATTGCTTTTGCCCGTGGCTCAGCTCCCCAGCGATGCGTGTCAGGCTTTCTGCTAAACCGATTTCTTTTGCGATTGCCTCAATCCGCTCGGCGTTCCGGGCTGTCTTGCGATGCGCCAAGACCACGAATGGTCCTCGGGGGTTTTTCAGTGCCATGGCAAGGTTCTGGCGCACGGTTTGAGCTTCGAAAACCGTTGGTTTCTGAAACTTACGACCGATCCCTTCCATCGCGATTGCACTTTCACTCATCTCCAACAACGAAATATTCTGCTCTCCCCATTTGACGGAGCCAACGTCCGGCTTTGTCTTACCGGTCACGATGTCCATGAAAGTCGTCTTTCCGGCTCCGTTCGGTCCAATGATTGCCCGCAGTTCGGCTTTATCGAAGTGGATTGAAAGATTGTTAATGGCTTTGAAGCCATCAAACGAGACGGAGACACCGTTTACTTCTAACAGTGCGCCGCTCATGTGTCTTTCCTCACCAACTTGTCGAACAGCCCACCGATCCCTTGCGGGAAGAACAAAGTAACTGCGACGAATGAGAAACCTAGTAGGACCAACCACCAATCGGTCCACTGAATAGTATAGAACCCAAGCGGGATATCAGGCGCGCCGCCACCGGTAAACCAGCTTGATAAGAGTGAAACAAAAGCCGCACCGATAACCGCGCCGTACAGACGTCCTCGTCCACCTATGGCGACCCAAACGGCAAGATAAATTGACGCGATTGGTGCAATCTCGCCAGGGTTAATGATACCTGCTTGAGGATAGTAAAGTGCACCGGCGATACCGGAAACGATAGCGGTTATTGTGAAGACGAAGAGCTTATATCGCTCCACGTCATAGCCAAGGAAACGAACGCGCGCTTCGTTGTCTCTGATCCCTTTGATTACACTGCCCATCTTGCCGGCCACGATCCATGCAAAAAAGATGTAACAGAGACCCAGTGCAAGCGCAGAAACCCAAAAGAAGACCAAAGATATTGAGGCCTGGGAAGCATCTTCGAAGCCTGGGATGTTTTGAAGGCCAGAGAGTCCATTGTTGCCGCGCAATCCGCTGTCATTCTGAAAGAGATAGAGCGACAATGCTAGCGTCATGGCTTGCGTGAGGATGGAGAGATAGACACCAGTAACGCGGCTGCGGAAGGCAAGCCATCCGAAACCAAGGGCGAGCAGACCGGGTGTCAGGACAACGAAAATAAGCTGCAAAAACAAGCTGTCCGCAAACGCCCAAATGAACGGAAATTCTGAGCTTCCGACTACACCGAATATCTGATTGCTGATGGCAGAGGTGATTTCTTCAGGTGCCGGTGGCAAAGGCTGGCTGGCAAGGCTTTCAATCACAATAGCTTCGGTTCGAGCATACATGAGCCACATTCCGATGGCATACCCGCCAAGGCCGAAGAAGGCGAAATGTCCGAGCGAAAGGATGCCGCAATAGCCCCAAACCACGTCCATCGCGACCGCGACAAGGCAAAGACATAAGGTCTTTCCTAGCGTCTTCACGAAACTGGTCGAGATGAGCGCCACTCCGGTGACTTCGGACAGAACGGTGACACCCAAGGTAAAGATCGAAAGAACGAGCAAGAACCAAAGGATAGACGGGTTTTCAGTGATAAATGTCTTTCGCATGGTCTTACTCCGCCGCAGCTCGGCCCTTCGGGGCAACAATACCTTTTGGTCGGAACTGAATGAAAAGAATGATAAACAGGATCATGTAAGTCTGTGCCGCCAAAGTGTTTGATGGGTTCATCCACTCAATCACCTTTTGCAATCCGCCGATCATTCCCGCTCCGGCAAGGGTGCCCCAGACGTTACCAACACCACCGACAACGACGGTCATGAAGCTTTGCACGATATAGTCGGACCCCATTTCCGAGGTGACCTTTGCGTAAAGCCCAATCGCGACACCGGCGATCCCGGCGATGCCAGAGCCCAGCCCAAAAGTGAGCATATTAATCCTGTCGGGATTGATCCCCATAGAGGCCGCCATGCCAGAGTTCTGGGTCACTGCGCGTACCTCCAAACCCAAACGCGTACGTTTCAGAATGAAGACGATCAATGCGAGGAAGATCAACGCCAAGACGAATATCGCAATCCGGATATAGCTTATGGAAATCACATCGTTGATGACCAAGGCACCATCGAGCCATGCCGGGGATGTCAATGGGCGGGCCTGGGTGCCAAAGATGTTTTTGGCGAGCTGCTGCAGCGCGATCGAAATACCAAAAGTTGCCAGCAGGGTCTCGAGAGGCCGGTGGTAAAGATGCCGGATCACCAAGCGTTCCATAGTGACGCCAGCGCCAAAGGTCACAGCAAAAGCAAGCGGCAGGGCAATCAAGATCGACAGGGTATAGTTGGGGACAAAAATCTGCACGACGTACCCGGTGTAGGCCCCCAACATTATAAATTCGCCATGCGCCATGTTGATGACGCCCATGACGCCGAAGGTAATGGCAAGCCCGATCGCAGCGAGAAAATAGATCGATGCGAGAGAAAGCCCATCGAGGCCGAGATCGATCGCCTGAGACACGGCGACCTGACTTTCGATCGTATTTAGAGCTTCGGTTGCTGCATTCGTCACAGCGGCGTCGCTTTCTTCGTATTGTAGGAAGAAAACAAAAGTATCGACGACGTCCGCAATACTGTCGGTGTCGACCAATGCTGGGACGAGTCCTTCGGATGCAAGTGCTTGATAGGCTGAGATCCTTGTAGGCTCGTTATTAAGTTCACCGACCGGCGTGCCAGATACCTGACCATCACTTATGTTTGCGATGAGTGAATCTTTGATTTGTGCCGCTGTGACCAGTGCATCTGCCAATTCAGCCTCAACCAAATAAGTGTAGGCTTCGTCCACGGTTAAATCTTGGCCTGGCTCCAGAATGCCCGCGACATTTGCGCCCTCTGGCACCTCCTGAGCGAATTGGAGGCTGGTTTGAAGGATCGTGTTCAACACGGCGCGCGTTTCGATAGAAATATCTTCCGACAAAGATCCAATAGCAGCAACACGTAAATCCGTTTCCGCTCCATAAAGCGCGATCAACATGACGTTCAGGCGTTGTTTGCGCGTTTTCAGTGCTGGGTCGGGTTCGGCATCGATCGACGCGGCCAAAGGTTCTAATTGCGTTGCCTCCATTGCGCGTGCGATTGCGTCAACAGCTTCAATTCGTTTGGTAATATCTGGATCAAGCAACTGGAATTGCACCAGTGCTTCACCAATGACGCGGCGTACACCGCCGTTCGGACGGATTGCACTTATTTCGTCAGCAGAACCAACTTCACTTCCGGTTTCCAAATCAAACAGGAGATCTTCGCTTTGGCGAAAGAACAGTCCGTCCACGTCACGCTGGACAATTTCGCGATTGCGCCACGCTTCAAGAAACGGAACCGCCTGAGAATTTCCGTTGGCCAATAGGTCGTCCAAAAAAACGCCGACCGATCGACGACTCGGATTTGCGACTTCGTCTGCATGAGTTTGTAGAATGTCTTGTAGAGTTTGAGCTTGGATCTGGCTCGCAGGCATCAGGCAAAGCGCAAGCGCCATCAATAAGTATCGCAGCAAAAGCATCTTGCCCGTAATTCCCTAAAGAAGTTTGCGCTGCGCAGCATCAAGCCGTGCAGCGCGTTGCCTTGTTAGTAGTTGGAAGTCAGCTGTACACAGGTCTCAGTTTCGGTGTTGTACATACCGCAACCAAGTTCCTGCCAATCTGATACGAGAACCGCAGACTCAGGCAAGTAGTCTGTCCAGGCATCGCCTGGGACTTCTGTTGTTTGGCTCACGATGTCGAACTGACCATCCGCAGTAATTTCGCCAATCAAAACTGGCTTTGCGAGGTGGTGGTTCGGAAGCATAATGGCTGTACCACCTGTTAGGTTCGGAAACTCTTGACCGTACATGGCTGCACGAACCGCATCAACGTCAGTTGTGCCTGCTTCTGTCGCTGCGTTCACCCACATGTTGAACCCGATGTAATGCGCTTCCATTGGGTCGTTGGTCACACGCTCATCGCCCATCTTGGCTTTCCACGCTGCGATCCATTCTTCGTTTACTTCAGATTCAGCGGATTGGAAGTAGTTCCAAGCAGCTAAGTGACCGACAAGGTTTGTTGTATCGAGGCCGGACAGCTCTTCCTCACCAACAGAGAAGGCAACAACTGGAATGTCGTCAGCAGAAATACCTGCAGCTGCCAGTTCTTTGTAGAAGCCAATGTTTGCGTCGCCGTTGATTGTGGAAATCACGCCGACTTGCTTACCGTCTGCACCAAGGGCGACGACGTCAGCAACAATCGTTGCCCAGTCAGAATGACCAAATGGGGTGTAGTTCACGAAGATGTCTTCTGCTGCGATACCGTTAGACTGCAGATAGCTTTCGAGAATGTTGTTTGTTGTCCTTGGGTAGACGTAATCCGTTCCCAGAAGAGCAAATTTTTCAACGCCCAGTTCTTCAAGGAAGTAATCTGTTGCTGGGATCGCTTGTTGGTTAGGCGCTGCACCTGTGTAGAAGACATTTTTGGAGCTTTCTTCGCCTTCATACTGAACAGGGTAAAATAGTAGGCCATTAAGCTCTTCAATCACCGGAAGAACGGACTTGCGGCTCACTGATGTCCAGTTTCCAAAGATGACATCCACCTCATGTACCGTGAGCAATTCGCGGGCTTTCTCGGCAAAAAGTGGCCAATCGGATGCTGGATCAACGACAACAGCTTCGATTTTGCATCCAAGCACACCGCCATCCGCGTTTTGCTGTTCGATCAATAATTCCATTGTATCTTTTAGAGTTGTCTCAGAAATAGCCATTGTTCCAGACAAAGAGTGTAGAACACCTACTTTAACCGGGTCCGCGCATGCGTGCGCAGCTGACGCCGCAACAAGGCTGGCCGCGACGACTGAGCTTACCGGAAGAAATCTAACCATAATGTGTTTCCTATTTTGGCCGTGCACACCAAATTTATCCCCCAAGTCTTTCGGAGAAGCCTCATATGGCCTATCTGTGGTGGCACAGCAGTAACGTTGGCGTCTCACAGGGGTTCAATCTGCCAAGATGGTCCTGTGAGACGTATCGATTGCGCTGAGCGCTCGTAGAACAAACCTTTGTATGTGGAATAGTTCCAGCCGGACGGAGAAATTCACAGACGGTCAGAGTTAGTTGATCCTTTTTTTTGCACTTTTCGATTGTCTGCCTGTTTTTTTTGCGTGAAGTAGGCGTTTCCGTGGCTTCCGCGTTTAGTGCGAAGCTGTCTGACGTCAGCGCTTATGGTTCCAAATAGCGTTATTCGATGATAGAGTTTCCTTGCCAACGTAAAGACCCCAAAATAAGAAGTTTTTTAATGCGTTGTTTAGCTTTTGCCCTCCTAGCTTTTTTAATAAGCACAGCATCTGCCACTGCGCAGGGCGTGTTTCCCAATGTAACTGCTGACGATCTGAACGGGCGCAGTGTGACGCTGCCTCAAGGGTTCCCGGGAGAAACAACGATTGTCTTCATAGCCTACAAACAGAACCAGCAACCACTTGTTGATGGCTGGGTGCGCGCTCTTGGACTTGACCC
>NZ_CBFIEO010000028.1:0-11840 GCF_965661665.1 Cognatiyoonia sp. | reverse complement strand
GCTGCCCAATGTCGAGGCATGGTATCAGCGCCTCTCGGAACGCCCCGCTTACTACGACCACGTGATGCGCCATTTCGGCGCGAACCCCGATGAATGGGCCGCTTTGGAAAAAGCCTGCGCCTCGGAAGGGGTGATATGATCGACCCAAAAGACTACCGCCGCGCTTTGGGCAGCTTTCCGACCGGGGTCACGATTGTCACCGCGTTTGACGGGGATGGCCAGCCTTGGGGGCTGACGGCCAACTCCTTCACCTCTGTTTCACTGACGCCACCGGTGATTTCGGTCTGTGTTGCCAAGACTGGGCGCGTATTTCCGACGCTTTCGGCATCCTCGCGCTTTGCCGTGAACATTCTGGCCGCTGACCAGCAAGCGCTTGCCATGCACTTCGCCAGCAATATCGAGAACCGCTTTGATGGCACCCCTTGGCAAGCCAATCCCGGCGGCGCGCCGCTTTTGCCCGGCGCGTCTGCGCAGCTCGATTGTATCGTAAATGGGCGCATCGACACCGAAGACCATGAAATTCTGCTTGGGCGGGTCGAAAACTACACCCACACATCCAACGCCCCGCTTATCTATTGCCGCGGCACCTTCTTCGCCGCACCTCAACAGGAGGTACACCCATGACAGACCAATTGACGTACCACGAAGGTCACGACCCCGATTGGTTCGATGCCCAGTACAACCTGCGCGCCGCGCGCCCCGACTATGAGGTCGCGATTATTCCAGGATGGTTGGAGGACAGCCAGACCGCCCGCGATACGGTCGATTGTACGCTGGATATCCGCTACGGCGACGGAGACAAGCAAAAGATGGACCTGTTTCATTGTGGAGCCTCGACCGCCCCGACGCTGATCTGGATCCATGGCGGTTATTGGCAGCGTGGCGACAAATCGGTCTACAGCTTCCTCGCGACGCCTTTCGTACAGAAAGGCGTTAATGTGGTGGTGGTGGGTTATGACCTTTGCCCTGCCGTCAGCATGACCCGTCTGACGGAAGAATTGCGCGAGGCGATAGTGTTCCTCTGGGACGAAGCCACGACGCTAAAGATCAACCGCGACAGGATCACTGTGATGGGCCATTCCGCAGGCGGCCACCTGACCCAGATGATGATGGCCACCGATTGGCCAGCGTATGATGCAGCCCTGCCAACGGACATGATCAAGGCGGGCATTCCCGTCTCGCCTCTTAGTTATCTGGAGCCTGTACGCCTGACGCGGGCCTTGAATGAGAACCTGCGTATGGACCCGGCGGAGGCCGACGCGCTTAGCCCGATGACCAACCATCCGCCCTTCACCAACGCGCCGCAGCTGGTTGTGGTCGGAGGAGCCGAGACAAACGAATTCCACCGCCAGACCCAGATGTATGTGGACAAATACGCGACAGATGCGCGGACGGTAGACATGTATGTGGTGCCCGGCGTGGACCACTTTGACGAACTCAACGTGCTGGCTGATCCTGCCAGCCCATTTTTTGCTAAAACCTGCGCCATACTTGGCCTTTGAAGGAACCCGATATGACAAAACTGACACGTGAACTGGTGGACGCCGTGGGCAATGCCTTTAACGCCAACGATATTGACGCGGTGATGCAATACTTTGCCCCCGACGCGACCTTTGACCATGCCGTTGGGCCAGAGGCACATGGCGTGCGGTTTGAAGGCGCGGATGTGATCCGGGGCGTCTTTGCCGGGCTCTTTGACAAGGTCGAAAACGTGCATTGGGAAACGCTGGATTGCGCAGTGACGGACACCAAAGCCTATTGCGAATACCTCCGCACAGCGCGCCACAAGGACAGTACGACCGAAGAATGTCTGAGCGTTGATATCCTGACCTTCAAAGACGGGCTGATCACGCACAAGGACACTTATTACAAACAACGTACTTAAATGGTTCGCGGCGGATCATTGATGTGAACAAATGGTGAGCAACACCCAAAGCCACCATTCATGCACGCTGTAGCATTCGTCACTTCGGGCTCTCAACAGCCATTCGCTGCGTCACGCACGAATGTCCGCTCTATGATGACAGCCTCCACTCATACTGATCGTCATGCATAAAGCACACCCCAGCGCAGGCGGGGCTAAGTCCGCTGTAGGGGGGCATAGGGGTTAGGTGCAGAACGCTTTACTGTGGCGCTTGTGACGCATATTCCTACTGCACGGCCTATGGTGAAAAAATAAATTCATTAGAAAATATGTTTTTGAGAATTGAGAGCGCAGTTAGAAAATGCGTCACAAGCGTCACATGCGTCACACGATGGCTGATCACTCCGCACCCGGCCCAAGAGACTAATCAGGGAGCAGATAAACCCATATCGATTGGCATAGAGCGGGTCCTTCGAGTCCAATAACTTTGCATAGCAGACACGGACAAAGACACAGCGACGCGCACGCGCGCGGGGGCGGTGTGGCGAAAAACGGGCTGCCAATGCGGGGGAGGCGAGAAACGTTAGCGTCCCGCTTCCCCTTCTCATCGCGCTGAGAGACGCTTGGGATACATATCGGTCGGCTGATGGCAGCGTCAGTCTTGGAAACTCGCCAAAGTCCAGAAAGCGAACTGTCAGCACTCTGCATCGGTCGATAGTCGAACTACGGGTAGACATCGCATGAGACTTATCTGGCTCTCACATTCGTCAAATGAGCTGAATGATCGACAGCGATACGAAAACAGACGGTGAGGCCGTTCTTCTTGGGCTCCAATTCGAGCGATTCACCATGTTGTTCTGCCACAGCCTTGGCGATTGCAAGGCCCAAACCAGAGCCGTCCGAAGGGCTGACTTGCCCAAACCTGGAAAGAGCCGCTTCAACTTCGTGGGGTTTCAAGCCGCGGCCATCGTCAGAGACACTTACAACGGCGCTGCGCCAATCTTTTGTCACGGCGCATTCGACACTTGTTAAATCAGGCCCAGCGTGCAGAAGGGCATTTTCGATCAAATTGCTGATGGCCTCTATGACCATTGTCTTATCGGCAAACACCGGCAGGGCGGTAAGCTTGCAACTGAATCCAACGGTGACCCCCTTGTTTTTTGCTGTTTCCGAATGGCTTTGGACAAGAGTTCGGAGACTGCCCACCAAATCATAGGTTTCATTCTGTGCTTGGCCAAAACCTTCTGTCGCGCGCTCTAGTGCCAAGAGTTTGTTGGCAAGGTTGGCGGCGTGGTTCGCCGACACCAGCAGTTCATCCGATCTTTCGCGAACGTCCTCTATGGTTTTGGCGGATCGGACAGCCTCGGACATAGCAACAACCCCGGCGATGGGATTGCGTAACTGATGTGCGGCGTTCGAAATGAAGACATCTTTCGCATCCAAGGTTGAGGAGAGTTGGTCGAACAGATGATTGAGCGTCGCGACAATTCCGCTTGCTTCGGCGGGCACCTTGCGCTGGATAGGCGTGAGATCATCGGGCGAGCGGTGCGCCGATCCACATGATCAATCCTGAGGTTTGGGGTTAAACACCCGCGCCGCCACTGGCGCGCCCATGATCACAATGAAAATCCGCAAAACATGGTGCGCGATGACAAAGGACAGGTCCGCCCCGACAATGATCGCCAGCACCGTCAATTCCGCCTGACCGCCCGGCGCGAATGCGAGCACGGTTTCCATCGCGGGGGCAAGGCCCAGCTGATAGATGACCTCGGCAAAGATCACCGTCAGCACGATCAGGATCAGGCAAAAGCCAACGGCGGCGGTCACGTCGCGGCGCAGTTCCTCCACCGTGATGCCGGCGTATTTCGTGCCCACGGTCATGCCGATAAAAAACTGCGCGGCCCAGATTGCCTCTGCAGGGGGGCGGTGCTGCAACAGTTCCGCCATGGCGAAAATACCCGCTGCGATCAGCGGACCAAGGATCGACGCGCCAAAAAGCCCTGCGCGCTTCGCCACCTGCCATCCGGCGATGGAGCAGAACGCCATAAGCGCCAGTTGCGGCCACGGGATCGTGGTCGCTGGCACCCCCGGCGGGTTCGTCAAATCTGCGTCCCAAACGGTTTTCAGAAGGACGGGCAAAGCCACAACTATCACCAAGACCCGAGTGGCGTGGACCAGCGACATGGTGCGCACATTTCCGCCCGCTTCTTCGCCAAAGACCAGCATATCCTGCAAGCCGCCGGGCATGGTCGAATAGTAGGCCGTCGGAAAATCAAAGCCCCATAGGCGCATGAAGTACGGCACACCAATTGCGCCGATGACGGCGACCATGACCGGGATCATCAAGAGCGTCGGCCAATAACTGGTCATCGAGGCGAGGATCACAGGGGTCAGCGTGGCGCCGACGGCCACGCCAAGGATCGTGCGCATGACTTGGTTTGTGGGCGCATGGCCCTTCAGCGGGATGCCCGCAAGCGCCGCGATGAGGCAGGCGAAGATTGGGCCAAGAAGCCATGGCAGTGGCAGCCCCAGCGCCGTAAACACGCCAACCCCACAAAGCGCGATGGCAAAGGTCAGCGCCATGCGCGTCATCCACGCATTACCTTTAGGCGGTGCCTGAGCGATGTTTCCAAATGCGCCTCGGCCGAGGCGCCTGCAGCCTCCACATCGCCCGCGCGGATCGCGTCGATGATGTCTGTGTGCTGGTGGGTGACAACCTTGATCCGCGCCTCATCGGCGAGCGTCGTCGGGCCAAGCAGCAGCATTGCATTGCCTAGGGCGCGGGTGGATTCGAGCAAAAAGCGGTTGCGCGTCGCGCGGTAGATACAGCGGTGAAAGCTTTGGTTCAGGGCGGCGGCAACCTCGGGCGAGGCGGTGCTGGCGATATCCTCATTGATCGCCTCAAGCTCATCCGCTTCTGCTGCGACAGCATGTTTCGCCGCCATCTCCGCCGCCGTGCGTTCAAGGACAAGGCGCATTTCATATAGCTCGACCACCTCTTCATGGCTCAGCTTGCGGATCACCGCGCCGATCCGCGCGCGGTGTTCGATGATCCCGTCCGCCTCTAGCTTGCGCAGCGCCTCGCGCACGGGGGTGCGGGATAGGGCGAGACGTTCGGCTACATCCGCCTCGCGCAGGCGATCGCCGGGGGTAAAGACCCCCTCTCGGATCGCTTGGTGCAGGCGGGCATAGGCCACTTCGCCTTGCGACATCTCTTGCATTTCGGGCTGGGTCATATATACCGTTTTCAATTTGTATCCACATGGATACAATCTGGATATCGAAGAAGTCCGCCCATGTCAAAGCATGTCATGGTTGTTGGAACCGGAAACGCCGCCCTCTGCGCCGCGCTTGCCGCGCTGGAGAGTGGAGCGCAGGTGACGATGCTGGAAAAAGCGGGCGAGGACCTTGCGGGCGGCAACACCAAATACCCCGCTGGGGCGATGCGTTTCGCCTATGATGGCTCGGGCCATCTGATGCCGCTGATTAGCGATCAAGATGACCCACGCCTGCCGAATACCGACTTCGGCAGCTACACGAAGGACAAGTTTGCCTCTAACCTTCTAGGTTTCAACGATGGCCGTGATCTGTCACCCGAGCAGCGCGACCTGATTGATCTGTCCGGCGAGATGATGCGCTGGCTCGCCACCCATGGCGTCACGTTTGAACCGATCTACAGCCGCCAAAGCTTTGAAAAGGACGGCAAGCATGTGTTCTGAGGCGGGCTGACGCTCGCGGCAGAAAACGAAGGCGTCGGGCTGTTCGCCTTGGGTGCACGCCTCTTATAGGATCGATTGTCCAGTTTTCTTCCAGTCATTTAGAAACTGCCCCAGCCCTTTGTCGGTCAGAGGGTGTTTTGCAAGAATTCGAACCACTCCGGGTGGAATAGTAGCAATGTCGGCACCGGCCAAAGCGCATTCCGTCACGTGATTTGGAGTTCTGACAGAAGCGGCGATCATCTCGGTGTCAAAAGCGTAGTTGTCGTAAATTGTTCGAATGTCGCGGATCAATTGCGTTCCGTCCAGATTGATGTCGTCCAGCCTCCCGAGGAACGGGGATATGTAGGTCGCCCCGGCCTTGGCTGCTAACAATGCTTGATTAGGGGAGAAGCAAAGCGTGACGTTCGTTTTGACCCCATTCGTCTTGAAGTAAGAACAAGCTTTCAGGCCCTCCATCGTAAGCGGTAGTTTCACGACGACGTTCTTTGCGATTCCGGCGAGGACTTCCCCTTCCGCAATCATCCCGTCAGAGTCGAGTGCGGACACTTCTGCCGAGACGGGCGTGTCGGTAAGGCCGCAAATCTCAGCAACAACCTCTTTAAAGTCTCGTCCTGACTTTGCGACCAGGCTCGGATTGGTGGTCACCCCGTCCAAAAGACCAGTTGTCAGAAGGTCCTTGATCTCATTGACCTCGGCGGTATCGACGAAGAATTTCATTGTTCATCCTTTGCGTAACGCAAACTCCTTCTGGCGACGCGACCGATGTGGCCGCGAAGTATCGGGGTAGCTTGCTTTTGGTTTTTTGTTAGTAGGCGTATCTGACGCCGAATTCCGTGTAGTTTTGGTTCAGTAGAACGTCGGCTTCCCTACTTTCGTTTAGGACCAATTCTGCGTTGGGCAGATCATTTCCGGTGGCTCTTTGCATTGCTGCCGTGGGGTCCAACCCGTGTTTGATCCATCGTTGCTGAAGCCGGTCGCGAAGCTCCTCTATCGTGGGCGACACGAATACTGTTGCACTGAATACATCCTTCAGCGTTGCCCAGGGTTCCGCTTTTAACAGCAGGTAATTGCCCTCGACAACCACAACCGGCGTATCGGGATGGATGGCAATCGAATTCGCAATCGCCAAGTCCATTTGCCTGTCAAACTTTGGGTGGAAGGATTCCCGCGTTGCCGAGGACAATTTCTGAACTGCATCGCAAAAGCCGTGCGCATCAAAGGTTTCTGGGGCACCCTTTCTGGCAAGTAATCCCCGAGATTCCAACAGGCGGTTATCCAAGTGATACCCGTCCATTGGAAGTAGGGCGGCGACCGGCACTGCGTTTTCTTCCTGATTCAAACACCGAACGACGGCTTCCGCCAAGGTTGACTTGCCCGACGCCGGTGGACCCGCGACCCCAATAATCGTCCGTTTTCCCGCAATTCTCTTCGAATTGGCCAGATCACATACGTACTGGACATCATTTTCCAATGTCGTCGGACTCATGCAGCTACGCCCGCCTCTTCCGGTTTCATCGCACCCGTCATCAGAGCGACGGCATCAGACATTGTGATATCTTTGGGATTAATCACGCAGAGCCGCCGACCGAGACGATGCACATGTATCCGATCCGCCACTTCAAATACATGGGGCATGTTGTGGCTGATCAGGATGATCGGAATGCCCCTGGATTTTACTTCAAGGATGAGATCAAGAACCCGGCGACCTTCCTTGACCCCCAGTGCGGCAGTCGGTTCGTCAAGAATGACCACATTTGATCCGAAGGCTGCGGCTCGGGCAACGGCAACACCTTGGCGTTGGCCTCCCGAAAGAGTTTCTACCTTTTGGTTGATGTTCTGGATCGTCATCAACCCAAGTTCGGAAAGCTTTTCCCTGGCAATCTGCCTCATCTTCTTTTTGTCGAGTTGCCGGAAAACGCTGCCCATGATGCCGTCCCGTCGAATTTCGCGACCCATGAACATGTTGTCTGCGATGGATAGGGCTGGTGACATGGCAAGTGTCTGGTAGACGGTTTCGATCCCGTATTCCCGAG
Organism: Cognatiyoonia sp.; assembly: GCF_965661665.1. Taxonomy (NCBI): domain Bacteria; kingdom Pseudomonadati; phylum Pseudomonadota; class Alphaproteobacteria; order Rhodobacterales; family Paracoccaceae; genus Cognatiyoonia; species Cognatiyoonia sp. Next base: position 4,224 of record NZ_CBFIEO010000028.1, on the reverse strand, counting down.
CGTGAATTGGGGAGTTGAAGGACACGAATTCACCATCAAGGGTGACCTCGCCACTGTCTGGTTTGATCGCACCGGACAGGGCCTTGATCAGTGTGGATTTACCCGCACCGTTGTCTCCTATGACGGCGAGAATTTCGCCAGGCATGAGTTCAAAGTCACAGTTTTCCATTGCTGTGACCCGCCCATAGCGTTTGGTGAGTCCGCGACCTGTCAAAACTGGTTGGGTCATTTAAGCACTCGCCTTTCTGATGTACTGATCCACAGTCACCGCAACGATGATCAGAATTCCAATCAAAAGATATGTCCACTGAACGTCGGCACCGAGCAATCGTAGCCCGAGGGAGAACACGCCGACGATCAGGGCACCGAACAGCGATCCTGCTATCGACCCACGCCCCCCAAAGAGCGATATGCCCCCTATGACCACAGCAGTGATGGACTCGATATTGGCAAGTTGCCCAGCTTGGGGTGACACGGAACCCAAACGTCCGATTAGCACCCAGCCTGCGAAGGCACAGATCAACCCGGCCAAGGCATAAACAGAAATCAAAGTTTTCTTTACATTTACCCCGGACAGTTCCGCAGCGTCCGGGTCATCCCCAACCGCGTAAACGTGGCGACCCCACGCAGTTTGACTCAGGACGTATGATAGTGCGGCGACCAAAAGCAGCATCAATATTACGCCATAGGTGAATATCGCTCCACCGACTTCGACTTTGTTGCCAAAAAACTGAAGCAATGGTGCCTTCGCCGCGATGTCCTGGCTGCGGATTACTTCGCTGCCAGAGTAGAGGAAGTTAGCTGCCAGTGCGATTTGCCACATTCCCAAGGTTACAATAAACGGTGGCAACTTGATGTAAGCTACAAGGTATCCGTTGATTGATCCGACAAACAGGCCACATAGCAAACCAAAAAACACAGCGATCCCCGGCGGTAATCCGAGTTCAAAAGTGAATTTCCCCATGATCACGGAAGACAGAACCATGATTGCACCGACCGACAAGTCGATTCCTGCCGTGAGGATTACGAGCGATTGGGCACAAGCGACAATTCCAACAATGGCCACTTGCTGCAAAATCAGTGTGAGCGTGAAGGGCGAAAAGAATCTTTCGCCAACCAGAACGCTAAAAATTATCGTCGAAAACAATAACACGATGAGCGGAACAACCGCAGGATTGTTGTGCAAGAAGTGAGCAATCTTACTGCCCAGCCCACCTTGCTCTTCAAACTCAGCAACCGCTTCTTCGTCAGGCAGACTACCGTCAACTTGGTCCGTCACATTAGACATTTTTCGACTTCCCTCTGCCTTTGTTTTGAATGTTGTTTTAGATGATTAGGAGCGAGGGCGTAAATCCGCCCTCGCTTGAGTCGGGAGTTGTTAACCCCAGCAGAGGTCAGCACCCTCGGCAACAGACAGTTGGTCGAGACCATCAACCGGTGCATCGGTGATGAGGCCAACGCCAGTATCAAAGAACGCCTTACCATCGGTGGCGGCAGGCATTTCTCCGGTTTCAACAGCCTTGGTTATTGCTGCAACGCCAAGTCCAGCCATGTCCAAAGGATACTGCTGAGCGGTCGCACCGATCACGCCAGCCGCAACATCGGCTACACCTGGGCATCCACCATCGACTGACACGATGATCACATCGTTTTCACGTCCGACGGCCTTCAAAGCCTCATACGCACCAGCCGCAGCAGGCTCGTTGATCGTGTAAACAACGTTGATGCCGGGATCGATAGCCAAAAGGTTTTCCATGCCCTTACGGCCACCTTCGGCGTTCCCGTTCGATAGTTCATGACCAACGATGCGGGAGTCAGTTTCATCACCCCATTTCGATGGATCGCCCAGATCAATTCCAAAACCTTGCAGGAAGCCCTGGTTTCGCAAAACGCCAACCGTTGGTTGCGAAACGTTGATGTTGAGAAGTCCGATCTTTGCACCAGACGTGTCACCCATCGTCTTTGCGGCCCATGCACCGATCAACTCGCCAGCAAGGAAGTTATCCGTCGCAAATGTCATATCTGCGGCGTCGATTGGGTCCAATGGCGTGTCGAGTGCCAGTACAACCAGGCCAGCATCACGTGCCTGCTGAACAGACGATGTGATTGCTTTGGTGTCTGACGCAACCAATAGGATGCCGCCCGCACCTGCCGCAATGCAGGTTTCAATTGCAGCCACTTGAGTTTCGTGGTCGCCGTCAAATTTACCGGCATAAGAACGCAGTTCTACACCTAGCTCAGCGGCCTTAGCGAATGCACCCTGTGCCATTTTTACGAAGAATGGGTTTGTCGCGTCTTTTGTGATGAGACAAACGCTGGTGTTAGCTGCCGCGACGCCTGCCATGCAGACAGAAGCCGCCAGTGCTGCAACACCCGTTTTGAGATAGTTCATTTTGGTCTCCCAATTGGTTCAGCTTGCACGTCGATTCGCCCAACTGAGCGATCCAACGCGATGTGCTGAGAGTTCTTCCTGGGTGTTTCGCGGCAGATTTCCCACCATCCCCAAGTTTCCCTCCCAACGACGGAGTTGCCGTCACCGAATGACTAACGCTAACATTTGGCACTCGTCAATAATTAATTCGTTATGAATTATTAATTATGCTAAACTGCCGAGGGAGATGAGATTCTCACTTTGGTAAGCACAACCTAGATTTCTATTTGCTTGCCAAAGCTGATCCAAAGATTGCAAAAAGACCGGAATGAACAAAGAAAACAAAGAACAATTGCTTGTCGCAAATCCCAAGAGAGGGACGAACCAAGTTGCTGTAGGAAGCTACAATGAGCGGCTTGTACTTCAGCTTGTCCGGGAACACGGAGAGCTATCGAAAGCAGAGGCGACGAGAGCCACCGGGCTATCTGCGAACGCGATTTCGGTCATATTTCGGTCTTTGGAAGCTGAAGGGTTGCTGCTTAGAGGAGAACCGATTCGCGGAAAAGTGGGCCAGCCTTCCACCCCACTTCGCATCAACCCTGAAGCCCATACTTATGTTGCATTAAAGATTGGTCGTCGCAGCATGGAACTGGCCGTGATTGATTTCGTGGGTCATGTGGTTGCGTCGAAGGAGGTATTTCAACCATTCCCGACTCCAACAGCAACTTTGAGCTTCGTGAAAGATGAACTGTCGGACCTACTAAAATCCGCAAAAAAGTCCCGGAAGGCAATCTCGTCAATGGCCGTGGCGATGCCGTTCGAACTCTGGCATTGGACAGACGATTTCGATGCTCCCGCCGAAGAAATGGAATCCTGGAAGGATTTTGATGCGCATCGCGACCTCGGGAAGATTGTCCCATGGGAGATATTGGTTGAAAACGATGCGACTGCTGCCTGTCGTGCCGAAGTAGTCTTTGGTTCACACGCCAACAAGCAAGATTGGGTGTATTTTTACGTTGGAACTTTCATCGGTGGCGGCATTGTACTAAACGGCAGTGTCTTTCCGGGACGCAGAGGCAATGCTGGTGGATTTGGCCCGATGCGTGTTCCGGAGCAAGAAGGGGGCAACCGTCTGGTGGACCATGCCTCGTTGGTAACACTCGAAAAAGCCGTTGCCAAAACCACGGGAAGTTCATTCTCGATTTACGAGAGTTCCGGAAACTGGGAACAATTTGAACCGCTGGTCTCGAAATGGATCAATCGTGCCGGTCGCAATCTAGCCCACGCAATCGTGTCGTCATTGTCGGTCATGGATTTTGAGGCGGTCGTTATCGATGGAGCCCTACCGGCATCTATAACGGATCGGTTGGTTTCCGAGGTGAAGAAGCAACTTCATATGACCGACTTGCAGGGTGTCCTGATGCCAGATGTGGAAACGGGATCGTTTGGAAGGCAGGCACGGACAGTGGGTGCCGCTGCTGCGTTGGTCAGCGTTAAATACCTAATCGATCAGAATTCAGTTTAGTTCAGCGACTCTGAGTTACCTCAAAAGAACCCGTCGAAATGAGACCTGGCGTTCAGCTAAACCGCCAGCCAGAATCCTGTTCGCTCTCGGTGTGTTCGGGCCTCCGCAACCTAAATTTGGTTAAGAACAGACGCTCATCATCAGATCCCTGCCGACCAGCCCTCACTGCATCGCGACGTCCTACACGCCAACTAGCACAATGCGCTCTTCTCCCAGATGAATAGTATTCATAAATCCTCACGAGGTTTTACCATTGCCCAACGGGTCCTGGTGTCAGACAGACAAGAGCTTAGATGCGTAAGTTAATCTATATTTCCGACGTAATTTA
>NZ_CBFIEO010000027.1:0-12190 GCF_965661665.1 Cognatiyoonia sp. | reverse complement strand
GGCTGCAAACGCCGCGTATGACGTGCAGCACCCGGAAATTCCGTCTATTGATCACATCGCTTATGCGATATTTGTCGAAAGGCTGGATGCGAATACTGTACGAACTTGCTGCACGCTTTGGCCAGGTCGCGTTGACCGCTCCCCTTGCGGCACAGGCAGCTCCGCCATTTCCGCTGTCCTTCACAAACGCGGTGAACTTGCGGTTGGCGAGGAAATGACTACGGTTTCAATCATTGGGTCCAGATTCAGGGTCAGCTTGACAGGCGAGACGGAAGTCGATGGAAAAACCGCAGTTCTCCCCAACGTCAGCGGACGGTGCTGGACCTATGGCATGAGCCAACTTGCACTAGACCCCGACGATCCATTCAGGGATGGCTTTGCACTTCCTGATGCATGGGGACCGGAGGCGATGCATATCAAGTGGGAATGAATGTCAGCCGCGCGGGCCGATGAAGCGATTATATGCTGCATCCAACTATCTTCAATTGGCATAAGCCGACATTTAACTAGGCATCCTGAAGGTCGGAAAAGTCCGCATAGCAGACGTTAGTGCTTGGATAGGGCAATGTCTGCTTCCTCAGTTAGTGGCGGCGAACAAAACTCCAGCCCAATGAATTTACAACGCTAATACTAAAGCCCCGTGGTCCGAGGCGCGGGGCCTTATGATGGGGGCCCCCGGTCCATGGTCCTGCGGATCAACTGCATGGGTTGGGCACAGTAACCCCTACCGCCGGTCCACGGACCACGACCGGAGCAAAATCATCCAACGCCAACTATGTCGCAGCAACGCTATAAGCAAGACGTGGGTGCGTGATCCAATGCCCACGGTCCTCGGCTCTTGGTTCCATGTATTTAAATCTCGGCGTTAGACATTGGGCTAAAGCAATCATTGATTCAAATTGCAGCGAAAGGTTACTTTGAGCCCCTAACGACCGATGCTGCATCACGCGCGAATGTCCGTTGCTAGGAACATGTGATCCCACAAATTCTTCTGGTGGAAAGTATACTTTTCCCAGGCGCGGTATTGTCAAATACAACAAACTGCGAATTAGTATCGAATTGGAACGTTGCAGAATCTTGATTGTGGCGCAGCCCCAACGACAAATTCAAGCAGTAAAGGGGATACCAATTGCGCTGGAAAAAAACGTTGCAATTGCTTGATGTGCATTGCGAAGGCGAAGTCGGAAAAGTTGTCACATCCGGGATCTACGACATCCCTGGACAAACTATGACCGAAAAGATGGACTATATTAACAAGGTTGATGACAGCCTGCGTCGGTTCGTTTGCCTTGAACCGCGCGGCGCGGTAAATCAAACCGTCAATCTGATGATACCTCCCTGTGACCCATCAGCGGATGCGGGATTTATCGTGCTGCAAGCGGATGAAGCTCACCCTATGTCTGGCGCCAATACCATGTGCGTCGCAAATGCCTTGTTGGAAACAGGCATGATCGAAATGCAGGAACCCAAAACCGTATTGCGCCTTGAGGCACCAGCAGGAATTGTGACCGCGACGGCTGAGTGTAAGGACGGCAAATGCGAGCGTGTCTCGCTTGATATGATACCATCTTTCGTCGACGCACTGGATCAAACGGTTACCACGGAAGAATGGGGCGAAGTTACTTTTGACATCGCATTTGGTGGCGTTTTCTACGCAGTCGTCGCTGTTGAACAACTGGGGATAAGCATCACCCCCGAGCACACCGCTGATCTGGTCCGGGCAGGCATGGCTATGAAAGAGGCTGCAAACGCCGCGTATGACGTGCAGCACCCGGAAATTCCGTCTATTGATCACATCGCTTATGCGATATTTGTCGAAAGGCTGGATGCGAATACTATACGCACTTGCTGCACGCTTTGGCCAGGTCGCGTTGACCGCTCCCCTTGCGGCACAGGCAGCTCCGCCATTTCCGCTGTCCTTCACAAACGCGGTGAACTTGCGGTTGGCGAGGAAATGACTACGGTTTCAATCATTGGGTCCAGATTCAGGGTCAGCTTGACAGGCGAGACGGAAGTCGATGGAAAAACCGCAGTTCTCCCCAACGTCAGCGGACGGTGCTGGACCTATGGCATGAGCCAACTTGCACTAGACCCCGACGATCCATTCAGGGATGGCTTTGCACTTCCTGATGCATGGGGACCGGAGGCGATGCATATCAAGTGGGAATGAATGTCAGCCGCGAGGGCCGATGAAGTGATTATATGCTGCAACCAACTATCTTCAATTGGCATAAGCCGACATTTAACTAGGCATCCTGAAGGTCGGAAAAGTACCGCATGGCAGGCATCCAGAAACGATGCGGCCAAGGTCTGCTTTGCGGGACGAAGCGGACTTTTGTGACCTTGCGCCAATGTCTGCTTTGAAATGAGTTGTTGCTTTCTTCACCTGTGTCTTCTAGCTGAATGACAACGCCGCGTGTGGATGACCAAATCAGCGGTAAAGTATTCTCGTCCGTGATCCCCAGATCGTTGTCTTGAGTAGCTCCATGAGAGCAAATAAACGACGGCGGCTATTTCTACGAGCTTCCTAGAAGATTAGAGAGACCAAGTGCCAACGGCGATTGATCGCTTGTAAGGCATGAGACCAAATACGATTGACCAACAGAAAAATCCTCGGCAATGCCGAAAGCCGGACAGCGCCCCCAGCGCCTGTGCGGAGCATATCCCGCAAGCGGGATTTTCACCCACAACATAAGATCGACCCGGAACATGCCCGAGATGGCTTAAACCGTATGTTCTCCAACATCGGTGAGTTCACGAAATCTGCTGCCTGAGAGCAGCAAGCAGCCCAGCCAATCCTGGCGGGCACAAATCGTCATTGAAAGGAAAACCTCATGACTAAAGGCACTGTAAAATGGTTCAACGAAACCAAAGGCTACGGCTTCATTGAGCTGGATAACGGCACCGGTGACACGTTCGTCCATATCAGCGCGGTTCAGCGCTCTGGCCTCGATAGCCTGAAAGAAGGCGCGAAGGTTATGTTTGAAATTGTGGAAGATCGCATGAGCGGCAAATCTTCTGCTGAAAACCTTCAACTGCAGTAAGCAAGCTCCAAACGATACCGGTCAGCGAAGCAAATGTCGCTGACTGGAAAGTTCCGGCAGCAGTCATTGCTGCATTGTGACCAATGAGCATGTTTGGGCTCTTCGCAGCCATTTGTGAAAACGCAGCATCCACAGACTGGGCTACACAGTTACCATCGGGGACGGCTCTTTGCGGACTCTTGGCTCGTCTCCTCGATGCTGCAGCGCGGCCCGTCATTCCGGACTTTCGCTGCGGGAGCAAAACCAAGAGTGTGGCGAACTGAAACTGTGCGGACAAAGAAGCCTGAAGGCGAACTCAAATAAGATACGGATCAAGGCTGGTGATGAAGTCTTCCATAAACTCAAGAGCAATGAGTGACGGCATCTTATGGCTGGGTCTGACGAGAGAGATGACGTGGGGAAGTTTTGGATGGAAAGGTCGGAAATCCAAACCCAGATCGACATACTTGGCAGCATCGAGCTCGCTGACGACGGAAACACCTGCGCCGTGGCAAACAAGCTCGCAGGCGGCTGTAAACTGCCGGACTTCGATGTAGGATAGGAGCTCAGTCTGATCTTCCCTAAAGCAGCGTTCCAGCTCCTGAAAGAACACGCTGTCCTTGCGGGTATGTATGATGCGTTCTTTCCTGAGGTCTTGTGGACGCACGTGTTCCAGTCGCTCCAGATCATGATCTTTTGGAAAAATGCACACTGTGCGCACATTGATATCGGTCCGGTCCACTGCGGGATGCCCGAAGAAACCATCGGTGATTCCAAAGTCGTACTGCTCTGTGACCATCCACTCGAGGATTCTTTCCGGTCGGTCGGGTTCGATTGTCATCGATATGCCCGGCCGTTCGCATAGAAATTCCGCGACAACAGACGGAAGGTGGCTGGTGGCGAAGCCAGGCAAACACGCGATGCGAATGTGACCCGCTTTGCGTTTGGTGATTTCCGAACTTGCCCCTGCAATTTGCTGCATCAACTCGATCACACGCCGGATATCGGGCTCGAGCAGCCGGACTTCCTGCGACGGTACGAGCTGCCCGTCTCGTTTATTAAACAACTGAAAGTCGAAGTCTTTTGCCAAATCGGAAAGCAGACGGCTTATGGCCGGCTGGCTGATGCCCATGTCTGCGGCCGCAGATGTCATAGAGCCGTTACTGATGACGGATACGAGTGCCTCAAGCTGGCGAATGCGTGGGGTTTTGCTGTGTTTCATGTCGTTGCCAGGTTTCGGCGTATTCAAAATACATAACATAATGTTATAAAACATCAAGCATGAAGCACCTTGCATTATGCCTGAATCAAGGTAGTCTTTAGCCACGAAGGGCACCGTCAGCGTACCAGCTGTTCACAACGCCATAAGCGCCCAACGCGGCGCAAGGGAGGAAAATATGAAAACGCATTTGCTCGGCTTAGCAGCCGTGTCCACAATGCTGACGCCAATTGCGGCATCGGCGCAAATAGAAGTTCAGTTCTGGCACGCCTTTACGGGCCGCCTGGGCGAACTCGTTGCTGCACAGGTCGAAGACTTCAACGCAAGCCAAAGCGACTACACAGTCGTGCAAAGCCACAAAGGCAATTATTCTGAGACGCTGAACGCAGGCATTGCTGCGTTCCGCGCGCAGGAGCAGCCCCATATTCTGATGGTATTCGAGGTTGGTACCGCGACCATGATGGCCGCCGGGGGCGCCATTCGGCCAGTCTACGAAGTGATGGCCGAAAGTGGGGCCACGTTTGATCCCGATGCCTATATTGGCTCGGTGAAGGGCTACTACACGACGACAGAAGGCGACATGTTGTCCTTGCCTTTCAACTCATCAACCCCTGTTCTTTGGGTAAACCGCGACGCGTTTGAAGCTGCTGGTGTTGACCCAGACATGGATCTTTCCACCTGGGAGAATGTTGGTGGGGCGCTGGACGCATTGAAGGCGGGTGGCGAAGACTGCCCATTGGTTACAGCGTGGCAAAGCTGGATTCACCTTGAGAATTTCTCGGCCTATCATGACGTACCGTTCGCCAGCAAAGACAACGGATTTGCCGGACTTGATACTGAGCTTATGCTGAATGGCCCGGCGCAGGTTGCGCACCTGTCGGCCATGCAGGAATGGGCTCAGGACGGTAAGTTCATTTATACAGGCCGCCGCAATGAAGGTGGTGCGAACTTCCGCTCTGGCGAATGTGCTCTCTTTACAGAAAGCTCCGCTGGGTACGCGGGTATCAACGCCGAGGCAGAGTTTGATTTTGAAGTGCGTCCACTTCCTTACTGGAAAGCCGTAGCGGATGAACCTCAAAACACCATCATTGGTGGCGCTTCTTTGTGGGTCATGTCCGGTCATGAAGCTGAAGAATACAAGGGTGTAGGAGAGTTCCTGAGCTTCTTGTCGAGCTCTGACGTTCAGGCAGCTTGGCACCAGAATACCGGCTATCTTCCGATCACCGCCGAGGCTGGCGACGCGACGCGGGCCGCTGGTTTCTATGATGAAAATCCAGGCACCGACATTGCTGTCATCCAGATGACTGCAAAGCAGCCGACAGCAAACTCGAAAGGTTTGCGCCTTGGGTCCTTTGATCAAATCCGCGGGATCATCGATGAAGAGCTCGAGGCCATATGGTCGGGTGACAAAACCGCACAAGAAGCGATGGATAGCGCGAAAGAGCGCGGCGATGCACTGCTGCGCCGTTTTGAAAGTGCCAACCGCTAAGTGAAGATCGTCTCGCCCCTGTGATCCAATCGGGGCGAGACGCCCAGTCCTTTCGTACCGGAACGGCCCATGGAAAAACGCGTCACATTTCGTGGCTGGCTCCTGCCTCTGGCATTGATCGCGCCGCAGGTCCTGATCTCGGCCGTTTTCTTCTTCTACCCGGCCGTGCAAGCGATATGGCAGTCGCTGTTTATTCCGGATCCCTTCGGCTTGTCTTCGCAGTTTGTCGGCCTGGGAAATTTCGAGTTTCTTCTGAGCGATAGGTTCTATCGCGCGTCGTTTTTAACGACGGCTTTCTTTTCCATTCTGGTCACCGTCTGCAGCATGGTCCCGGCCCTGTTCCTGGCCGTCGTCGCCGACAGGTTGATCAAAGGTTCGGGCGTTTATCGAACAATGCTGATCTGGCCCTACGCCGTCGCCCCAGCGGTCGCCGGTGTTTTGTGGCTGTTCATGTTCAACACGCGCGTCGGCGTCGTGTCGTGGTATCTCGGGCAATTGGGATATGACTGGAACCATGTCTTGAACGGCGGCGAGGCAATGGGGCTTGTTGTCGTCGCATCCGCTTGGGGTCGCATCAGCTACAACTTCCTCTTCTTCTTTGCAGCTTTGCAGTCGGTCCCACGCTCGGTGATTGAGGCCGCCGCCATTGATGGCGCACATTTCTGGCGGCGTTTCTTTGGGATTGTGTTGCCGCTGATCACACCGACTGCGTTTTTCCTGTTGGTCGTGAACATCGTCTATTCGTTTTTTGAAACCTTCGGCGTGATCCACACCATCACCTCGGGTGGGCCGCAACAGTCCACGACAATTCTCGTCTACAAAGTCTTCTCGGACGGTTTTGTCGGTCAGGATTTGGGCTCGTCGTCTGCCCAGTCTGTGATCTTGCTTGTGGTCGTCGGCCTTCTGACGGTCATCCAATTCAAGTACATTGAAAAGAGGGTGCACTACTGATGGCGCAGCACAGTGGAATGGTTGAAAAACGCGGTGTCGGCATATGGCTGACGCATGCTTTTATGATCTTCGGCGTATTGATCATCTTCTTCCCGATCTGGCTGGCATTCGTTGCATCCACGGTCACGCAGGCGGACATCATCCGCCCGCCCATGCCCGTATGGCCAGGAGATCAGTTCCTCATCAACTATAAGAATGCGTTGTTCTCAGGCGTTAACGTGCCTGTCGGCACCATGATGATAAACAGCCTTGTGATGGCGATTGGGATCGCTGTCGGTAAAATCGTCATTTCTCTGCTGAGCGCTTTTGCGATTGTCTATTTCCGCTTTCCCGGCCGGACGACATTCTTTTGGATGATATTCATCACACTCATGCTGCCGGTCGAAGTCCGCATCGTTCCGACATTTGAGGTCGTCGCCGGCTTTGGAATGCTCAACAGTTATTCAGGGTTGATCTTTCCGCTCATTGCCTCTGCAACCGCGACGTTCCTTTTTCGTCAGTTTTTCCTAACCATTCCGGACGAACTTGCGGAAGCGGCGCGCGTGGATGGTGCCCGACCAATGCGTTTCTTCATTGATATCGTCGTCCCCATGAGCCGCACAAACATCGCGGCACTCTTTGTGATTTTGTTCATTTATGGGTGGAACCAATACCTTTGGCCGCTGCTCATAACGACCGATCCAGAAATGAATACCATCGTAATGGGCATCAAGCAAATGTTCCCCTCAGGCGATGACTTTGCGCATTGGCCGACGATCATGGCGACATCAATTCTGGCGATGATCCCACCCGTGATTGTTGTGGTCTCGATGCAAAAACTCTTCGTCCGCGGACTGGTCGATAGCGAGAAATAAAATGGCAACAGTCAACCTTAAGAACGTGAAGAAAAGCTTTGGTGCCACTGATGTGATCCATGGAATCAACATGGACATCGAAGATGGGGAATTCATCGTAATCGTCGGTCCATCGGGGTGTGGTAAGTCGACTTTGTTGCGGATGGTTGCAGGGCTTGAAACGGTCACGTCGGGCGACGTTCTGATTGGCGGCGAGCGCGCCAATGACAAAGAGCCGATGGATCGCGATATTGCGATGGTGTTCCAGAACTACGCGCTCTATCCGCATATGTCGGTCCGCCAGAACATGGGCTACGGGCTCAAGATCGCCGGTATGCCCAAAGATCAAATAAACGCGAAAGTGGAAGAGGCGGCTAGACTTTTACAGCTCGACGCTCTGCTGGATCGAAAGCCCCGCCAACTGTCAGGCGGTCAACGTCAGCGCGTTGCAATGGGTCGCGCCATTGTGCGTGAACCGGCGGTGTTCCTCTTTGACGAACCTCTCTCGAACCTAGATGCAAAGCTACGCGTCCAGATGCGACTGGAAATCCGTGAGTTGCAGGAAAACCTGGGCATAACATCGCTCTACGTGACCCATGATCAGGTCGAGGCCATGACAATGGCTGACCGGATGATTGTTATGAATGGCGGCGTCGCGGAACAAGTCGGCTCGCCGCTGGAGGTATACGAGACGCCGCGTACTTTGTTTGCCGCCCAGTTCATCGGCAGCCCTGCCATGAATGTCTTTGACGCAGATGTTGTGGGCGGCGACGTGATGCTCGGGGGGGCTCGAATTGGGCCGGGGCATGGGGACGACGGACCGGTGAGATTGGGGATGCGCCCGGAACACCTTGTCGCCGACGAACAGGGCCCCGTTGAGGCGCATATTCAGATGTCAGAACCGCTGGGTGCAAACACACTGCTGCACGGCCGTCTGAGCAGCTCTGGGAGCGCCATTACCGCAAGCCTGCCAGGCGTCCACGCAATCGGAGACAAAGGGGCAACAAGACGGTTTGCGATTGACCCGGCGCACATCCATTTGTTTGAACCTTCGACGGGTCAAAGGCTGACGGCGTGAGCCCATTTCCGGCGGTGGACGCGTTTCGTGGCCGAGACGGTGTGACCCGAGTGGTCGGGCATCGCGGCGCACGCGGAATTTTGCCAGAAAACACTATGATGGGCTTTGTGTTTGCGATGTCCACGGGCGCATATTTGCTTGAATTTGATGTGGTTCTGACCGCTGACGAAGTTCCGGTTATCACGCACAATCACCGACTGCACGCGCCCACATTCCGAGATGGCGCCGGAAACTTCCTGAAGGATGAACCCAAGGTCTCAGATGTCACATGGGAACAGCTTCAGAGGTTTGACGTCGGCCGGGTTGATGTCTCCAGCGCCTATGGACGCCGTTTCCCAGATCAGGCCAGGGTGGACGGCTTGCGTGTGCCGCGATTGGTGGAGCTCCTCGACTGCGTAAACCAACCACTGTTCGATGCGGCGCACCTCATGCTTGAAATTAAGTCCGACCCGGAATTCGCACACGATCAGGCATGTCGCAAAGAGCTTGTGAGCCGCGTTGTGGCCGAAGTCCGCGCCGCTGGGATGCAGGACCGCACATTGCTTCACAGTTTTGATTGGAATTTGCTTGCCGAATGCCAGGATCAAGCACCCGAATTCCCTACCTCGTTTCTCACTCAACTCCCCGATAACGATGACGAAGTGGGCGAAGACTCATCCAAGTCCATCTCTCCAGACTTTTCGGGTCGCGAACACCAAATCCCTTCGTTAGTCGCCAAAGCCGGTGGATCGCTTTGGTGTCCCTATGTAAATGATGTGACTGCCGAGACCGTCGCCAACGCACACAAGCTGGGTCTTGTGGTGGCGGTTTGGACGGTGAACGAACGAGAAGACATCGACCGAATGATCGACTTTGGTGTTGACGCGATTGTTTCCGACTACCCTAGCCGTGTGCAGGGCCGCTTGGAGACTCGAGGCATCTCTTGGTTGTAGCTTCAACTGCGCTCAGCCGACCTTGGCGCGCAATGAAGCATGTAGGTTTGTCTTACGTCAGCGCTTATGGGTCCAAATAGGGCAATTTGATAAGAGAGTTTTCTTGGCTCATCGTAACCACCAAGGAGTGGACTGGCGTGCCCCAAACCACAGGCACAATCTACTCATGATTCTATAAATACAGGCGGGCACCTCTTGGATTGGTGCCAGCAGTTTTTTGCAGGTCATCATTCGAGAGTAAGATCAATTAGTTCAACCAGGCCCATAGCCGCTCTTTCAAAGATCCACCACTCATCGGGAAGTCGTAGAACTCATTTACAAGCATTCCGTGAACCAAATCCGCGTAGTCCGGATGTAAAGTTTCACCATTTTGGATGGATAGACCATGTCCATAATAAGCAAGATCACTTTCTATGCTCGCTCGATTAGCGTTGGTATCACCTCTCATGTAAGGATCGCCCATATTCCAAATGAAGAACACGTTCTCAAACCCATATCGGTCAAAATGTGTCTTTTGTGGAAAACAACTAGCCCATTGTGATCCACAGTGTTGTGGCATGTTGGCATATACAAACTGTTCGATTGCATCCCAATTAGGCCCACTCCAACCATCTCGGACAGCTCTGGATTCAGTATCGAGCCAAAAACTGTCTACCAGCAGGTATGGGTTTTCAAATTGACTAATCAAGTCAGCATTGTAACCCAATCCAATTGCTCCGGCACTCGAGCCACCAAATACTAAACGAGATGCAGCCGACAGGTCAGGAGCCAATTGGTCGATGACATCCTCTACTATTGCTCGTCCCCGGAAATACACCGTTTCACCACGGATAGTGTGCGTGTGAGAACCTTGGTATAGGTCATTCGAGCAATAGGGGATTACTGCCACATTGTAGCCTTTGTTGAGAAAATCTTCGACGGCGGGCATGTCTTGAAGATAGCCCGGTTGAGTGCGGGGTGTCGTCCAGCTTGGGACGCGAGACAAATACTCCTCAGCGTCTGATGCTAGACCACCACCCTGCAAGTATACAAACCATTGATCCGACCCAGTGCGATAAACATGAAATGCAGCCTGTTCGCCGTTACTACAAACTGCCTCGGCAGAGTTGGTGTGGAAAACCGAGCTTGATGTTTCATCTGAGCCGGACTGACCGTTGCCTTCCACCACCTCAATGCCTTGTTCACTCCCAAGCATATCTACAACTTGGCCACCCACAGTAGTTAGCACCTCTATGCGCTGCTCGTCGGTTAGCATTGGCATTTTAACAATCAACTCTAGTCCAACTTCTTGACGGTTTAGATCGTTTAAAATGGCATCCAAACCGGTCACAGAAATGGAAGGGTCAGCTTCCCAAGCACCGACAGCGACACGTCCTTGATAGAATGCACAAGAGTTGGTTGCGAACTGCGCCAATTCATCAAAACCACCAAAACCCTGATCCGCTCCCAACACCAGCCGGTTCGCAAGAAAGTCGAATTGAGGGTAATATTCTTGGCAAAATGTCGCGACGAATTCTCGACCGGCCCACTCGATAACAACATCATATTTGCCCGCTAAAACACGATCATGGATCTCTAGATTACCCATTGCTGTGATGACCGCACCAGACGTTGGCAACTCGATTGGTGAAGCTAAGGTAAAGAAATCATCCATGGAGAACGACTGATCAGAGTGGTCACCAACGAAATCATTAAATGCCGCGCTGTGGATATTGCCGAAGGGAATACTAGCGTTGTTGAGAATTATGCCTCGGCTGCCGTCTCCATCAAATAGGCTCTCAGGAACACGAAGCACATGGTTCGTGGGATCATTTGCCGGAATATGTGAAAACGCCAATCCACCAAGATTTTTGAGATACGCCCTTCTCACCAACTGAGCGTTTTGTTGATCATCGCCCCCACCGCCAATAAATGCCACGTCGACAAGGCCATCCCTATCAACATCATGAAATCGGAAGTTTTCAATAAAATTGTTCCATTCATTGCCTTCATGTTCTGCAACATAGCCATCTGGCGCAGTAACAATTGGATAGAAGGAGGAACCATAGGAGCCGTCGCCGAGGTTCTCGATTACTTGCACACCGGTGCCAACGTATAAGATACCCGCACGTGACAAAATTATGTCCAGATCGCCATCCGTATCTAGGTCCCATAGGCCCAATTCAGGGACTGTTCCCCAACTCTCAATTGTAGGCAACCGAACAGAACGGGTGAAATTGCCGCGACCATCGTTCAAAGCAATACCTGTTGGAGAAGAGCCTCCATATTCATGACCAGCATGAACCAAATCGAGGTCACCATCTCCATCCATATCTCCTAGCTCAATAGCGAACGCATTAACATCGCCACATGTCCGCCTAGACATGGATCCAGAGCTATCATTGATCCAACAAGTCAGCTTGTTTGCAAGTTCGGTGAGGACAATGTCTACGTCTCCATCTGCATCTATGTCCCCAACTGCGCCACCGTGATCAAAAATCTGATAGTTTGGATCGTTCAGATGTGTGTTTGAGCTTTCCATCCAAGTTCCATTGGGTTGGCTCAAAAAATAACTGTCTCTAATGCCATCGTGATGACCAATTGCATGATCTGCAACGAACAGGTCAGGAATATCGTCACCGTTAAAGTCAGCAACTAAGTTTTGTCGTGCCAAAGACTGACCAGG
>NZ_CBFIEO010000026.1:0-18627 GCF_965661665.1 Cognatiyoonia sp. | reverse complement strand
CGTCATAAGCCTTGAACTCTTTCGAGAACTGCTTCGTGATCGCCGCTGTCAACGTGGTCTTGCCGTGGTCAACGTGACCAATCGTGCCGATGTTCACGTGCGGCTTCGTGCGTTCAAACTTTTCCTTAGCCATGATGGCCTCCTTATTAGTCGAATGGATTGGGGATGGCGGGACGCACCCGCCAATCCATTAAGCGTATTTCGCCTGAATTTCTTCAGAGATGTTGTTCGGCACTGGGTCGTAGTGGTCGAACTGCATCGTAAACTGAGCGCGGCCCGAAGACATGGAGCGCAATGTGTTGATGTAGCCGAACATGTTCGCCAGTGGCACCATTGCGTCGATTGCGATGGCATTGCCGCGTGTGTCCTGACCAGAAACCTGACCCCGACGGGATGTCAGGTCACCGATGATACCACCGGTGTATTCTTCTGGTGTGATGACCTCCACCTTCATGATTGGCTCAAGAAGTTTCGCGCCCGCTTTCTTCATGCCTTCACGCATACACATGCGTGCGGCGATTTCGAAGGCGAGGACGGAGGAGTCAACGTCATGGAACTTACCGTCCAGCAGTTGCACCTTGAAGTCGATCACAGGGAAGCCAGCCAAAGGACCGCTGTCCATCACGGACTGAATGCCCTTTTCAACACCTGGGATGTATTCCTTTGGAACCGCACCACCAACGATGAGCGACTCGAAGGAGTAGCCTTCGCCCGGCTCTGTTGGAATGATGTTCAGCTTCACCTCACCAAACTGACCGGAACCACCGGACTGTTTCTTGTGGGTGTAGGAATGCTCAACCGCGTGACCGATGGTCTCACGATAGGCCACCTGAGGAGCACCGATATTCGCCTCAACCTTGAATTCACGCTTCATGCGGTCAACGAGAATATCGAGGTGAAGTTCGCCCATACCCTTCATGATGGTCTGACCGCTTTCGAGGTCAGTTTCCACGCGGAAGGATGGATCTTCGGCGGACAGACGCTGAAGCGCGATGCCCATCTTCTCTTGGTCGCCTTTTGTCTTCGGCTCAACGGCGATCTCGATCACTGGATCTGGGAACGTCATTGTCTCAAGGACAACTGGATCGTTCTGCGCACAGAGCGTGTCACCGGTTGTGGTGTTCTTCAGACCACCGAGCGCGATGATGTCACCTGCGAAAGCTTCATCAATCTCTTCACGATCGTTGGAGTGCATCATCATCATGCGGCCCACACGCTCTTTGTTCCCCTTGGTGGAGTTGAGCATTGTGTCGCCCTTGCTCAACGTACCGGAGTAGATCCGTGTGAACGTGAGGGAGCCCACAAATGGGTCGTTCATGATTTTGAACGCCAGCGCGGAGAACGCCATGTCGTCGTCAGCGCGACGTGCGATGTTGCGCTCTTCGGTTTCGTCGCCTGGCTTAAAGCCGATGTAGTCGACAACGTCCAAAGGTGACGGCAGATAGTCGATCACAGCGTTGAGCAGTGGCTGAACGCCTTTGTTCTTGAACGCAGAACCGCCGAGCACTGGAACGAATGCCATAGACAGGCAGCCCTTGCGGACCAACGCGCGCAGTGTTGAGACGTCAGGCTCATTACCTTCAAGGTATTCCATCATCGCGTCATCGTCCTGCTCAACAGCAGCTTCAACGAGCGTGTTGCGCCATTCGTCGGCCTGATCTTTCAGGCTGTCACGAATTGGAGCTTTGACCCAAGATGCGCCAAGGTCTTCGCCCTGCCACAGCCACTCTTCCATAGTGACGAGGTCTACGAGACCTTCTAGTTCATTTTCCGCACCGATTGGGAATGCAACTGGGATCGCACGTGCGCCTGTACGGTCTTCAATCATGTTCACACAGTTGAAGAAGTCAGCGCCGATCTTGTCCATCTTGTTGACGAAGACCATGCGTGGAACCTTGTAGCGGTCCGCCTGACGCCAAACTGTTTCTGTCTGAGGCTCAACACCAGCGTTGGCGTCGAGAACACAAACAGCGCCGTCGAGAACAGCCAAGGAACGCTCAACTTCGATTGTGAAGTCAACGTGGCCCGGTGTGTCGATGATGTTCAGGCGATGCTTAGGCGTGTCGGCTGTTTCGCCGTCTTCTGTGCGTTCCCAGAATGTGGTTGTCGCCGCAGAAGTGATCGTGATGCCACGCTCCTGCTCTTGCTCCATCCAGTCCATGGTTGCTGCACCATCGTGCACTTCGCCGATGTTATGCTCTTTACCAGTGTAGTACAGGATACGCTCGGAACAGGTAGTTTTACCCGCATCGATGTGAGCCATGATCCCGAAGTTACGGTAAAGTTCGAGGGGATATTCGCGTGCCATTGGTACTGCTTCCTCTTACCAGCGATAGTGGCTGAACGCTTTGTTCGCTTCAGCCATCTTGTGAGTGTCTTCACGCTTTTTCACAGCCGCGCCCCGGTTGTTCACAGCGTCCAGAAGTTCGCCAGCGAGACGCTCTTCCATTGTATTTTCGTTGCGGTTTTTCGCAGCGGCGATCATCCAACGGATGGCCAGTGCTTCGCGACGCTCTGGGCGGACATCAACAGGAACCTGATATGTCGCACCACCCACGCGGCGGGAGCGAACCTCAAGGTTCGGTTTGATGTTGTCGAGCGCTTCGTGGAAAACCTCAACAGGGGCTTTCTTCAGCTTGTCTTCAACGCGATCAAAAGCGTTGTAGACGATTTTTTCAGCGACGGATTTCTTACCGTCGATCATGAGGTTGTTCATGAACTTTGTCAGAACGATATCACCAAACTTGGCGTCTGGCAGAACTTCGCGTTTTTCAGCGGCGTGACGACGTGACATGTTATTCTACCCTTACTTAGGACGCTTCGCGCCGTACTTCGAACGGCGTTGCTTACGGTCTTTAACACCCTGCGTATCCAGAACACCGCGCAGGATGTGGTAACGCACACCTGGAAGGTCTTTCACACGGCCGCCACGGATCAGAACCACGGAGTGTTCCTGAAGGTTGTGGCTTTCACCTGGGATGTAGGAAATGACTTCGAAACCGTTGGTCAGGCGAACCTTTGCAACCTTCCGCATCGCGGAGTTCGGCTTCTTAGGAGTTGTTGTGTAAACGCGGGTGCAAACGCCGCGTTTCTGAGGGCATCCTTCCATATGGAGGGACTTGGATCGTGTTACTTTCGGCTGGCGCGGTTTGCGGATCAGCTGCTGAATCGTTGGCATCGTTTGATGTTCCCATCTATTCACATGTTGTGCGCTTTTGACGGCGCGAGGTTTCTTCGGCAAATGCCCCTCGCATGCGAAAAGCACAACAATTCCGCAGTCAAACCCTTACCGGAGGTTTGGTGCGGTGAGTATTCAGAGGAACAAAGCAACAGTAGCTCGGTTCTTGACCACTTCAATTTTGATTCAAGCAAGAGAATAAGGCCTCTGGCTCGGATGAGCGGCGTATAGAAGGAGTCGGTGAACCTGTCAACAGGCGCTAATTGAATGCGCTGTCTGCTTCGATTTGCGTGCGTTTTGCAATGCGGTTGTCGCGGTAGAGCGTGAAGATTCCGGTGCCCACAACGATGAGCGACCCAATGATGGTGAGGGTGTCGGGGAATTCGCTAAAAAAGACGAAGCCGACGATCACTGCTGCGATCAATCCAGAGTAGCGGAAAGGCGCAACGAAGGCGATATCGCCGTGGCGCATGGCAACGATGGAAAAGATCGAACCGCCGAGGATGGCGATCACAGCGCCCGCCATTTGCAGCTGGCCAAGGGTGGAGAGCGGTTGCCAGGTTTCGGTGAGCGACATTGCCCCGCCGCCCAGCATCACCACAACGGCTGTGGCCCATGCGACAACCATTGTTGGTACCTCTTTGGAGATTTTGGGCACGAGGATGTCGCGGGCGGTGACAAAGCCCACGGCGGCCAAGGCGTAGAGCGCATAGACATTAAAGCCATCGCTGCCCGGTTTGATGATGAGCAGCACGCCGATGAAGCCAATGAAAATCGCTGCAAGCCGGCGCCATCCGATTGTAGCGCCCAAGAAGACCGCCGCCGCAAGGCTGACCGTCAGCGGCAGCGCTTGCAGGATCGCAGTGACATTAGCGATGGGCATGTTGATGAGGGCAAGCAGGAAAAGGAACGCAGCCCCCAACTCAAACACAGCGCGGGCGAGGATGAAGAACCAGTCCCGCTTGCTTTGGCGCAAGGTTAATTGCCCAAGGATGATCCCCGCAACCGTCAGGCAGGCCACAACCGCGATCCCGCGGACGAAGATGGCTTGAAACAGCGGAAGCTCGTCCGACAGGGCTTTGAAGAACGCATCGTTGACAGTGTAAGCGGTCATGGACGCGGTCATTAAGATCGCGCCGCGCATATTCTCGGACGGGATTTCCATAAACTTAGCGCTAACCTGTCATGGCAGGCCGCGCCATATCAAACGCGACCATGCGTCGTCGTTATTAGCTGTCAACGGCCCTGCGGCTTGGACCGTTTGCGGAAGGGGCGTGCGTCGCCGCCCTTGCCCGTGCGCGATTGCGGTCCTTTGCCTTTGGAGGTGTGACGCACTTTTCCGGACCTTAGGGATTTTGACGTATCGGCAGCGTCAGGGCGGCGCTTCGACTCTTTAGGCTTTGAAGGCGGCTTGCCTTTGAAAGGTGGCTTCTCCCCCCGCTTTTCAGGGGCTTTGTCTTTCTTCGGCTTTGACGGTTTCCGCCCCTCGTCTTTCGCTTGCTTTGGCTTGTGGGGTGCCTTCGGCTTGTCCTCTGTGCGCGGTTTGCGTTTTTGTGGCGGCTTGCCGGTCCATAATGTGTCGGCTGGTGGTCCTTTGGGGGAGGCGTCGAAGTCAGGTGCACCGGACAACTCGGTCAGGGCTGCGCCCTGTTCCAAGCTCATCTCCGGACCGAGTTCCTGCTTCATCGCCGCGATGGCATCATTTGCAATCTCGACAAAGGTTTCTTGGAACTGGACGCGGATTGCGCCGATTGCGCTTTTTGACAGGCCTGCATTGCGACAGAGCATGGGGAGCAACCAGCGCGGTTCGGCGCGATGCTTGCGGCCCAAGTTGAGGGAAAACCATGTGCTCGGCCCGAACTCCGCATGGTCGCGGGGTTTGCGGTGGCCAGGTTCGGGCAATGCGCCAAGAATTTCGGGAGCGGAGTGGCGTTCACGGTAGAGGCGCAGGTATGCGGCGGCGATCTGTTCGGGCGTGCGTCCATTAAGCAGACGTTCGGCGAAGGCTAATTCTTCGGCGCTTGACGGCTCGTCCAATGCGGGGTTGGACGCGATCCGCTCCTCATCTTTTGCCAAAACCGCCTCCGCCGACGGGGGTATGCCCCATTCTGCGTCGAGTTTAGCGAATTTCAGTAGACGTTGTGCTTTGGACCGCTGACGCCCCGGCACGATCAGGATGGAGTTGCCTTTGCGCCCTGCCCGACCCGTCCGTCCGGAGCGGTGCAGCAAGGCTTCGGCATTGGAGGGCAGATCGGCGTGGATCACCAATTCCAATCCGGGCAGGTCGATGCCACGGGCTGCGACATCGGTTGCGACACAGACCTGCGCCCGCCCATCGCGCAGCGCTTGCATGGCGTTGGTGCGTTCGGCTTGGCTGAGTTCGCCAGAGAGCGAGACGACAGAAAACCCACGGTTGGAAAACTTGGCCGTCAGACGGGCCACCATAGAGCGGGTGTTGGCAAAGATTATCGCAGTTTGTGCATCATGGTAGCGCAGTAGGTTGATGATCGCTTTTTCGATGTCCGATGGGGCAACATTGAGCGCGCTATATTTGATATCCGCATGCTGTTTTTCGGCGCTGCCGACCTTGAGCCGCTCCGCGTCTTCATTCTGATAGGTCTGCGCCAGCTTTGCGATGCCGCGCGGCACGGTGGCGGAGAACATGAGCGTGCGACGGGATTTTGGCGTGTGATCAAGGATGAATTCAAGGTCTTCGGAAAAGCCCATGTCGAGCATTTCATCCGCCTCATCCAGAACGACCGTTTTTAGATCGCTCATGTCGATCACACCCCGGGCGATGTGGTCGCGCAGACGCCCCGGTGTGGCGACGATCAAATGCGCGCCGCGTTCGATTGCGCGTCGTTCGGTCCGCGCATCCATACCACCAACGGCGGAGGCGGTGACGATGCCTGCCTCCGCAAAGAGCCAGTCAAATTCGCGGCGCACTTGCAAGGCCAGTTCGCGCGTTGGCGCAATGACGGCGGCTTGCGGGGCAGCGGGGCGCCCAAACCGACCGGCGTCGTCCAACACGTCGGAGGCCATTGCCAGACCGAAGCCCACGGTTTTGCCTGAGCCCGTCTGGGCGGAGACCAGCAAATCTTTGCCAGCCAAGGCATCGTCTGTGACCGCCTGCTGAACGGGCGTCAAACCGCTGTATCCCTTTTTGGTCAGCGCGGTTGAGAGAGTATCGGGGAGGCCGGAGAAATCTTGCATGGGTCACCAAGTGGCGGGAAAGAACTGGGCCATAGTCTCTATTTGCGGGCGTGTATAGCCCACGTCGCATCAACGGGTGAAATTGCTGAAAGACGTGTTTGCCCCAAAACAAAAAGGGCCGCCAAATTGGCAGCCCTTCTTTTGGTCATATGAACCGCTTTATTCTTCGCGGCTTTCTGGTGTGTCGACAATGATTTGGTCGAACTCGTCACCGCCAATAATGTCATCTTCCATGGAAGGCGCGGCGAGAAGGGCAGCTTGTTCAGCTTCTTCCCGACGTGCTTCGATGACGACGTTGTCACGCTCTGCCGCGATGCGGGCGACGCGCTGTGTTGCGCCACCTGTACCAGCAGGGATCAGACGACCCACGATTACGTTCTCTTTCAGGCCAATCAGCTTGTCCTTCTTACCCTGAACCGATGCTTCGGTCAGAACGCGCGTTGTTTCTTGGAACGACGCTGCGGAGATGAAGGAACGTGTTTGCAAGGACGCCTTGGTGATACCCAGCAGGATCGGCTCACCCGTTGCTGGGCGGTCACCGCGTGCCAGTGCCTTGGCGTTGGCCTCATCAAACTCGGCCTTATCTACGTTCTCGCCTTTCAGAAGAACGGTGTCACCGCTATCCTGAATCTCCCACTTCTGGAGCATCTGGCGCACAATCACTTCGATGTGCTTGTCGTTGATCTTCACACCTTGCAGGCGATAGACGTCCTGAACCTCGTTGATCATGTAGTCCGCCAAGGCCTCGACCCCCATGACCGCAAGAATGTCATGCGGTGCTGGGTTGCCGTCCATGATGTAGTCGCCCTTCTGGACAAAGTCACCTTCCGCAACTGGGATGTGCTTGCCCTTAGGCACCATGTATTCAACCTTGGTCTCTGGATCTTCAGAGGATTCAATCGCGATGCGGCGCTTGTTCTTGTAGTCCTTGCCGAACCGCACGTAACCATCGATTTCGGCGATGATCGCGTGATCTTTTGGACGGCGGGCTTCAAAGAGTTCGGCGACACGTGGCAGACCACCGGTGATGTCTTTCGTCTTGGCACCCTCACGAGGGATACGCGCCACAACGTCACCAGCTTGGATGTCTTCACCATCTTCCACCGACAAAACCGCATCCACAGACATCGCATAGGACACTGGGTTGCCGTCGTCTTTAAGAACAGGCTCACCATCTTTGCCAGCGACAATGATCTTTGGTGCGAGTTCATTGCCTTTTGGCGCTGCGCGCCAGTCTGCCACGATCTTCTGTGTCATACCGGTTGCGTCGTCGGTTTCTTCGCGTACGGCGATACCGTTGACGAGATCAACGTATTTCACCTTACCGGCCTTCTCAGCGATGATTGGCAGTGTGAATGGATCCCATTCAAACAGCTTGTCACCGCGCAGAACTTCTGCCCCTTCTTTGACGAAGACCTTAGAGCCATAGCCAACCTTGTGGTTCGCACGCTCTTCACCGTCTGGACCCATGATCGCCAGAACCATGTTGCGGCCCATCACCACCTGCTCCCCATTCTTGTTTGCAAGAAGGTTTGCGTTGCGGAACTCGACTTTACCGGTCTGAGACGCTTCAAGGAACGACTGCTGACCACCCTGCGCAACACCACCGATGTGGAAAGTCCGCATGGTCAGCTGTGTCCCAGGTTCGCCGATAGACTGCGCCGCGATGATGCCGACGGCCTCACCAATGTTGACGCGGGTACCGCGGGCAAGGTCACGACCGTAGCAGGTTGCACAAACGCCGTCCTCTGACTCACAGGTCAGCGGGCTGCGGATGCGCATTTTGGCGATACCAGAGGCATCGATCATGTCTGCTTTGCGTTCGTCGATCAGTTCGCCCTTCTCGACCAGCACTTCGTCTGTGCCTGGTTTGAGAACTTCGTCAGCTGAAACACGACCCAGAACACGCTCCGCAAGAGAGGAGACCACTTCACCGTCGTTGACCGCAGCTTCTGCTGTGATCGCTGTTTCGGTGCCGCAGTCCAATTCGCGCACGATGCAGTCTTGGGCGACGTCCACCAGACGACGTGTCAGGTAACCCGAGTTCGCCGTTTTCAACGCCGTGTCCGACAGACCTTTACGGGCACCGTGGGTGGAGTTGAAGTACTCAAGAACGGTCAGACCTTCCTTAAAGTTCGAGATAATTGGCGTTTCGATGATTTCACCGTTCGGCTTAGCCATTAGGCCGCGCATGCCGCCCAGCTGTTTCATCTGAGTGACGGAGCCACGCGCACCGGAGTGAGCCATCATGTAAACCGAGTTTGGTTCACCTTGAGAGCCATCTCCCAGCGTTGGTGTCTCACCAATGGTCGCCATCATCGCGTCAGTAACTTTGTCGTTCGACTTTGACCAAGCATCGACAACTTTGTTGTACTTTTCACCCTGAGTGATCAGGCCGTCCATGTACTGTTGTTCGAAGTCTTTCACTTGCTCACGGGTCTCGTTGACAAGATCCCACTTCGTTTCAGGGATGACCATGTCGTCCTTACCGAAGGAGATGCCAGCCTTGAACGCTTCGCGGAAGCCCATCGTCATGATCTGGTCGCAGAAAATGACGGACTCTTTCTGACCGCAGTAACGGTAGACCGTGTCGATGACCTGCTGCACTTCTTTCTTACGCAGAAGACGGTTCACAAGTGCGAACGGCGCTTTCGCATTCAAAGGCAGCAACGCACCAAGGCGCAAGCGGCCTGGAGTGGTTTCGAACCGCTCCATCACCTCAAGACCTTCCTCATTGATCTGAGGGATACGGGCTGTGACTTTCGCGTGCAGGTGCACTTCGCCAGCGTTTAGGGCGTGCTCAACTTCCTCAATGTTGGAGAAGGTCATGCCTTCGCCCTTCATGCCTTCACGCTCGATGGTCGTGTAGTAGAGACCAAGGATCATGTCTTGGGATGGCACGATGATCGGCGCACCGTTGGACGGTGACAGAACGTTGTTCGTGGACATCATCAGAACACGCGCTTCGAGCTGAGCTTCAAGCGATAGTGGGACGTGAACCGCCATCTGGTCACCGTCGAAGTCCGCGTTAAACGCAGAACAGACAAGCGGGTGCAGCTGGATCGCTTTACCTTCGATCAGAACCGGTTCGAACGCTTGGATGCCAAGGCGGTGCAGCGTTGGCGCACGGTTCAGCATCACTGGGTGTTCGCGGATCACTTCATCAAGGATATCCCACACCTCTGGACGTTCTTTTTCGACCAGTTTCTTGGCTTGCTTGACTGTGGAAGACAGACCTTTGGCCTCAAGCCGTGAGTAGATGAAAGGCTTGAAAAGCTCGAGCGCCATCTTCTTTGGCAGACCACACTGGTGCAGCTTGAGTTCCGGACCGGTCACAATGACCGAACGGCCGGAGAAGTCGACGCGCTTACCCAGAAGGTTCTGACGGAAGCGACCCTGCTTGCCCTTCAGCATGTCTGAGAGTGACTTCAAAGGACGCTTGTTGGCACCTGTGATGACACGACCACGACGGCCGTTGTCGAACAAGGCGTCAACGGATTCCTGCAGCATCCGCTTTTCGTTGCGGACGATGATGTCAGGTGCGCGAAGCTCAATCAGACGCTTCAGACGATTGTTCCGGTTGATCACACGACGGTAGAGGTCGTTGAGGTCGGACGTCGCAAAGCGACCACCATCCAGCGGCACCAGTGGGCGCAGCTCTGGTGGGATCACTGGCACGACAGTCAGGATCATCCATTCCGGACGGTTGCCGGACTCAATAAAGCTTTCGACGATCTTCAAACGTTTGATGATCTTCTTCGGCTTCAGTTCACCTGTCGCCTCTTTCAGATCAGCGCGGAGCTGCTCTGCTTCAGACTCAAGGTCAATCTGGGAGAGCATCTCACGGATCGCTTCGGCACCGATGTTGGCTTGGAACGCGTCCATGCCATAGGTGTCTTGCGCGTCGTAAAACTCTTCTTCCGACATCAGCTGACCATATGTCAGGTCAGTCAGACCGGGTTCGATCACCACGTAGTTTTCGAAATAGAGGATCCGCTCAAGATCGCGCAGTGTCATGTCCAGCATCAGGCCTATGCGGGATGGCAGCGACTTGAGAAACCAAATGTGTGCCACTGGGGCCGCAAGCTCAATGTGGCCCATACGCTCACGACGGACTTTTTGCAGCGTGACTTCCACACCGCATTTCTCGCAGACAACGCCGCGATACTTCATGCGCTTATATTTGCCGCAGAGGCACTCATAGTCTTTGATCGGGCCAAAGATACGTGCGCAGAAGAGGCCATCACGTTCAGGCTTGAACGTCCGGTAGTTGATGGTTTCTGGTTTCTTGATCTCACCAAAGGACCAAGAGAGGATCCGTTCTGGTGAGGCCAAAGAGACCTTGATTTCGTCAAACGTTTTCGCCGGTGTGAGCGGGTTGAACGGGTTGTTTGTCAGTTCCTGGTTCATCTTCAATTCCTTGAATGGGGTGCGTTGGGGATTAGGGGAGTAAGGCCGGGGCCTTACTCATCCACCTCGGCATCCAGGAGTTCCATGTTGAGGCCGAGGCCCCGGACTTCTTTCACAAGCACGTTGAACGACTCTGGGACGCCAGCCTCAAAGTTGTCCTCGCCCTTGACGATGCTTTCATAGACTTTCGTCCGGCCAGCAACGTCGTCAGACTTCACGGTCAGCATCTCTTGCAGCGTGTAAGCCGCGCCGTATGCTTCCAGTGCCCAGACCTCCATCTCACCGAAGCGCTGACCACCAAACTGAGCTTTACCACCTAGCGGCTGTTGCGTGACGAGTGAGTAAGGGCCCGTGGACCGTGCGTGAATCTTGTCGTCCACCAAGTGGTGCAGTTTCAGCAGGTATTTGACACCGACTGTCACTGGGCGGCTGAACTGTTCACCTGTGCGGCCGTCGAAGAGGATCGACTGACCGGACTCGTCGAAGCCAGCTTTCACGAGGTTATCGTTAACGTCGCTTTCCTTTGCACCGTCGAAGACCGGCGTTGCGATTGGAACACCGAGGGTGACGTTGCCTGCTGCTTCAAGCAGGTCATCCTCACCCATGCCTTCCAGACCTTCGGAATAGACATCATCACCGTAAGCGATGCGCATAGCTTCGCGGACAGGTGTCAGATCACCAGAGCGGCGGTATTCATCCATCGCTTCGTCAATCTGAATGCCAAGACCGCGTGCGGCCCAGCCCATGTGTGTTTCCAAAATCTGACCGACGTTCATACGGGATGGCACGCCGAGCGGGTTCAGACAGAAGTCAACAGGCGTGCCGTCTGCGAGGAACGGCATGTCTTCCATAGGCACAACCTTGGAAATAACACCTTTGTTCCCGTGACGACCGGCCATCTTGTCACCTGGCTGAAGCTTACGCTTCACAGCAACAAAGACTTTGACCATCTTCATCACACCTGGTGGCAGGTCATCGCCGCGGCGGACTTTCTCGACCTTGTCCTCAAAACGGGCGTCCATTGCACGCTTCTGGATTTCATACTGTTCGTTCAGGGCTTCAACGACCTGCGCGTCAGCTTCATCCTTCAGCGCCAACTGCCACCACAGACCGTGAGACAGCTCTTCGAGCACCTCTTCAGTGATCTTGGAGTTGGCCTTGAAGCCTTTTGGACCTTTTACGGCTGTTTTGCCGAGGATCATGTCCTTCAGACGGGCGTAGATGTTCCGGTCAAGGATCACCAACTCGTCGTCGCGGTCGCGGGCGAGGCGTTCAACTTCCTCACGCTCGATCTGCAGGGCACGTTCGTCTTTTTCAACGCCGTGGCGGTTGAAGACGCGGACCTCAACAACCGTGCCGAAGTCACCCGGCGGCAGGCGCAGGGATGTGTCACGCACGTCAGAGGCTTTCTCACCAAAGATGGCACGCAGAAGCTTTTCTTCTGGTGTCATTGGGCTTTCGCCCTTTGGTGTGATCTTACCAACGAGGATGTCAGCCGGCCCGACTTCAGCACCGATGTAGACGATGCCAGCCTCATCGAGGTTGCGCAGCGCTTCTTCACCGACGTTTGGAATGTCGCGTGTGATTTCCTCTGGCCCAAGCTTCGTGTCACGAGCGGCCACTTCGAATTCTTCGATGTGGACGGATGTGAACACGTCGTCGCGGACGATCCGCTCAGAGATCAGGATGGAGTCCTCGTAGTTGTAGCCGTTCCAAGGCATAAACGCGACGACTACGTTCTTACCAAGGGCCAGTTCACCCATATCTGTGGATGGACCGTCGGCGATGACTTCACCCTTCTTGATCTGCTGACCCACTTTCACCAGCGGACGCTGGTTTATGCAGGTGTTCTGGTTGGACCGCTGGAATTTGCGCATCCGGTAGATGTCAACGCCAGCATCGCCCAGTTCGAGATCTTCTGTCGCACGGATAACGATACGTGATGCATCAACTTGGTCGATGATACCTGCACGTTTTGCCATGATCGCCGCACCAGAGTCGCGGGCCACAACCTCTTCGATGCCCGTACCAACAAGCGGGGCTTCCGCCTGCAAGAGTGGGACCGCCTGACGTTGCATGTTGGAGCCCATCAAAGCGCGGTTCGCGTCGTCATTCTCAAGGAATGGGATCAGCGAGGCCGCAACAGACACCAGCTGTTTTGGTGACACGTCGATAAGGTCAACCGCTTCGTTCTGCGCCAACATGTATTCACCGTTCTGACGAGTGGAAACGAGATCGTTAACGAACTTGCCCTTCTCATCCAATTTGGCGTTGGCCTGCGCCACGGTGTGACGCATTTCTTCGGTCGCGGACATGTAGCTGACTTCGTCAGTCACAACGCCGTTCTCGACCTTACGATACGGTGTTTCAATGAAGCCATACTTGTTAACGCGGGCGAAGGTCGCCAGCGAGTTGATCAGACCAATGTTTGGACCTTCCGGCGTTTCAATTGGGCACATACGGCCATAGTGCGTGGCGTGAACGTCGCGCACTTCAAAGCCAGCCCGCTCACGGGTCAGACCACCTGGGCCCAACGCAGACAAGCGACGCTTGTGTGTGACTTCGGACAGCGGGTTGGTCTGGTCCATGAACTGCGACAGCTGCGAGGAACCGAAGAATTCACGTACAGCCGCAGCCGCAGGTTTCGCGTTGATCAAGTCCTGAGGCATGATCGTGTCGATTTCGACAGAGGACATACGCTCTTTGATCGCGCGCTCCATCCGCAAAAGGCCAACGCGATATTGGTTTTCCATCAGTTCGCCGACGGAACGGACACGGCGGTTGCCTAGGTGGTCGATGTCGTCCACGTCGCCTTTGCCGTCACGCAATTCAACCAGCGCCTTGATACAGGCCACGATGTCTTCCTTGCGCAGGGTGCGCATGGTGTCTTCTGCATCAAGGTCGAGACGCATGTTCATCTTCACACGGCCCACGGCAGAGAGGTCGTACCGCTCTGAATCGAAGAACAATGTGTCGAAGAGCGCAGAGGCCGCATCAACGGTTGGCGGCTCACCCGGGCGCATGACGCGGTAGATGTCCATTAGCGCGGTTTCGCGGTTCATGTTCTTATCAGACGCCATTGTGTTGCGCATGTAGGAGCCGACATTCACGTTGTCGATGTCGAGCACTGGGATCGTCTTGATGCCAGCATCGATCAGGTCTTTCAGCGTCCCGCCGATAACCTCACCTTCTTTATCCATCTCAAGCGTCAGCTCATCACCGGCTTCGACGTAGATTGCGCCGTTTTCTTCGTTGATGATATCTTTGGCCGCGAACTTGCCGACGATTTGCTCGTATGGGACCAGCAGTTCAGTGACTTTTCCTTCGTCGATCAGCTTCTTGACGGAGCGTGGTGTGACCTTTTCCCCAGCCTTGGCGATAACCTCGCCAGTGCTTGCGTCCACCAGATCAAACGTTGGGCGTGTTCCGCGCACACGCTCTGGGAAGAACTTGGTTGTCCACGCCTTTCCCTTCTTGTCGAGCGTGTAATCGACAGTATCATAGTAGGCATCCATGATGCCTTCCTGATCGAAGCCAAGCGCATAGAGCAGCGTAGTGACAGGAAGCTTCCGACGACGGTCGATGCGCGCAAATACAAGGTCTTTGGCGTCGAATTCAAAGTCGAGCCAGCTGCCGCGGTATGGGATGATGCGACAGGCAAACAGCAGTTTGCCGGAAGAATGGGTTTTGCCTTTGTCGTGGTCAAAGAACACGCCAGGGGAGCGGTGCATCTGGGAAACGATCACGCGCTCAGTGCCGTTCACAACGAACGTGCCGTTTGGTGTCATCAAAGGCATGTCGCCCATGAAAACGTCTTGTTCTTTGATGTCCTTGACGGACTTCGCGCCTGTGTCCTCATCAACATCAAACACGATCAGACGGAGGGTGACTTTCAGCGGTGCGCTGTATGTCATGTCGCGCTGTTGGCACTCCTCAACGTCGTATTTTGGCTTCTCCAGCTCGTACTTTACGAACTCAAGAACGGCGGTTTCATTGAAGTCTTTGATCGGGAAGACCGACTGAAAGACGCCTTTGATGCCTTCACCGTCCAATGGCTGATCACTGTCGCCGGAGCGCAGAAACAGGTCATAGGAAGATTTCTGAACCTCAATAAGGTTCGGCATTTCAAGGACTTCACGGATTTTGCCGTAGTATTTACGCAGGCGTTTTTGACCTAGGAAGGACTGACCCATGTGAAATTTTACCTTCTTTTCTCTGCGAGTGAGCCGCCGCCGGGGACGCGGTGCTCTCCCATTGAGAGGGGAGTTTCATCTATTCGTGGCATTCGTCCCACCGAATGCCTCCCGATGAAAACCTACCCAAGACGCGTGTCTCGCAAGACACCCTTCTAAGACAGGTTTGGCTGGACCCACGATTTCGCGGATCCAGCCCTTATTTCCGAGCCATGGACGGCTCTGAATGCGTGGCTTAGGCCAGCTCGACTTCTGCGCCAGCTGCTTCCAGCTTGCCCTTGATGTCTTCTGCTTCGGCTTTGTCGACACCTTCTTTGATCTTGCCGCCAGCTTCGACGAGATCTTTTGCTTCTTTGAGGCCAAGACCAGTGATGCCGCGAACTTCTTTGATCACGTTGATTTTCGATGCACCTGCGTTCTTCAGTACAACGTCGAATTCTGTCTTCTCTTCAGCTGCACCGCCAGCGTCTCCGCCAGCTGGACCAGCCATCATGACAGCGCCACCAGCAGCTGGTTCGATGCCATACTCATCCTTCAGGATGGTTTTCAGTTCTTGTGCTTCGAGAAGTGTCAGACCAACGATCTCTTCAGCGAGTTTCTTCAGATCAGCCATTTTGCTTTTCCATTTCTAAATTTGTGTTCCAACGTCAGCAGATTGCCGTACGGAGATAGTCAAGTTGCTTATGCAGCCTTCTCTTCGATGGTCGAAAGAATGCTCGCGATGTTTGAAGCAGGCGCGCCAATCGCACCGGCGATGTTGGAAGCTGGTGCACCAATGCAGCCAACGATGGAGGCAATAAGCTCCTCGCGGGATGGCATTGCAGCAACGGCTTTCACACCGGCGACGTCGAGTGCTTGATCGCCCATTGCACCGCCGAGGATGACGAGTTTGTCATTCTCTTTGGAATAGTCCTGAACAACCTTGGCCGCGGCCACAGGATCTTCAGAATAGGCAAGCACTGTCATGCCCGAAAGTAGTTCAGCAATGCTGGCGCATGGCTTACCCTCAAGGGCGATCTTGGCGAGCTTGTTCTTGGTCACGCGTACGGACCCACCTACTTCACGCATTTTCGCGCGCAGGTCCTGCATTTCAGCAACTGTCATACCCTCGTAGTGGCTCACCACTACGACGCCAGAGCTTTCAAACACTTGGCCGAGTTCGTCGACCAGCTGTTCTTTTTGTGCTCTATCCACAGTTTTACTCCAAGTTTGGGGCTTTCACCCCGGCTCAATTTTGCCCCGATGGTCTGGGGCGTTCGGGTCCAATTTTCAGGGTCCCGAGCCTTGATCACCCGAAGGTCGAAGCCTTCGTAAATCTCGTTCTCGTTTCCCATCTCAGGAAGGAATTATTCAGGTCAAACCTGAACCCTCCGTCTCGGACAGAACCACGCCGATGGTCTGGCGTGGCTAAACGGTGCCCCGAGGGGCACCGAATTCTTTAGGCGTTGCCAGTGGCGTCATCCACAGCAACGGAAACACCTGGGCCCATTGTAGAAGTCAATGCTATCTTCTTCATGTATGTGCCTTTTGCGCCTGTTGGCTTGGCTTTGCTGACCGCGTCAACGAACGCTTTCACGTTCTCTTCGATCTGCTGCGCACCAAATGAGGCTTTGCCGATACCAGCGTGCACAACGCCCGCTTTCTCAGCTTTGAACTGAACTTCGCCACCCTTCGCCGCTTCAACAGCCGCTTTTACGTCAGGTGTCACTGTGCCAACGCGCGGGTTTGGCATCAGGTTACGTGGGCCAAGGACTTTACCCAGACGGCCAACGATACCCATCATGTCAGGTGTCGCGATGCAGCGGTCGAATTCGATCGTGCCACCTTGAACAATTTCCATCAGGTCTTCTGCGCCGACGATGTCTGCACCAGCAGCTTTCGCCTCGTCCGCTTTGTCACCACGTGCAAACACAGCCACACGGACAGTTTTACCTGTGCCGTTTGGCAGGGTCACGGTGCCGCGGACCATCTGGTCAGCGTGGCGTGGGTCGATGCCCAAAACCATCGAGATTTCGATTGTCTCGTCGAACTTCGCCTTTGCGTTGTCCTTGACCAAAGCAACAGCTTCGGAGACGGAGACGTTTTCTTTACCTGCGAACGCCTCGCGCGCGGCGGTAGTACGCTTACCAAATTTTGCCATTACTTTACCTCGATGCCCATAGAACGGGCGGAGCCCATGATGATCAGCATTGCGCCTTCGATGTCGTTGGCGTTCAGGTCTTTCATCTTCGCTTCTGCGATTTCGCGGACCTGCTTGGATGTGATCGAACCAGCAACGGCTTTACCTGGTGTCTGGGAGCCAGACTTCAGCTTGGCCGCTTTCTTGATGAAGTAAGACGCAGGTGGCGTCTTGATGTCCATCGAGAAGGACTTGTCCTGATAGTATGTGATCACTGTTGGGCATGGGGCACCAGGCTCAAGGTCCTGCGTCTTGGCGTTGAATGCCTTGCAGAATTCCATGATGTTGATGCCGCGCTGACCCAATGCAGGGCCCACGGGTGGGGATGGGTTGGCTTGACCTGCAGGAACCTGCAGTTTCATCGTGCCGGCGAGTTTCTTGGCCATGTGGCCTCTCCTTCTTTTTCAACACCCTTGCGACGCGTCGCGTGGGCTTCTCAGTTGTGTGGTCCGGTTCGCAACGCGCGCGCTGCTCGCCTCCCACAGACACCGCTGATTACTGTTTGGAAACCTGCGTGTATTCCAGCTCGACCGGGGTTGCCCGGCCAAAGATAGAGACCGTCACCTTCAAGCGCTGGTTCTCTTCATCGACTCCCTCGACCAGACCATCGAAGTCTTCGAACGGTCCGTCGTTCACTTTCACTTTCTCGCCCACATCAAAGCTGATCAGTGTGCGTGGCGCTTCCTGACCTTCTTCTACGCGGCCCAAGATCGCTTGGACTTCGGCGTCGCGCATCGGCATCGGGCGACCTTGCGGGCCCAAGAACCCGGTGACGCGGTTGATAGAGTTGATGAGATGATAGCCCTCATCCGACATTTCCATGTGCACCAAAACATAGCCCGGCATGAAGCGGCGCTCAGCGGTCACTTTCTTGTTGCGACGCACCTCGATCACTTCTTCAGTCGGCACGAGAACTTCGTCGATCTGATCGGTCAGACCGCTTTCCTCTGCCTTCTGGCGGATGGTTTCAGCGATTTTCTTCTCGAAGTTTGAGAGCACGCTAACTGAATACCAACGTTTCGCCATGTGTCTCGACACCTCGTCATGATGCGGCAAACCCCGCAAATTCCTTTTGATTTCAGTCGTTTAAGACTGACCGTCCCGAAAACAAAAAGCGGCGCGCAACTCGATTCGCCGCACGCCATTTCCAAAACGTATGGGCATGTAACGCCGTAACCCTTTGTTGACAAGGGGTTTGAAGCAATTTTCCTTTAAGACTTAATCAGCCAAAGAGGCCCAGAACACCCGACAATCCAGACCGGATGATCAGGTCGACCAAGCTAAAGAAGACAGCCGTCAGCGCCGCCATGATGAACACCATGATGGTTGTCATCACCACTTCGCGCCGTGTGGGCCACACGACCTTCGAAATCTCTGCCCGCGTCTCATTGATAAATTTGACTGGGTTTGTGGCCATTCGCTGGTTCCTTTCTCAGGGTGCTAGCGGGACATAC
>NZ_CBFIEO010000025.1:20705-20960 GCF_965661665.1 Cognatiyoonia sp. | reverse complement strand
TTGCAATCCCGACCAGGCTGTCGCCCCTTCCCAAGAAGAAGACACAAAGCCGGTCGTTGTCAGGTAAGACAAAACGGTAAAAAGCGCCCCCCAAAGTGCGGCAAATGCATCCGAAAAACTCGAAAGGTTACTGTCATTCGATCCAAAAAAATGGGCAAGAAATACCACCAGCGTTGTCCCCGCAACCAAGATCGCGGCCACACGGACTTCTGCGTCTTTCAGGATTGGACTGTCATCGTCCCCAAAAACTCCGCT
>NZ_CBFIEO010000025.1:0-20695 GCF_965661665.1 Cognatiyoonia sp. | reverse complement strand
AAGTGCAAAGCCAAAAAATATCACGATCAAAACCTCACCAACGATGTGAGAATTGGCCTGATCAAGACCGCCAACGCTGGAAATGCCAGACGTCGAAATCGTGGACATCGCGTGGATGAGCGCGACCGTTGCGTTGTCCCCTGCAATCAGGAGGCCAAGCCAAAGGACTGACGTTAGTCCGATGTATATCGGCGCAAAGTCTATCGTAAAACGATACAAGCGCTCCGACGAATCGATCTTTTGTGAGATGTGGACGTTCCGAATGCGGTTCATTTCCCGTGACTGCGGCCAAGCCCGCACTTCAAACCCTCCTAGGTTCATAGGTGCAAAGATCGCAATCGCTGACACCCAAATCATAAACCCGCCCATCCATGCGACGGTTGCCCGCCATAAATGCAAAGAGGGGGTCAAATCGGACGGTTGGTTAGTGAGTGACGCACCCGTTGTTGTGAAGCTGCTGACCATTTCGAACCACGCATCGAAATAGCTCAAGAGAATGCTCGCTTCGGCAAAGGGGACCGCAAACATCAACGGCAGGATCGTAAATCCGGCCACCAAGGTCATCAGCTGACTGCGCGCCAGATTGGACGGGTGCTGGCCAGCAGTCGCCAAACCTACCAGCAAGGACAGCATGCTGAAGAGTATGGCGCCATAGAAGAATATGCGCATCGTGACGAAGTCTTCTACAATTGCTCCATGAGCCGCTGGCACCAGCATCGAGATCGAGCCAAGCCCCATCAGCACAACAAAGAACGGCAGATTCTTGATCGCGCCGTTCATCAGAAGAAATTGATTGTGACCTGAAGCAATCGTTCCACCTCTGCCACGTCGTCGGCCAAGGCAAAGATCGCAATCACGTCGCCTTCGTTGATCGGCGTATCGGCATCTGGTTTGACCACCACGCCGTTTTTCAAAACACCGGCCACTTTCGTGCCTTCAGGGAAATCAATGTCGCGGATCCGTTGGCCAGCGATTGGAGACGTACCCAAGACTTGTGCCTCGATCATCTCGGCCTCTGCATCGCCGATGGAATAGACCGCGCGCACCCGTCCTTGACGGATGTGCCGCAAGATCGAGCTGACAGTCGTGGCGCGTGGGTTGATGTAAGCGTCAATAGACAGCGGCCCCATGAGTGGCACCAATGTCGGGTCGTTCACAAGACAGATCGTCATCGGGTTGCCCTGCTCTTTCGCGCGCACGCTGACCAAAAGATTGGTTTTATCGTCGTCGGTCACGGCCAGCACAGCATCGGCGTTGCCGATGCCTGCTTCTTCCAAGATGCTTGAATCCAGACCATCGCCGTTCAAAACAATCGTGCGTTCCAGATTGTCCGCCGCCCGTTCGGCACATTCGCGATTGAGCTCAACCATTTTGACGCGGACGCGGTCAGTGCGCGCTTCAAGCGCTTGCGCCACGCCGAGGCCGACGTTTCCGCCACCGATAATCAGGACCCGGTCCTGCTTTGATTGCGTCTTACCGAAAATTTCGAGTGTCCGTGGCATGTCGCGGATTTCGGTGAAAACGTAAATTTCATCGCCTGGGAAAAGCTGGTCACCCGCCATCGGGACAAACAAGTTCCCATCCCGCCTAATGCCAACCACAAGCGCCCGCAAAGTTGAAAACAGATCGGTGAGCTGGCGCAACGGCGTGTTGATGACAGGGCAATCATCTTCAATGGTGATGCCGAGGAGCTGTGCCCCGCCCTCAAGGAACCGCTCCGTATCAAAGGCCGATGGCGCGGCGAGCCGTTGCAACGCGGCCTCTGCAACCTCGCGTTCAGGACTGATCACAACGTCGATTG
This sequence comes from Cognatiyoonia sp., assembly GCF_965661665.1. Lineage (NCBI taxonomy): Bacteria > Pseudomonadati > Pseudomonadota > Alphaproteobacteria > Rhodobacterales > Paracoccaceae > Cognatiyoonia > Cognatiyoonia sp. Next base: position 18,894 of record NZ_CBFIEO010000025.1, on the reverse strand, counting down.
GTAGGTGATCGCGACGATAGAGGTCGGAGTAAATCGCGTCGAGGTAGCTTTGTGCCCGGAGCCGCGCGATCTTGCGTTGGATCGAAAAGACGGAATGGGCCACCTGACATGTGACCATATTCACCTCATCAGAGTGGGTCGCCGCGATGATCATATCGGCATCTTCGGCACCTGCCCGCTCTAGAATATCGGGGTAACTGGCAAAGCCAGAGATGCCTTTGACATCCAACGTGTCCGTGGCCCGCCGCACCAGTTCCGCATTGTTGTCCACAACCGTGACGTCGTTGCGTTCCCCTGAGAGGTGGCGTGCAATCTGCCAGCCAACTTGACCGGCCCCACAAATAATCACCTTCATCACATTCTCCCGACGGATCGTCGCCTAGTGGTGACAGAGCGTTCATTGTCAGTCAATCAAGCGTCTGCTTCTACGTAAGCAACCCGTGCGCCCGACTTGTTTGTCGTGGCGACACCAAGCGACTTGAGCTTGCGGTGAAGGGCTGACCGCTCCATCCCGACAAAGCTAGCTGTGCGACTGATATTGCCGCCGAAACGGTTGATTTGTGTCAGAAGGTATTCGCGTTCGAACAATTCTCGAGCTTCGCGAAGCGGCAACGTTGCGAGACCACCAGACAGAACCACACGACCATCTTCCTGCGCCGGTTCTTCGGAGGATGGCAATTCTCTTGTAGAAATATCACCGGTGTTTTCCCCAAGGATTAGAACGCGTTCCACGACGTTCTTCAACTGCCGTACGTTTCCTGGCCAGGGCATCGTTTGAAGGAGCGCACGCGCATCATCGGCGAGCGATCTGAGCGGGAGACCTTGGGCTTTGTTGAAGGCTTCGATGAAGTACTGTGCCAAGAGCGGGATGTCTTCACGGCGTTCTTCAAGACTTGGCACGCTGATCGGCACGACGTTCAAGCGATGGTAGAGTTCCTCACGGAAACGACCAGCATCAATTTCAGACGCTAAGTCCTTGTTTGTAGACGAAACAACGCGCAAATCGACCTGCACTTTATCGTTACCCCCGACACGCTGGAACGTTTGGTCGACAAGGACGCGCAGGATTTTTGATTGCGTCCCTTCCGGCATATCCGCGACCTCATCAAAATAGATGACGCCACCATTTGCTTGCTCAAGCAGCCCTTGCTCAACACCGCGGCCAGAGCTTTCACGACCAAAAAGCACTTCTTCCATCCGCTCCGGCTCAATAGAGGCGGAACTGACGGTGATAAACGGCGCGGTCGCCCGATCAGAATTGGCATGGATATAGCGCGCTGCAATCTCTTTGCCCGATCCGGCAGGACCGGTCAGCATGACACGGCCATTGGACTTCGTGACTTTATCGAGTTGGGATTTCAGGGATCTGAAGGCAGAGCTTTCGCCCAACATATCCGCACTTACCGCATCGCTGCGCTTGAGCTCGACGTTCTCACGACGCAGGCGCGACGTCTCCATCGCCCGTCGAATAACGACCATTAACTGGTCGATATTAAACGGTTTTTCGATAAAGTCATATGCGCCTTGTTTGATCGCCGCGACAGCGATTTCGATATTGCCATGCCCTGAAATGATGACAATCGGCACGTCAGGATCATCCCGCTTGACCTGCTTCAGAATGTCAATCCCATCCATGTTGCTGTCCTTGAGCCAAATATCGAGGATCATCAACGCTGGTGTTTCCTGCGCGATTTCCTTCATGCACTCCTCAGAATTGGCCGCCAGCCGTGTTGTGAAGCCTTCGTCCTGCAAAATATCCGCAATTAATTCGCGTATGTCGCGTTCGTCGTCTGTAATCAGAATATCGCCCATGTCAGATCCTCATGCTGGGATTTTATTGGCCACGGCAGTCGCCAGCGGCAGCTTAATGGTTGCTTTGGCGCCAACGCGCCCGCTCTCATCGAAAGGTTCAGCGTTGCTAAGCGTGAGCGTGCCTCCATGCTCTTCAATGATTTTTTTAACAATGGGAAGGCCCAATCCTGTCCCTTTGTCTCTGGTTGTAACGTACGGTTCGAAGAGCTTGGCGCGGTCTTCTGGCAGACCAATGCCGTTATCTTCGACTGTGACGAAGGCGGTGTCATTCTCCATCGACAGTGCGACGCGCACTTCTGGAACGACATCCTGACCCTCTTTTTCAATATAGGTTTCAATGGCCTCTCCGGCATTCTTGATCAAATTCGTCAAGGCTTGAGAGATCATTGTGCAGTCAAGATCCGCGATGATCGGCGCGTTGGGAATTGAGGCGACGATCTTGACCTCCGGCTGTCCTGCTTCTTGTAGCGTGACGGCGTCGCGGACGATTTTTGTCAGGTCAACAGATTTCAACTCAGGCTCAGGCATCCGCGCGAATTTGGAAAACTCGTCGACAATCCGTCTCAGATCATTGGTCTGGCGCACAATGACATCCGTCATCTGATCCAAACGGTCGACATCGACCACCTCACTCCCGAACTTGCGTTTGATCCGCTCTGCCGACAGCTGAATTGGCGTGAGCGGGTTCTTAATTTCATGCGCAATGCGGCGGGCCACATCGCCCCAAGCGGCCATACGCTGCGCACTGACGAGGTCTGTCACATCGTCGAACGCCACAACGTAGCCTTCAAGCGTCCCTTCCTCATTCAAACGCGGGGCCATGCGCACCAAAAGGCTTTCTTGTTGGCCCTTGCGTATAAGGTTTATCTGACCTTGGGTCGCCTCCCGACCTTCAGAAACCAAACGTTCGAACATCGGCGTGAATTCGGGGATCGCAACCGACAGCGCGACATCGGCCTGTTCCCCCCCAACGGCGAGCATCGCCTGAGCAGAAGGGTTCAAGAAAGTGATGCGACCATCTGGGTCGAGACCGACGACGCCGGAGGTGACGGAACTTAGGACGGAGTCAAAAAGCCTGCGCCGCCGCTCCGTCTTTGTGTTTGTTTCAACAAGCTCATCCCGTTGCCCTTTTAGGCGGCTTGTCATCTGGTTGAAGTAAGTGCCCAGTTGCGCGATCTCATCATCGCCTTCTTCTTCAATCACGCGCACATCCAGATCACCCGCGCCGACACGTTGCGACGCATCGACCAAACGCCCAACGGGGCGTGAAAGACGTTCTGCGAACAGCAGCCCAAGCCATGTCGCAGCAAGAATAAGAATGACCGCGAAGCCTAGGTAAATAAATCCAAATCCGAAAAGCAGCCGACCACGATCTTGTTCAAGTTGATTGTAAACGGCAACCGTCTCTTGCGTTTCATCCAACAGCGACAGTATTGATCCGTCCACTTCCCGCGTCACCAGAAGGTAGCGATCAGGAAAGTTGGTCATCGACAGCAGCGCGCGGAATTCGTTTTGGGTGGAATCCTCGATAATGACGATGCCGCTTTCGTCGGCCATCGCGAAAAGCTCTGGCGATGGTTTCTCGAAATTGAACTCATAAGACCCCGCCCCACGGGTCCGAATGGTTCCAGCACCGTCGATGAAGAACACTTCTGTCAGGCCGCGATTGACCTGCCCTTGCACGATCTGGATGGCTTGGCGCACGTCGCCATCATCCATGAAGAAGTTGGTGCTGCGTTCATTGTTGAGATAGGCCGCCAAGGCGCGGCCGTCACGTTCAAGCTCGTTGCGCTCTTCTGCCTTATAGGCTTCTGCCGTGTCGAGCGACGTGCCTAAAACGGTGGAGACTCGGTTCGAAAACCAGCCCTCGAAACCCATGTTAATGGACAAAAGCGCAAAGACCGCGACCAAAACCGTCGGGATCAACGCCAACAGCACGAAAGCCCCAGTAAGTCGAAGGTGCAATTGCGATCCGGCGGAGCGGTTGCGCCGTGCAATGGCTAGCCGCGTGACCCGTTGGATCACCAAAGCCGCGATCAGGAGAACATAGATAATATCGGCAAGGAGGATCAGCCGGAGCGACGTGGCATTCGTGCCACCTTCCAACGGTCCGCTAATTACCATGGCTGTTAAAACGGCCAAGATCGGGCCAAGGAGAACAAGGCCAATCGTGACCCCATTTTGCACGGCTCTGATACGCCGCCAACGGCGCACGCTCCGGATTTCCAAACCAAAAAGGGTACGCGCCACTGCGTATCGCCTCTTGTTTTTGACCAGGTTTCCCTGCTCACCGCCTGTTTAATGTGGTCCTTACCGAAAGGGTTGTTCCTTTGGGGCCACGGTTATGTGGCGATTTTACATCAATTTGCGGCGGCGTGTCACGCGAATATCGAGTTCGGTGATCTTCTTTCTGAGGGTATTTCGGTTGATGCCGAGCAAATCGGCGCATTTGGCCTGATTTCCGCCTGTGGCGTCGAGGCTGATCTCAATTATTGGGCCCTCAATCTCCCGCAGGATTCGGTTGTAAAGGCCAGGTGGCGGCAGGACGCCCCCGTGCAGATCGAAGTACCGTTGGAGGTGTTTTGCCACCGACGCGGAGAGTTTGTCAGAATCACCGCCGCTGCGAAGCGACTCCATCGCAGGCTGATTACCCAAGACCAATTCGACCTCAGTCTTGGTGATTTCATTCTCTGTCGACGTGAACACAAGACGTTGGACGGCGTTCTCAAGCTGACGGACATTGCCGGGCCAGCTATAGGCGCGAACCAGCTCAACGGCTTTGTCGCTAAGACGCTTGAGCGGCGCCCCTTCCCGTTCAGCTTTAGCAAGAAAGTGATCAGCCAAAAGCGGGATATCGTCCACACGTTCACGCAATGACGGCACTTCCACAGTGACACCCCCAAGACGGTAATAAAGGTCTTCGCGGAAAGAACCCTCCTCCATCTTACTGGCAAGGTTTGCTTGCGATGTCGCCATGACACGTGGCGCTGTATCACCAAAGCTGTCGAGCATACGGACAATGCGGGCCTGCGCGGTGTCATCCAGATCGCCAACCTCATCAAATAGGATGGAGCCACCTTTGGCCCGCGCCAACACTGCGTGTGGACCATCCATCGTTTCAAGATCGGACGTGCTGACCGTGACGAATGGCAAGTTCCGGCGGTCTGAGAAATCGTGGATGGCTTTCGCGATCAAAGATTTGCCTGTGCCGGACTCGCCTGTGATCAGAACGCAGAGTTGCGCGTTCATCACCCGTGCGACGAGCCTGTAGAGCTCCTGCATTGCAGCCGTCCGACCGACCAAAGGCAGATCACCGGCTTCCATCGAACGGGCATCAGATGCCTTTGAAGCGGTTGCCCGCCGTTTCATTTCCAGTGCGCGGGATGCGCGTTTCATCAGATCAGGCAGGTCAAACGGCTTGGGCAGATAGTCATAGGCATCCGCCTCCGCCGCTTGAATGGCCGTCATAATGGTGTTCTGTGCAGAGATCACGATCACTGGCAATCCGGGACGGGCATCGGCGATCTGGGGGATTTGCTCCAACCCATTGCCGTCCGGCATCATCACGTCGGAGATGACAAGGTCGCCTTTGCCTTCCCCCACCCATCGCATCAGCGTTACCAACGATGAGGTTGCGTGCACCTTGCACCCGGCGCGGGTCAGCGCTTGTGTCAAAACTGTTCGGATCGTGCGGTCGTCATCGGCGACGAGTATCGTACCGTCCATCAGGGGTCTCCCTCAGCAGAGTTGGGGGCAAGTGGCAGCGAGACGCGAAAGGTCGTCTTGCCGGGAATAGAGTCAACGGAGATCCATCCACCACTGTCGCGGAGGATCTTGCTGACCAGAGCCAGGCCAAGGCCCGTCCCATTTTCCTTGCCAGAAATAAAAGGTTCAAAAATGTCATCAGCAATGTCGGCCGGCAGGCCCGGACCATCATCGATAATCTCGATTTGCAGTGGCAAGCGCGCATGGCTGCCGTCCGCTTGCCGGACCCGCAGTGCCGGATCATAGAAGGTGCGCAGCTTGATCGAACCACCCTCACCACCCGCCTCGGATGCGTTCTTGAGCAGGTTCAGGAAAACCTGCTGCAACTGGTCTGCATCGGCCAGCGCGTGTGGCAGCGACGGGTCATAATCCACGACGAAGAACATATGAGCCCCGAATCCAACGGATGCGGACTGTCTGGCGCGATCCAGAATGTCATGGATGTTGATGGCGTTCAGCACCGGCGGACGCTGATTGCCAAATTGCTCCACGTTTTCGAGCAGCGCCACGATCCGGCGGCTCTCCTCGACGATCAGATCCGTCATCTCCTGATCGTCCGCCTCAAGGTTCATCGACAAGAGCTGCGCCGCTCCTGTGATCCCCGCAAGCGGGTTCTTGATCTCATGCGCCAGCATTTCGGCCATACCAATCGCAGACTTCGCCGCCTTGTTGGAGTTGTTGTTCTGGCTGAAACGGCTGGCCATCTCGCTTGGGCTAATGAGCATCAGCATTTGATCTTCACTGCCGAGTAAGGGGGCAAGCTGTACATTACACAGCATCGGCGCTCCCATGCCGCTGCCTACGTCCACATCATTAATAAAGAGCGACCCGCGTGCAGATTTTGCGCGGCCATATGCAGCCTCCAAAGGCGCGTCAACCATCACCTTTTCCCAAAGGTTGGCCCCTTGCAGGCTTTTGGCGGATAGGTTGAGGAAGCTTTCCGCTGCCGGGTTCGACATCGCGATCGTATCATCGCCGTTCAGCAGCAAGATTGGGATCGGCATTGAAGACCATAGGTTTGCAGCATCCATCATGCGGCAACCTCCCCTTCTGATTGTAGGGCGTGACACAACAATTCTAGAACGGCGTTTGGATCTTTTGAGGTCAAAACGGATTTGCGCAGGTCTGGCGGTGTGCCTGCGTCGTCCATGTACCAACCGAGGTGTTTGCGGGCGACCTTGTTGCCAAGCTCAACACCGTAGAAGGACATCATCGCCTCGTAATGCCCGGACACCATATCGATGAAATCAGCACCGCTGGGAACGTTGGGGGGTGTCTCCCCGAACACATCCGCAGCCACCTGAGCGACCATCCAAGGACGCCCTTGGACCCCACGCCCTATCATCACGCCATCTGCGTTCGATTGTTGCAGGGCCGTTTTCGCTGACCGGCTATCGACGATGTCTCCATTCGCGATTAGGGGGATCGACACCGCCTCTTTTACCTCAGCAATGGCAGCCCAATCGGCCAAACCTTTGTAGAATTGGCAGCGCGTCCGTCCGTGAATGGCGACCATCTTGATACCAGCGTTTTCCGCGCGGCTCGCAATGTCGGCCGCATTGAGGGAATCGTCGTCCCAGCCTAATCGCGTCTTCAGCGTGACAGGGATTGAGACAGCCTCCACCACCGCTTCGATCAACGACAACGCATGGTCGGGCGTCTTCATCAGTGCGGAGCCGGAATACCCGTTAGTCACCTTCTTCGCGGGGCATCCCATGTTGATGTCGATCAAAGCCGCGCCGTTCGCCTCAACCATACGAGCCGCTTCAGCCATCCATTTGGCTTCGTGCCCGGCGATTTGAACAGATGTATTGGATTGGTCGAAACCAAGCTCGGCCCGCTCGCGAACACCTGGTTTGGCCTGAACCATTTCTTGACTGGCGACCATTTCTGAAACGAGCCACCCCGCGCCGAAGCTGGCCACGAGCTGACGAAAAGGTAAGTCCGTGATGCCAGCCAAGGGCGCGAGCGCCACCGGCGGAGCCAGCTCCAAATTGCCAACTGTCAAAGATTTGAGTGCTGCGGTCACGTGGTTTCGCCGGTTGAAGTTTTGCAAGACATTAGCCCGCTACGGGGCTGACAACAAACGCGATCACATGTTTTTGCGAATAAATACATCATATGCCTATTTTTTGTGCATATATTGCGAATGTCCGATGACCTATTGCGCGCTGTTGCGGGCAAACATAGGGTCCGAACAAAATTGATCGCCATTTACACGATCGGTCCCACACCAAATCTGAAAAAAAGCGTCCCGCAATGTCCAAACTCATCGCCACCTTCTTTTACAGCGGCCACATGAAGCCCGCACCGGGTACGTGGGGATCGCTCGCCGCCCTGCCCGCCGCTTATGGTATCTCATTAATAGGCGAATGGATTGGGCTGCTGATCGCGACGTGCATTGCCTATGCCCTCGGTCATTGGGCGACAAAGGCTGAAACGGCCGATCAGGACAACCACGACCCCTCTGAAATTGTGATTGATGAAGTTGTCGGCCAGTGGATCGCGCTTCTCCCCGTGATCTATGGGGCACAGTTTGCTGGCGTCGACTTTTTGGCACTTTGGCCGGGCTGGATTGCAGCGTTTGTGTTGTTCCGCTTCTTTGACATTACCAAGCTTGGTCCTGTGGGTTGGGCCGACAAGCGGGATGACGCGACGGGTGTGATGCTGGACGATGTTGTGGGGGGCATTCTAGCGGCCATCGGCGTTGTTTTGTTGGGCATTCTCTATCACGTGGTGATGTTTTGAACCTACCCGAAACAGTCGTGGAATTGGCTAAATCTCAAGGCATTGTGATCGCCACTGCGGAAAGTTGCACAGCTGGCATGATCTCCGCCACGATCACAGATGTGGCTGGAAGTTCAGCCGTTTTTGACCGTGGATTTGTCACTTATACCAATGCCGCAAAGATGGAGATGTTAGACGTCCACCAAGGCACCCTCGACCAGTTTGGGGCAGTATCGGAGGAGGTCGCGGCAGCGATGGCCAAGGGCGCCTTGGTACGATCAGACGCGCAGATTGCGGTGTCGGTGACGGGGATTGCAGGCCCCGGCGGGTCAGAGTTCAAACCTGAAGGGCGGGTCTGCTTTGGCATCGCACAAGGCGCAGATTGCGAAACCTCCACAGTGGAATTTGGGGCCATTGGGCGCGCAGAGGTCCGCAAGGCGACGGTCGCGCATGTCCTCACCCTTATTGTCCAAAATCTGAGCAAATAGGCGGCGCAGCCTGATTTTTCCGTCTATTTTTTATGCAAATTGTAAATTGCGTAAATTTTTGGCCTCATTTGACCTGCCTGCCACTTTTCTAATCACGCCAACTCCCTTTCAACGCGGTCCACAACAATTAATGGAAGGGGAATCCAATGGTCGGCGCAGATACCGCTTGGATTATTGTGGCCACAGCGTTGGTCCTATTCATGACATTGCCGGGGCTTGCTTTGTTCTACGGCGGCTTGGTTCGCAGCAGAAACGTGCTATCCGTGTTTATGCAGTGTTTTTCAATTGCCTGCTTGATGAGCGTGCTCTGGCTTGCCGCCGGCTATTCCATCGCATTCGGCGACGGCAACGCCTATTGGGGCGGTATTGGGAAAGCCTTTCTGAATGGCGTAGACGCGGACACGGTTTCTGGCACCATCCCAGAAGTGCTGTTCTTTGCCTTCCAAATGACTTTCGCGATTATCACCCCTGCCCTGATCGTCGGCGCCTATGTTGAACGGATCGGGTACGGCTTTGTGATGCTGTTCTCCGGCCTTTGGATGCTGATCTGTTACGCACCTGTTGCGCATTGGATCTGGGGCGGCGGTCTGTTGGCGGGTGCTGAATGGTCCCTGTTCGCAGATGGCGTTAATGACTTCGCAGGCGGTATCGTCGTGCACCAGACTGCCGGTATCGCAGCACTTGTACTCGCGGCCATGCTGGGCGCACGCAAAGACAAATCAAAGCCACCCCACAATCCAGGCATGGTGATGATCGGCGCAGCGATGCTTTGGGTTGGCTGGTTCGGCTTCAACGGTGGGTCGCAGTTGGCGGCTGACGGTGGTGCCGCAATGGCGCTGACAGTCACCCATATTTCTGCCGCAACAGCATCGCTGACATGGGCCTTATGGGAACGCATTCGCTACGGCAAAGCATCGCTGGTCGGTATGGTCACGGGCACGATCGCAGGTCTGGCCTCCATCACGCCTGCCTCCGGCTCCGTCGATCCTGTGCAAGCGCTGATGATCGGTGCTATTGCCGGTGTGCTGTGTCAGGAGCTTTGCGGCTTTGTGAAGAACACCCTAAAGATTGACGACACGTTGGACGTCTTCGCAGTGCACGGCGTCGGCGGTATGTTCGGCATCATGATGCTGCCTGTCTTCGGCCACGCGTCTTGGACGGCACAATTAGGCGGTCTGGCCGTTGTCGGCATCTGGACCTTGATCACGACGGTCATCATTATTCTTGTCGCCAAAGCGATCTTTGGATTGCGCGTCGCGGAAGAGGACGAGCTGACCGGCTTGGATTTGTCATCGCACGGTGAACGTGCTTACGACCTGACATCATAAATTACTTAGAGGGGCCTGCGGGCCCCTCTGTCTTTTAGAATAACGCGGTGAGCTGATGTGCTTTTTGTGTATGGACGGCCGCCCAATTACGCTCTGCAGCTTCAGCACCCACCAAGACAGACGCCTTATTGAATAGCCGTTGTATTAATTCGGAAACGTCCATTGGCATTTGGATATCATGCGAGATGACAGTTTCCGCTGAGGGCGAAGTCACCGTGACCCGCACTTCGGTTTCTTTGAAATGAGATAGCTCTTTGACTGACACTTTTTGCGCAAGGGCTATGATATCGGACCGTCGGACGATCTCATCCAAAAACGTCTTGATATCGCCCGTATCCAAACCGGACAGCGACATGGCTGCAGCGACCCTGTAGGAGAATTTCGCCTGCAACCCTGATGTGGGCTGCTCAATATTGCAGACGGTCATCCATCGGGGGTGTGTTTCGACAACGATGCGCTCAATCTCATCCACTGGCACGTCCACATGCCGCAAAGCCTCCAGCATTGAATGCAATCCATGGCAACAGGCGTGGAATTTGTGGCTGATGCCCTCGAATTTCCAAACATCTCCCAAACCACGAAAGGCGTCTGCGTTTGCCGACCCGTGATGTGTTTCATTGAACGCCTGCAGACCGGATGGGGTCGCTGTCACGCCAGCATGTGCCCAGCTTGTGGCTTGAACAGCCGCAGACGCCGCCAACCCAGCGTTGATCGGTTTTCCCATCGAACCAAACTGCGCTTTTAGACCAGACGCTTGACTTGCGCACAAACCTATCGAGGCAATGGTTTGATCCGGTGACAACTCCATGAGACGCGCGATCGCGAGAGTGGCGCCGAATGCGCCCGACGTTGCCGTTTGATGAAATCCAGCTTGGTAGTGCGACCGACCAAAATATTCGCCGATGCGGATGGCTGCCTCGCTCCCAACGATAGCGGCCTCAATGAGTTGCTCCACCGTTCGCCCCTGCGCTTCCGCTACGGCGCAAACTGCCGAAAGTATGACAACAGATGTGTGACCGATATGCGCAAAATGCGTGTCGTCATAGTCAAGCGCGTGGGAGGTCGCACCATTGAACAAGGCTGCTTGGGCTGTTGATGCTGTCCCACCACCAAACAAGCGCGCCTCCCCAGCCTCTCCCATCTGGGGCCTGAGCAGGTGCGAAACCTGCTCACCAGCGCCAGCCTGTCCGCACATGATCCAATCAAAAAGACATAAGCGCATGAAATCGGCCTTGGTGCCGTCAGGTGATGACCTTGAAAAATCACTGAGTAAACGCTCGGGCGTCATCCGTGCAGTTCCTTGGCCCGTTCTTCGAACGCACGCACAATTCGATGCATGGCTTCATTGAAGAACATGCCAGCCGCACCCTGCAGGATGCGGTTCTTGAATTCGAAATCGACCTCAAAATTTACTTCGCAACCGCCGTCGACATCCATGAACTGCCATGTGCTTTCAAGGTGCTTAAACGGCCCATCAAGATAGCTGGTGTCGATCTTCTTTTGCTCAGGCCAGAGAAGAACCTGGCTGCCAAACCGCTCCCGAAACACCTTGAACGAGACGACGAGGTCCGCCAGCATTTCAGAATAGTCGCCCTTATCCTCAACAGATCTGATCCGCGCCGCAGCGGTCCAGGGGAGGAATTCGGGGTAGCTCGCAACGTCGGCGACAAGGTCATACATCTGTTGCGCCGAATACGGCAGCACCCGCGTTTCTTGATGGGCCGGCATTGACTAGCTTTCTACGTGACTTCGCAGTCCGATGTCGTAGAGTTGGAGCTGGAAATCAACCCTTTGAGAGCAGGCGAAATGTCACAACGGCCCTATGTTATCGATGAAATGATCAGCGCGAAGTCGATCGCCGCGAGAATCGAGGCACTGTCACGCGAAATCCATGACGAGTTTGAGGACACGAACAAACTAGTCGTCGTGGGGCTGTTGCGCGGCTCATTTGTCTTTATCGCGGATTTGGTGCGGGAACTGGACTTGACTGTCGAAGTGGATTTTCTGGAGGCATCCTCTTACGGCGACGCGATGGAGAGCAGCCGCGAGGTGCGCATCTTCAAAGATCTGCGTGGTGCGATCGAGGGACGCGATGTGCTGGTGGTCGAGGATATCATCGACACGGGCCATACTCTGAGCCATGTGACAGACTATCTGCTGACCAAGGGCCCTGCCCGCCTCAAATCCATTGCGCTGTTGGACAAGCCCGCCCGCCGCGAAGTGGACTACAAGGCCGATTGGATCGGGTTCGAAATTCCCGATGAATTTGTCGTGGGCTATGGCATCGACTTTGCCCAACGCAATCGTAACCTGCCACATATTGGTAAAGTTCGGTTTACCGACGAATGAACCTTGCATGGCTCACGCGGGCGAAGCGCTGTGCGTAGCATCCGCCCAGTTGGAAGCGGATCAAACTCGTGTTTGGTGTGATATTTGGTTGCGCAGCCTTGTGGGGATAGGAGCAGATTTTCAGTTGGCCAGAATGGCTGACTTTCAATGACGTAAGGCGCCGCGGGCTTTAAGCCTGACCGAGTTTGGCCACACGCGCCTCGCGCAGTTTTCTGAAATCATCGCCCGCGTGATAGCTGGACCGCGTTAACGGTGTTGCCGACACCATCAAGAACCCCTTACCGTAAGCTGCCTTTTCATAGGTGGCGAATTCCTCTGGCGTGACGAACCGATCAACCGCGTGGTGTTTTGGCGTCGGCTGAAGATATTGACCAATGGTGAGGAAATCGATGTCTGCGGCACGCATGTCTTCCATCACTTGAATGACGGCCTGCTTGTCTTCGCCCAAACCCACCATGATGCCCGACTTCGTAAACATCGCGGGATCAAGCTCTTTCACGCGCTGCAAAAGGCGGAGCGAATGGAAATAACGCGCACCGGGACGCACCTCTGAATAAAGACCGGGGACCGTTTCAAGGTTGTGATTGAAAACGTCAGGCCGCGCTTCGACGACCACTTCTAAGGCGCGATCATCGCAACGGATGAAATCTGGCGTCAAAATCTCAATCGTCGTATCGGGCGAACGATGGCGCACCGCGCGAATGGTTTGGGCAAAATGCTCCGCTCCGCCGTCTTCCACATCGTCACGATCCACAGATGTGATGACGACGTGATTGAGACCGAGCTTGGCAACAGCATGAGCCACACGACCGGGTTCAAATGCATCAAGGTCTTCTGGTGGTTTGCCAGTGGCGATGTTGCAGAAGGTGCAGGCGCGGGTGCAAACCTCCCCCATAATCATCATGGTGGCGTGACCTTGGGACCAGCACTCCCCAACATTTGGGCATCCAGCTTCCTCGCAGACGGTCACAAGGTTGTTGTCGCGCATGATCTTGCGCGTTTCCTTGTAGCCTTCGGACGTCGGCGCTTTCACTCGTATCCACTCAGGTTTCTTGGGCTGAGGGTTGTCCGGCTTGCGGGCTTTTTCTGGGTGGCGTTGCTCTGGAATTTTTAGGTCGCGCACGAAACGTTCCTTTTGATCCGCTTTCCCTTATCGTAAGCGAAAGATCGTGCTGGAACAACTGCATGGCCGCAATATCAGCTATGTTGTCAAAGCAAAGCTATCCAATCAGAGGGCCGTGCTGACCTTCGATCTGATTGTAGTAAATCTCCAGCCGCGTCAAAGCGATGCGACAGACAATTTTACCTGACCGTGCGGACCATCCCATCTTGTTCTCGGTCGACTCGATCCCATTCCAGAAACAGCAGCATTCAATTGCAACCTCGCTCAATCCAGAGCCAAGGTCCGTGAGCACTGCATGAAGCCGCTCCCGCGCGCTTCTTATCCCCCGATGCGACGCAGGTTTGTCATTCGACAGCCGCGCAAGGCATTCTCGCGCATCATCCGTGTCGAGTTACGAAATCTCGAAGTCTTGCCGCAATCGTTCACCAGCAGAGACTTGCGACTTTTACAGAAACGGTCCGTCAAACTTGTACTTCCGACGCGCCAAACCCATTATCGGACTTTCCGTCACAGTCGATCGGATCTTGGCAGGCTCATGTGATTTGTGGGCTTTGGTAAGGGTCAGGCCGTCTTGCAACAAACCATGGGCGCGGTTCTCTTGCTCCGCGGTGAGCTTTTGCACAGCGCGTAGCCTTTCGGCAGTGATATAATACCGGTTGATCCGCTTGCTTGGGTCATCGCATTTGATCCAATCGCGCAGCGCGATGGCTTCAGCGATGTCGCGTTCGACAACTGCGGTTCGCACAGAATACTGTTCGGCATCTTCGTGGACGACAACCGCGCTTTCCATATCGCGGGCGACCGCAAGAACGGCGCCCCTTTCGCACAATCGTCGCAAGACGATCAGCCTGTCTTGATCTAGTTTTTTTGGGGAGATCTGCGACGTTCGCAGCGCTTTCTGGCTCGATGTCCAATGACATATCTGATACTTCCCTTTGCTCATCAGTTTTCCTCTTTGCAAACGTCGTGCTGATAGATGTGAGGGCTGAGTCTATCAGGCGATCATCTCGCTTCGTCTCAAGCCGCAAGACTTGCCGCAAAATCGTGGGCGGGTGGCAATCCTGAGACCGCGCCATCTTGCGAATTGGCCGACCCAACACTGTGTGTTCCAAATAGTTCTCAGCTGCGCGTGGTAGCCAATCGGAATACGCTATCTTAGCGTTACGAGCCCAAAAGTTCATAGCGGCTTCCCCGTCTTCTTGAAGGTGCATCCAATTTTCAAAAAATATTAACCAACTCGAAACCACAAACTAAGCGTGTCTTTCTTAATGCCGAATTAAGACAACGTTCACAAAATCAACCTCACAGAGAAAGATTAAACAAAGTTGGGGGCTCCGCTCGCACACCCTACGAAATAGGCAACATATATGGCTTATTCTGCACAATCCTGAGACCACGACATCATCGAAAGGAGTAAAAAATGCAGGATAGTATGACCACGATCCGGCACCTCAAACGCCCACGGCTGTTAACCATATCGGCCCGACATGGCATGTCACAGTACAAACGAGAGGTGCGATTATCCCGCCTTCTTGATTTGATTACACTACCAAAAGTGGTCGAGGGATTGATCCTTTTGATCGATGCGGAAAGACAGATGAATGAACGGCGCAAAAAAATGCCGCGCATTATTCGCATGCGCGGCACATTGATTTGGTCACAGCAATTATGTCCGAAGCGGCGCTGCTGCTTCAGAAACGGACCTGCGGAAAACCTATGTAAAGCTGTCCGGCATGGATGCCTTTTTATCGGCTACATAAGCGCGAAGACGAGCTTCAACCTCTGGCTCCATCGCAGGCTGGCGGTAGTTCTCCAGCAGGAACTTCACCTTTTGACGCGCCAGTTCCATCGTGTCGCGACCGCCCTCTTCATCCCATGTTTCAAATGGCTTGAAGTCAAAGAGTTCGGAGCGCCAGAAACTGTCCTTGAAGTTTTCCTGCGTATGCGCACATCCGAGGTAGTGACCGCCCGGGCCGACCTCTTCAATAGCGCCCATCGCTTGCCCGTTCTCTGTCATATCAACGCCGCGGGCGAACTGGTGCAAGGCCCCCAACTGATCGGCGTCCATGACAAACTTTTCAAACGACGACACCAGACCGCCTTCAAGCCAGCCGCAGGAGTGCAGCATGAAGTTTACGCCCGAAAGCAGACCCATGTTGAGGCTGTTGGCGGATTCGTAGGCTGCTTGCGCGTCAGGGAGT
This sequence comes from Cognatiyoonia sp., assembly GCF_965661665.1. NCBI lineage: Bacteria > Pseudomonadati > Pseudomonadota > Alphaproteobacteria > Rhodobacterales > Paracoccaceae > Cognatiyoonia > Cognatiyoonia sp. Next base: position 3,101 of record NZ_CBFIEO010000025.1, on the reverse strand, counting down.
TTTGATCCAGTGAACCCTCCAGACGAACGGTATGGCAACCCAAGGCGGCGCACCAATTGCCCCATGCCGTAGGTCACATGCGAAGCTTCGGGCGTGCCGAATGTGGGCGCACCGGAGTTCATGTCGATGGACGTCACGAACGTGCCAGCCACAACAGGCGATCCAGGTCGAATAAGCTGGCTGTATGCCACGCCTGCCAAAACCTCAGCAATCGCTTGCGTCAAAGTACCCGCGACTGACACAGGTGCCATTGCGCCTCCGACGATAAACGGGCTAACGATACTGGCTTGGTTGTTCGCCGCGAAGATTTCAAGCGCACCCATCATGATGCTGTCGAATGTCAGGGGGGAGTTGATGTTGATAAGCGATGTCATCACCGTGTTGTTTTGAACAAACTCTTCCCCGAAAAGGATGTTGCACATGTCGATGGAATCTTGTGCGCGGCTCGGCTCCGTCACCGCGCCCATGAACGGTTTGTCGCTGTAAATCATATGCGCGAGCAGCATATCGAGATGGCGTTTGTTAACAGGCACATCTGTCGGCTCGCAGACCGTCCCACCAGAATGGTGCAGCCATTTCGACATGTAGCCCAATTTCACGAATTTCTCGAAGTCGGCCATCGTCGCATAGCGGCGGCCTCCTTCAGTGTCGCGCACGAATGGCGGGCCATAGACGGGGGCCAAGACCAAACTCTTGCCGCCTACAACCACGGACCGGTCAGGGTTGCGGGCATGTTGCGTATATTGGCTGGGTGCAGTGCTGCACAGCTTACGGGCAAGGCCACGCGGGATGCGGACACGTTCCCCTTCAATCTCCGCCCCAGCATCTTTCCAACGCTGAAGCGCATCGGGATTGTCGACAAAGTTGACGCCGATTTCCGCAAGAACGGTTTCAGCGTTCGCCTCGATGGTATCGAGCGCCTCATCGGTCAACACCTCATAATTCGGCACATTCCGCTCAATATACTTGGCGGTCTCGACGCTGACCGCCGTGCGTTCCGCGCGTCGTGCAGCACCACCGCCTGAGCGTGACCGTCTCCGAGGTTTGGCTGCAGCGTCTGTCATTTGATGTCCCTCACCTGAACTGTGCCACTTTCAGATACATCGCTTCAGCTTTTGCGGTACGCCCAATCCGCCATCTGAGGGGAGAATCCGACATTGATTATGAAATTCATCGCATAGGCTTGAACCCCCTCACCGACGCGCGTAACTGAACCCATGGAACAACTCTCTCATCAGCGCCTCCTCATCATCGACTTTGGCAGTCAGGTCACACAACTGATCGCCCGTCGGCTTCGCGAACTTTCCGTTTACTGTGAAATACATCCCTACCAGCAGGTTGATGACGCTTTTATGAAGGCGTTCGATCCCAAGGCGGTGATCCTGTCCGGTGGTCCTGACAGCGTGACACGCGACGGATCGCCCCGCGCGCCGCAGTCTCTGTTTGAGATGGGATTGCCCGTGCTTGGGATTTGCTACGGCCAGCAAACCATGATGACGCAATTGGGCGGCAAAGTGGTCAGCGGAGAAGGCACCGCAGAGTTTGGACGCGCCTATGTCGTTCCAAAGGGCAAGCTACCGTTGCTGGAGGGCTGGTTTGAGGACGACAAAGAACAAGTGTGGATGAGCCACGGCGACCATGTGTCTGAAATTGCACCGGGGTTTGAGGTTTACGGCACGTCCCCCAATGCTCCTTTTGCCATCACCGCGGATGTGTCGCGCAATTTCTACGCGGTGCAATTCCACCCAGAAGTGTATCACACCCCGAACGGCGCAAAAATGTACGAAAACTTCGTCAAACTAGCGGGCTTTACTGGCGACTGGACAATGGGCGCCTATCGCGAGCAGGCGATCGAGGCGATCCGTGAACAGGTCGGCGACAAGCGCGTGATCTGTGCGCTATCCGGCGGTGTCGACAGCTCTGTTGCTGCCGCACTGCTGCACGAGGCAATCGGAGCGCAGCTGACTTGCGTTTTCGTGGATCACGGGCTGTTGCGTCAGGACGAGGCAAAAGAAGTCGTTGGCATGTTCCGCGATCATATGAACCTCCAGGTCATCCACGCAGAAGAGCAGGATCTGTTTTTGGGCGAGTTGGAGGGTCAGAGCGATCCGGAAACCAAACGAAAGATCATCGGCAAGCTTTTCATCGATGTCTTTCAAAGATACGCAAATGAGATCGAAGGCGCTGAGTTTTTGGCGCAAGGCACGCTTTATCCAGACGTGATCGAGAGTGTGAGCTTTTCTGGCGGTCCCTCAGTCACAATCAAAAGCCACCACAATGTCGGCGGCTTGCCGGAGAAGATGGGGCTAAAACTCGTAGAGCCGCTGCGCGAGCTCTTCAAAGATGAAGTGCGCGCGCTGGGCTTGGAATTGGGCCTGCCCAAGTCTTTTATCGGACGCCACCCCTTTCCCGGGCCCGGCCTTGCAATCCGCTGCCCGGGGGTGATCACCCGCGAAAAGCTCGACATTCTGCGCAAAGCAGATGCGATCTATATCGATCAAATCCGCAAACATGGCCTTTATGACGACATCTGGCAGGCTTTTGTTGCGGTCTTACCGGTTCGGACGGTTGGGGTGATGGGCGATGGGCGCACCTATGATTATGCCTGCGCCTTGCGCGCTGTGACGTCCGTTGATGGAATGACGGCGGACTACTATCCGTTCAGCCACGAATTCCTTGGCGAAACCGCCACCCGTATCATTAATGAAGTCCAAGGGATCAACCGCGTAACATACGACATCACCAGCAAACCGCCCGGCACAATCGAGTGGGAATGAGAAAATTTTGTTAAGTAATTGATATTATTATATATTTTTTCCATAAACTGGTTTTCGGTAAAAATTAAGTCAATGTTTTTCAACAAGAAAAATTACTGACTTGCAAACTTTCATACAAAGTGGCGGAACTATTGCGTTTCATAGTTTGACGCTGAGTTTAAGAGTGAAGGGCACATATAAAATGATGGCTAAATTCAAGTTTGTTGATGTTGTTAAATGGTTAGCAACAGTAATCCAACTTATTGGATACGGTATGACTGGATTGAACTTAATCCCTTATAATATTTACATGTTTTTCGTTGGGATATTTTTATGGTTTGCCGT
>NZ_CBFIEO010000024.1:0-21626 GCF_965661665.1 Cognatiyoonia sp. | reverse complement strand
TGATTTTTCAGGCTGGTCATGACCATCACGTAGAAGGGGATCAGGACAATCGCAGTGAAGAAGATGTAGCCAAATCCCGTGAAGAACCGGATGACGGCGGCCTCGAATTCATGGCGTGTCAGGGAGCCGGCTGGTAAATCATCGAGGATTTTGTTGGTCGACCAACCAAAGGCCACGGCGAGGCTGACCGCCCCAAACGCGGCAGCGACGGTTGAGGCTTCTTCGCCGATCACCAGTGGCCCGATGCCGACAAGTGTGGCGACGGCCAAAGCAACTGCAGCCGCAGCATCTCCGACCAGTCCGCCGATCCGGTGCCCAACCACAAAGCCAATAGTTCCGCCCCACAGAATCGACAGTAGGATATGGGGCCGGAAGGGATCACCGGTGGCGAAACTCATGGCGATGGCGACGGTTGTGGACAGAACGACCATCCAAAGCGCACCAAGGAGGGGGCTGGTGATGAAGTTATACCGAAGCGCGCTCATGTTACAGACCCTCCTCACGGCTGACGTATTTCAGGAAGAAGAGCGAGAAGGTGAGAAGGCAGCCGAAGATTACAACGGCCACAGCGGCTCCTGCCCCGATGTTACTCACCGCAAAGGCCTGTTCGTAAACGTTTACCGTCAAAGTCCGCGTGCCAGCATTGCCGCCCGTAAGCAGGAAGATGTCGTCGAACTTGTTGAAGGTCCAAATGAAGCGCAGCAGGAACAGGACGCTGAGGATGCCCAACAGTTGCGGCACGCTGAGCGACCAGAATTGCTGGAACGGCGATGCTCCGTCCATATCGGCGGCCTCATACATGTCGCTGTCGATGCTCTGCATCCGTGCGAGGATGAACAAGAACGACAGCGGGAAGTAACGCCAGATTTCAAACACGGTGACCATGATCAACGCCAGCGGGCGTTCCCCAAAGAAATTGATAGCTCGCGGCGTGACACCCATCTGCACCAGCAGCATATTGGCCGAGCCCGAAAACGGATCGAACAGGATCAACCACGCGAAAGCCACGGCGATGACGGGGGCCACGTACGGGAATAGGTAGAGACCCCTAAGAATGCCCTGTCCCCGAAAGGATTTGTTGAGCAGTAGTGCTGCAAAGAGCCCCACCAGCAGCGCGCCAATGGTGCCGAAGACAGTATAAAAGAGCGTGACCCAAAGGACCTCCACGAACTCTTCGCCGTTGAAGACGCGGGCGAAGTTGTCGAGGGTGAAGGTCGAACTGGTCAGGATGTTGGACGAGTCTCCGGTGGTGGTAGCATCGCTGTCCTGCGGTCGAAGGCCGTTGTCCAGATAGGCCTGTTCGACCACAACGGGGATTGTCAGAGTTTGACGGGTGCCGGGCTCCCAATCGCCCAAGTCACAGAACAGTGCGCGCCCGTCGAGGGTGCAGCGATCGTCCAGCTCGACCACAGTCAAGCCTTCGGGGATCACGTCCGAAAATGTCACCCCGCCAATCATTTGTTCCTGTGACGAATTACGTAGACGGTAGCGAATATTGGCTTCATCGCCCACTGCCTCATCGTCACCGCGAATATCTTCGCGCAACACCACTTCGGGTGCACGCAGGTCGGCCAGTTGCACCGGCTTGAAGGAAATCCAGAAGATGGCAAGCAATGGCAGCACAACGACCAGTGCCACGGCCGAGATCGTCGGAAAGAGCAGTCCCCACGCCAGCCGTGCCTCATGTTTGGCAAGCGGGCCGATGCCGGTGGGTGGTGTCATATCGGTCATGTCGCAATCCCGGATGAGTAAGAGGACCCTAGTCCCGAGCTGTTACCCGGAACCTCGACCAGTGTTGTCGTAGAGGAGGCCCCGGGCTAGAGCCCGGGGCGCAAAGGGTAGTTACTGAACGTTCGCGATTGCGGTGTTCAGTTCAGCCACGGTTGCGGCAGCGTCACGCTCGCCGTCGATGTACTCACGTACCAGACGGTTGATGACCTGGCTGTTGATGATCTTGGATGCTGCGGACAGCTGACCATCGGCCACGCCCCAACGCTGGGCCACATCAAGACCGCCAACGATCTCTTCAATCATGGAGGCTTCGTACAGATCACCAAGTGGTGCCTTGCGGTCCACGCCTACGTCCAGCGTTGCCCACAGATCCGCATATTCGGTCGGATTGTCAGCGGTGCCGCGACGGACGGGGAACTTGCCCTCAGGTGCAATGGCAAGGGTGGAGCCATAGCCGTCAGACATGGAGAACTGAACGAACTCCATTGCTGCGTCGGTGGACGCATCCGACGTGATGCCGAAGTAACGAACATCACCCCAAGCGGCGCCATCGGGGTTGGACGGACCTGCAAAGTTGGTCACAACACCGGTGGCCGCGGCCAGATCGCGGGTCATCGGATCATCGTTGATGGTGGGCGGAGCGCTGTCGCGCAGACCGGCCAGTTCATCAAGAATGAACGGGGACCAGATGATCATCGCGGCGTTGCCCGAGAAGTAGAGCGTCCGGGACTGATCCCAATACAGATCACCCGGAGGGGATGCTTCTGCGATGGCTTTGTAGAATTCCAGCACTTCGATCGTGGCGGCCTCATCCAGCGCCTGAACCCCATCGGGGCCAACTGGCGAGACACCATTGGCGAGGAACACATGCTCCAGAACCTGGCTCATGAAGTTTTCGTCGATCTTGGTGGCAGCAACGAAGCCGTACATTTCTGGCGGGTTGTGCAGGGCGTCAACAGCGGCCAACACATTGGCGTAGCTGTTTGGTGGCTTAAGGCCGTTCTCTTCGAACAGATCGGCACGGTAGACTAGCATCTGGGTCCAGCCGTCCACAGGAACAGATGCATAACCGCCGTCTACAGCCGCCATATTCAAAGCACCGGGGGCAAACGTGTCAGCACCTAGCATTTCAACCACGTCGGAGGCCGCGTCGGTGTCTAGGATGCCTGCTTCGGCCCAGGGCGCTGCGTACTGCAACGTGTGGTAGATCACGTCTGGCAGATCGCCTGCAGCGAAAGCGGCCGTAGCGCGTGTGCCCAAATCGTTTTCGGACACGGGGATAACTTCGACCGTGTGGCCGGTGGCAGCGGCGAACTCTTCCGCCATGGCCTGCTGACGGGCCAGACGCGCTGGCTGTTCTTCGGTCGTCCAGAAGCGCAGGTCATCGGCCTGCACGCCTGTGGCGGCGAGAAGCAGCGCAAGTGCTGTTCCGTTTCTGATCATCATGAGTGACTTCATGGTTTCCTCCCTTTGAAGTTCGTGTTTGATGAAGTGGTGGGGCCGGCGGGTGCCGGACCGGTGGATGCGCGGCAAATAAAGGTTGCCGCGGTCGTTTCGCGCAGGTTTTCAACAGGTTCACCCCGCACCCTGCGAATAAGCAATGATGAGAGCCGCTCGCCCGCCAAGCGACTGTCTACGGCAAATGTCGTCAGTGGAGGCTGGGCGTTGGCCGCGTCGTGCGTACCGTCATAGGCGATAATCGAGACATCTTTTGCGACAGTCAGCCCCCGTTCTGCCAGCGCCCCGTAAGCTCCAAGGGCTGCATTGTCCACGGCGCACACGATCGCGGTCGGCGGCTCGGCGTGGTCCAGAAACGACCCTGCGGCGACCTGGCCTTCGCTGCGCGTCACGGCGTTGTCGCGCATCAGGTCGGGGTCAACTATCAGGCCAGAATCATCCATGCCCGCAAGAAAGCCTTGCAGCCGCAATGTGGCGTAAGTGTAGATTGTTTTGCCATTAATGAACCCAATGCGCCGATGGCCGAGGTCTGCAAGGTGGCGGACCGCATCGCGCATCGCATCCTCGCCGCGCACATCGTACCATGCGCAACCGGTCGGGTCTTCCTGTCGTCCGTACAAGACGAAGGGCACTTTCTCAGCGAGAAGGACTTTGGCCCGAGGGTCATTCACCATGGCACGCGGCAGGATGAACCCATCCGCTTTTCCGTCCTGCGCCAGTGACCGGAATGTATCGATCAATATGTCGTGCGTGTCGGCTGAGGCCACCGTCACCGTATAGCCCTCCTGGCTGGCACCTGCAGATAGACCAGCGAGGAATTCGGCGAGAAACGGGCGGTGCGCGTCGTGGTCCGATAGTTGCAGCACCAGACCTAAAGACCGCGTCCGCCCCGTCTTGACTGCCTGTGCGTAGCTCAAGGGTTGGTAGTTCAACTCAGCGGCCATCTTCTTGACCCGCCGCTGCGTGCCTTCCGCGATGTCCGTGTAGCCATTGAGCGCTCGCGACACGGTCGATTTTGTCAGACCAAGGGCATCGGCCATGTCACTGATTGTGACACGGGGGCCATTGTTTTTTCTCGACACTGATGTCGCAGCGTTGGTCATTCAGAAGTCTCCCTGCGACTCAGGCTGATTAGCGAAACCGGTTTCGGCAAGAGGTTTATTTGGATTTTTTTTTCGAGATCCTTCTAAAGTCATTTAATCGTCTACTGGGGTTTCGACACTGCGGCTGCAGCATCAATCGCTTTGGTGACCGCAACCGGACCAGTGTTTTATGGAGATACTGAAAGGCTCACACTTTGCTGCGCTGCAGAGGATTCTGCCGTGTCCAGCAGACGCTGCAGCAGCGCGCCACGACGGAAATCAGGCACGGCCGGACGACCGTTTCGGATTGCGTCCACAAAGGAAACGTACGTTGTTGGCACGTCAGGCGTGGCCACATCGACCCATAGTGCGCCCTCAAGATTCGCTTCGATGCAGGCGCGCAATGAGGCGCCTTCGGGCGTCCACGTCACTTCGAGCCAACCTTTGGTGCCGTGAAGGCAGCAGGACCAATGTCGTGTCTGCGTCCAGCGCTTGAGCCTCCCCATCTGAACTGGTCCACCGCAATGTTTAGGAAATGGAGGACCGAGAATGGCAAACAAGCGACCGAAGCCGGAAGAGATAGTATCGAAGTTACGGCAAGTGGAGGTTTTGATGGGGCAAGGTATGTCCCGCCTGGATGCGATCAGACAGATCGGAGTTGTTGAACAAACCTATTACCGCTGGCGCAAACAGTATGATGGAATGGGTATAGATCAATTGAAGGAACTGAATCGGCTCCAAAAGATCGTATCTCTGCATGAGGTGCTTTGCGGCCAATGGACTCCGCGCGCAAACGCTTTACGACCTTCCAGATATCATCTTTAAGATTCTTGTACTAAAGGTGCGTAAGTCGAAGCCAGCCACTGCCAGTAGGCGTCTGCGTTGGAGAAGCCTTGGGCTATGGCTGCATGGAAGTGCAGAATGCGAAAGGTCCCAAGTCGTACAAAACAGGACGCCAAAAAACATCTTGGGGACCCTAATGCGATCAATCCACGCTCGCCGCCCAGCTAATAGCTGCTGATTGTAAAATCCTGAATCACAGTGTGGTGGGCCCGCCACACGTCCCTCGAAAACGATCGGTCGATAGTTGGACGATTTGCTTGACGAGATTAATGTGTAGCGGTGTTTTTTTAGGAGTTCCGAAATGTTGAAAACGACAAAATGCTCAATGTCGGCCTTGCTAATTTTGGGTGCAACGCTGTCGTCCATTCAACACGCGAGCGCCGAAGGGCTTGAGATCGGAGGCTACGTTGTTCTTGAGAGTTATGATCAGAGGGACAATTTTGGTGATTATTTCGAGAACGAGGTGAACTTGGTGGGCACGCTTGGGTACCGCAGCGGCGACTGGTACGTCGGTATCGGCCAGCAGTACCAGGCTTTTTTTTATGACGATGGCGATATCGACGACGACAGGTACGACCATTTCGTGATGGTCGGCTACGGGGCCTACCTCCTTAGCTACGGTGAAATCCAAGGGGCGGGGAACTTATTCAACGAAGAATACTTCGGCATGTCGGACGCTACCGGTCAATCTGATGAGACGATCCGCGTCGATTACGGTTCCGATTCTGGTCCTGTTCGGCACGTAGCCCTGTCGTACGACATCGACGATGATGACACGGAAATTGGGTTGTCGTTGGACTTCAGCGAAACTCTGGTTGGTCTGGGTCTGGAGCTTGACAGCAGCGGCTACGACCTCGGTCTGATCGTTTCGCAGCCGATCGGGGATTACACAGTCCACGGTGTTTATCACTACAATGAATACGGCGGTGACAGTGACCTCGGCTTCACCGCGTTCCGTGAATTCGGCCCCGTGGAAGTCGGCCTTCACATCGAGTTCGAGCCGGGAGAAAGCGGCCACGATCTCGTGGAAGCCCTTGGCGTGGTTGCCTACTACGACACGCCGATCGGTCTGCTGAACGCTCAGTTTCGCCGTGAATATGACGGTGATTATACTGTTTTTGAAACCGGCATCGTCATTCCTATCGGCACGCCCGCCCCTTACTACGCCGAGCGTAGCACCGAACGAGAACAGGTCCGTCGCTTCGGCTACTAGTTCCCCCAGAGTGCGACTAAACCTAGGGGCATTGAGCGGCCTGATCTGACTGGGGCAAGTTGATTATTAGTGCATGATTGGTCTCTGATCCATGGTTATGATGGCTTCACGAGCTGGAGGGCGGTAGCCCAATGCACTGTGTGGTCTCTTTGTGTTGTAGTGTTTTCTCCAATCTTCGATGATGATCTGTGCTTCCCGTAGGCTGTAGAATATCTGTCCGTTGAGAAGTTCGTCTCTGAACCTGCCATTGAAGCTCTCGCAGTAACCGTTTTCCCAAGGACTTCCTGGTTCGATGTAGGCCGTCTTGGCTCCAACAGCAGCAATTCAGTCCCTTACGACTTGAGCGATGAACTCAGGGCCATTGTCTGATCGAATGAACGCTGGAGAGCCACGCAAGATAAACAGATCGGTTAGAGCATCGATCACGTTCGTAGAGTTCAGCTTCCGGTCGACCTTGATGGCCAGACATTCCCGACTGAACTCATCGAGGATGTTCAACGTTCGAAAGACTTTCCCGTCATCGGTCCGACAATGAACGAAGTCATAACTCCAGACATGGTTGCGGTACTCGGGACGCAACCGAACGCACTATTCGATTAACCAGCTTCATAATCGGCGGGTCGCCATGGTAAATGAATATGTGGATTAAACAAAAAAGCCGAAATGGTATATACCAGTTTCAGAGTAAAATCTTTGTTGAATCGACACGCTATGGCCGTTGGATACATAGTTCAGAGAGCCTGAGCAACCTGACCCCCGCCGACGTCTACTTCGAACGGGACAAAGCCATTCTGAAGCATTGGATCAGGTGAGCCAGTCTTCAAACTAAGTGATTTCATGCCATGACTGATATGGACAATCCTCTTCACCCAGCCAACGCACATATCCAGCGATGCCCTAGATGTCAGTCGCCCTAGAACACTGTCGTCGTCCACGGGCATGAGCAGTGTGCAGTCTGTAAGTCCAACATCTTTGAGTGCTGTTCAGGTGATACGTGCCAGACAGACCACAACTTGAGTGTTAGGTATAAGCGTGGCTAACTCACAGCCATGAAACACATCCATGCTCTCTTCATCTGCCTGATGGCCTTAGCCTCACCCACCTTGGCTGAAACTGACCCCGTGCCATACGAGGAGTTTTTGGCAGAGAATGATATCTCACTCACAGCATCTGAGGTTCTTGAGAGCTACAGAATTAACGGATGCGAAGAGACCGAAGGCGTCAGCGGGGATAACAGGTATCAGGTGGTGTAACCGCCCATTTCAAGCCCCCATCAGCGACCATCAGTTCCGTTTAGGTGGGCGAACCTAGGTCGGCATCGACATTGCGCCCAGCAGGGCACCTCAGCGGTTTAAAGGGCTTGCTGAGGCTACATTACGGTTTTGCGTCAGCTGCTGACTGTTCGAGGTTGTACTCAATATCAGACAGGCGTCTTTCCCAATCGCTCAACTGACGCTCCCACTGGTTCAAGTCTGCTTCACGTTGGTTGAGGCGTTGTTCCCAGTCAGCCAATTCTGCTCCACGATACTCCAGCTCAAGTTCCCAGCTATCATCCTCAATATCGTCGCCCATGCGCATCGAAAGAACTCGAATAGAGGGATTGTCTTGCGAGCCGCAAGCCTCAATCTCAACTGTGTATTGACTACCGACGAGAACCTGAGCAGGCATGTCGCCCATTCCATAAGCATTCAGGTAGGCTCTTATGGCCTGACCGTATGTAGCTCTGGCCTCACGGTTCACCATGATTGAATCAGACTTATCATTCGGGTCAAGCCGCCCTTGTTGGTTTACGTAGAAGCGATCTTGCTGGAACACAGCATAGGCATCCCCCAATGGAGAACCCGATGAGTTGAACGTGTCTTCGTAAGAGAAGTCTTGATACACTTCTGTGTAAACACAACTTTGCGCTTGGCTAATGGAAGACGTTGCAAAGATTGTTATTATTGCTCTTAGCGTTGGAAGATACATGATTCATTCCTCTTACGTAGCGTAGCAATTAGCTTCTCTTGTTGTAGTGTCCAGTTTTTGACCCTTAGCCTGAGCAACTACGGTAAGGACTTAGGCCTTCATGACGGTAGGGTTCCTGCGATCACTTGATGTTTCCGCACTGTTTCGTCATCGTTTTGATACGTTTTCAACCCACATCATCCCAGAGGCCACAGGCATGAAACGTATTGCAACAGCCCTAGCCACCGCACTGTCGTTAGCCTTTACGCCATTGGCGGCAAAGGACTACCAGAAGGGCTTGGATGCTTACGCTGCTGGTGACTATGCTAGGGCCCTTCAAGAGTGGACGCCCTTAGCTGAGGCTGGGAATGTGGATGCACAATACAATCTTGGATACATGTACGAGGCGGGCCAAGGAGGCCTTCAAGACGATGCTGAAGCTGTCAGGTGGTACCGATTAGCTTCTGACCAAGGAAATGCTAGGGCGCAAACCAATCTTGGATCCACCAAAGGCAAAAACCGGGGCGGCGGTGCCGGGATCCGTCCTACCTGAAGCATTTTCACGGGCAGTGCGTCCGAACTCAGAATAGGTCAGCACGGTTACATCCTGCCAAAGCCCGCCTGCGGGGTGGCGTGCCAATCTGGTGTCCAGCACGACGCGCGCAGGCCGCGCTAAAGGTATTGGCCTGTTTCGGCGTCGTCTTTGATGATCAGCACGTTCATAATCAGACTATTTGATCGTCCCCAAAACGCAATGTGCCGAGGCCTGAAAGACCTCGGCACGAAACTAGTTGGTTCGTCAAACGCCTATTGCAGCGCTTGGTCCGTGATCATCGTTATGTAGGCACCCTCAGGTTCCATCGAAATCACAGGATCAGAGCCACCGGCCAGAAGTGTGGCGACTGTGCGCTCATAGGCGGCAACGTCCAATGCGCCAGAACCGCCAGCAGTGAGCTTGGCGATCTCGCCCATCATGCGGGCTTGTGCTGCTTCGGATTGCGCACCGGTTTCATCGTTTTCTATGATAATTTCTGCGGCTTCGTCCACGTTTTCCTCGGCATAGCGCCAGCCGCGCATCGAGGCGCGTACGAAGCGGACCATCTTGTCCACGAAGACGGGGTCTTCGAGGTTCTCTTCAAGGGCGTAGATGCCGTCTTCGAGGGTTGCGACGCCTTGTTCTTCATATTTGAAGGTCACCAACTCATCCGGGTCGACGCCTGCATCAAGGACCTGACCGTATTCATTGTATGTCATGGTTGAAATGCAGTCTGCCTCGCGGTTCAAAAGTGGGTCAACGTTGAAGCCCTGCTTTAGAACCGTCACACCGTCTTCGCCGCCCTCTGTCGGAATGCCGACTTGGGACATCCAGCTGAGGAACGGATATTCATTTCCAAAGAACCAAACGCCAATGGTTTTCCCGCGGAAGTCCTCGACGGATTCAATGCCGGTGTCTTTCCAGCAGGTCAGCATCAGACCAGACGATGTGAATGGCTGCGCGATGTTGACGACAGGCAAGCCTTTTTCTCGGGCGGCCAGAGCGCTCGGCATCCAGTTGAGCATGACATCTGCGCCACCACCGGCCAGAACTTGCGGCGGTGCAATATCGGGGCCACCTGGCAGAATGGTAACATTCAGGCCTTCTTCTTCGTAGAACCCTTTGTCGAGTGCCACATAGTAGCCTGCGAATTGTGCTTGCGTGACCCACTGCAATTGCAACGTGACGTCATTGGCGTGGCCGCCGGCGTAGGCAGCCGTGCTGGACATGCCAGCAGCAAGAGCGGCGATTGTAAGATAGTTCTTCATTATGACCTCCAGTGTCAGGTTTCATCTGCTTTGGTTGTCCAAAGTCTTATTGTTATGCTCGTTGCGACGGATGCCAAAAGGTCATCCGTTTTTCCAAAAGCGTCACCAGTCCGTAGACCGACGATCCAACGATGGCCGCGACAACAATCTCCGCCCAGACCATATCAAGGGCAAGTTGGCCGACAGATGTTGAGATCCGGAACCCCATTCCAACGGTCGGGGAGCCGAAAAATTCAGCAACGATGGCGCCGATTAAGGCAAGTGTTGTGGCAATTTTCAAGCCGTTGAAGATAAAGGGCAGGGCAGCAGGCAGGCGCAGTTTCAGCAATGTGGGCCAGTATGCGGCACCGTAGGTGCGCATCAGATCGCGCTGCATGGCGCTTGTATCCTTTAAGCCTGCGACGGTGTTCACAAGGATCGGGAAGAACACCATGACGCCGACAACGGCCGCTTTACTTTCCCAATCACTGCCCAGCCATTTGACGAAAATTGGCGCTGTCCCGACGATAGGCAAGGCTGCCATGAAAGATCCTACAGGTAGAATGCCATGTGTCAGGAAGGGGCTTCGATCAGAAAGGAGAGCAACGGCGAAGGCCGCAAGCATTCCGGCGATGTATCCAGTCAGGGCGCCTTTCAATACGGTTTGTTGAAAGTCCGCCCAAAGCAGTGGGATTGAAGAAACAAAGCGCAGCGCGATGGCGGATGGTGGAGGCAAGATCACAGGGCTAACGCCCAACATCGTCACCAACACTTCCCACATGGCAATAATTGTAAGGCCAAAAATGACTGGAATGGCGAAACTGACGGCGCGGGTGTCCGAACGTGCTCCATTGGCAAGGTTTGTATTGATCCACCAGCCAGCAGCCCAGATCAGGATTGCTAGTCCATATGCCATCACAATGCCCCCATTCCCATGCGCCGCAGGGTCCGGCGCTCCATCCAGCCAAGGATACCAACGAGAATGGCTGCCGTGATTGCAGCGACAAACAGCGCTGACCACGTAACAAGTGGCTGACCATACTGATCTCCAACCAACATGCGTGCCCCAAAGCCTGCCCGAGCGCCCGTAGGTAGTTCACCAACGATGGCCCCAACCAGTGCCGCGGAGATCCCGATTTTGAGGGATGTAAACAGATAGGGAATGGATGCGGGCAGGCGCAGTTTCCAGAACCCCTGAGAGGAACTGGCGTTGTAGGTGCGCAGCAAATCAAGTTGCATCGCATCCGGTGACCGCAATCCTTTTACCATGCCAACCACGACCGGAAAGAACGAAAGATAGGCCGAGATGACCGATTTTGGCAGCAGGCCTTGGACGCCGATTGATCCCAGCATCACAATCACCATCGGTGCCAAAGCAAGGATTGGGATCGTCTGGCTGGCGATCGCCCACGGCATAACCGATTTGTCCATAGTGCGGTTATAGACAATTCCAACTGCCAAAAGGATGCCACCCAAGGTCCCGATCACAAACCCCAACAAGGTCGCTGAGAGAGTGACCCACCCATGGTGCACAATGCTGCGTCGGGACGTGAAGATCGCGATACAATCTTCGTGAATGGGCATGGCCCAACCGTTATCGTCACCCCCTAAATCAAAGGGGAGTGGCAAAACGATCTTATCACGCTCAACATCCGTGATCCCGCAGCCTTCGAAATGGGCACCACTTTCAGTCCACATCTGCGCAGCCACTTGATGGGGCGACGGTAGGCTGGGGCGTTCGAGGTTATAGGCCACCCCCCAAATCGCGGGGTTCTTTAGGGCAAGGCCGAAGCCTGACAGCTCTTTGCGTTCCGCTGGTGTTTCGGGCGTGACGACGACGTCCTGACGGGCAGCTGCATCCGCGGTGAGGTGAATATTCATTGGCACAACAGCCGAGACCCAAAGGGCGAGGATCGTCAGCACGACCGCTAAAGGTGGAAGAACGGCCCTCATGCGTGCCACTCCATCCGAATTTCATCAATCCCATCGTCGCCGGGCCAGGGCTCGCCCGTTCGAACAAAGCCTTGAGCGTAATAGAAATTATGAGCGTTAAGATTACTGCGATGCCTATTGAACCGCAGGTAATTTCGCCCAGCTTTGGCATGATCCAAAAGGGCGCGGCGCAAACCCCTTCGCGGCGTGGCCACGTAGAACCCCCAGATATGCGCCTCGGATGGGTCCATCGACAGATACCCTTCAACGAGGTTGCCGATCACATAGGCCTCGCGTTTAGGCAGGCCCTCGCGAAATATAGGCACCAATTCGTTGTAGGTGATCCTGCGCAGCATCCATTCTGTCCGCTCGATCCACGCGTTGATGGTTGTCGCGCGGGCTTCAACGTCATCAGAGGCGGCGCGGCGGATCAGGTCAGTCATCCACATGCCCCGCGCGCAACCCGTCCCGGACGCGATGAGCAATATCAATGAACTCCGCACTGTCGCGAATATCGAGCGGTCGTTCCTTGGGCAGCGTGCTGTCGATCACATCGGTGATACGGCCCGGACGGGGCGACATAACGACGATCTTGGTAGAGAGATACACCGCCTCTGGGATCGAATGTGTCACGAACCCTATGGTCTTTTCTGTGCGCGCCCAAAGCTGCAAAAGCTGTTCGTTCAGGTGATCACGCACGATTTCATCCAGTGCGCCAAAGGGTTCATCCATCAACAGAATGTCCGCATCAAATGCCAAAGCGCGTGCAATACTGGCCCGTTGCTGCATCCCGCCAGACAGCTGCCACGGGAATTTCCTTTCAAACCCAGCAAGATCGACAAGATCAAGGACGCTGGCCACACGCTTGGTCTGCTCTGCCTTTGAGAATCCCATGATTTCAAGGGGAAGCCGAATATTCCCGCCGATCGTGCGCCATGGATAGAGCCCCGCCGCCTGAAATACATAGCCATACGCGCGTGCGCGCCTGGCTTCATCCGGTGTCATGCCATTGACACTTAGGGTGCCGCCTGTCGGGGTCTCAAGCCCCGCGATGCACCGCAGGAACGTGGTCTTACCACAGCCAGAGGGCCCGATGAATGACACGAAATCTCCCTTGTCGATGTTCAGATCAACATCATGCAACGCGTGCACAGGGCCGTCGTTCGTCTCAAAAGTCAGGTTGAGCTTTTGGGCGGAAATCACACTCATGCTGCGTCTGCTTTCTTCCATCTTGTGACCATTTTCTTGGTAGCTAAAAACAGGCCGCCATTGCCGGATCGCAAGCGATCACCGCTCATGAAATTTTCCAGCCTATCCAAATCGCGAAAAAGCGTGGTTTTCCCATAGCCGTGCGCCACGTCCTCACCCAAGGCCTCATTGTCGATCAGGTGGGACAAAAAGCGATACACATTGAGGATGTAGCGCGCACGGCCTTTATCGTCGTCGGTCATGTCCGAGAAATCCTGCGCATGACGGCCCTCTCCAAAAAGTAGGAACATGCATTGCGGAATTGTTCACCCTGTAGCGTATCGTGGACCGCAGAGATGCTTTCACGCGGGAAACGGCGTTTATCTTTGCGGTCTGATTGCGCCTGAATAGCGGTTTGGCGCCAAACGAAGTGGGTGGTTGCGATAATAACCAGCGCCGCCGCGATGGTGGCAACATGATAAAGCAATTCAGGGAGTTCGAGCCAGGGCGGCATAGTCAGTGATCAGACCCCCGTCGCCGGAATGCCCGTCCGTTCGACAGGTCGGGGCGCTGTAAGGTCTTTCCATGTGCTGAGAGCTTGGTTGGTCACGCTATTCCCTGGGCGCTTAACGAATTTGCCGTAGCCTTCTTGGGTGCGGATGTCTCCGTCGTGCACGGCCACATGACCACGTGACAATGTGAAACGCGGCAGGCCTTTGACCGTCTGACCCTCAAACACGTTGTAATCGATGGCCGATTGTTGGCTGCTGGCCGCAATCGTCTTTTCCTTGGCTGGGTCCCAGACCACGAGATCAGCGTCAGCGCCCACAAGAACTGCGCCCTTCTTCGGATAGCAGTTTAGAATTTTTGCTATGTTGGTTGATGTCACCGCCACGAATTCATTCGGTGTCAGGCGGCCAGTTTCAACGCCGTGGGTCCAAAGCATTGGCATCCGGTCCTCAAGTCCGCCAGTGCCATTGGGGATCTTGGTAAAGTCACCAATGCCTGTCCGCTTCTGTTCTGTCGTAAAGGCGCAATGATCAGTTGCAACAACTGACAGGCTGCCACTTTGCAGGCCGGCCCATAGGCTGTCCTGATGCTGCTTGTTGCGGAACGGGGGCGACATGACGCGCCGCGCGGCGTGATCCCAGTCACTGTTGAAATATTCGGATTCATCAAGCGTCAGATGCTGGATCAACGGCTCCCCCCAAACGCGTTTTCCTTGCTGCCGTGCACGTCGGATTGCTTCGTGTGACTCCTCACAAGAGGTGTGCACGACATAAAGTGGAACACCCGCCATATCGGCAATCATGATCGCGCGGTTAGTGGCCTCCCCTTCTACTTGAGGCGGGCGGGAATAGGCATGGGCTTCGGGCCCTGTGTTGCCCTCGGCCAATAGTTTGGAGCTTAGTTCGGCCACCACATCGCCATTCTCGGCATGGACCATGGCGATGCCGCCCAATTCGGACAAACGGTTAAAACTGCTGAACAATTCGTCATCGTTCACCATTAAAGCGCCCTTGTAGGCGAGGAAATGTTTGAACGTGTTGATCCCGCGCTCTTCAATGACGGTTTTCATATCGTCAAAAACTTGCTCTCCCCACCACGTGACCGCCATGTGGAACGAGTAATCGCAGTTTGCGCGGGTTGATTTGTTGTCCCAGCGTTTGATCGCATCGAGCAGGCTTTCACCTTGGTTGGGTAGCGCAAAATCCACAACCATCGTCGTGCCGCCAGCGAGGGCCGCGCGCGTCCCGCTTTCAAAGTTATCCGAAGAGTAGGTTCCCATAAATGGCATCTCGAGGTGCGTGTGCGGATCAATCCCACCCGGCATGACATAGCACCCGGTCGCATCAAGCTCCTCATCACCTTTCAGGTTCGGGCCAATCTCGGTGATCATGCCGTTCTCGATTAACACATCTCCCTTATAGGTCAGATCATGGGTCACGATTGTACCGTTCTTGATGACTTTGGTCATGTCAGGCTCCTTTACTCATCTGACCCGCTAAACTCTGGGGAAGCGTCTTGGCGACGGGGGCTGCCCCCTAGCATCTTCACCCAACAATCTCCGCCGTTTCCAGCACGGCGTGCATCAGCACATCCGTACCTGCCGTGGCCCATTCTTGGCTGATCTCTTCGGCTTCGTGGTGGGACAATCCATCCACGCATGGGCACATAACCATGGCGGTTGGGAAAAGGTCGTTGATCCAGCATGCATCGTGGCCGGCGCCGGAGACGATGTCCATGTGGCTGTAACCGAGGCGTTCGGCGGCGTCGCGGATGGCACTCACGCAACTTTCGTCAAAGGCAGGAGGATTGAATTGGCCGACGATATGGGCCTCGAATGTTACGCCGATGTCGTCGCACACCTTCGGGGCGCGGGACATCAACTCGTCCACCATCGCGTTCAGCTTGTCCAGAAGGTGCGAGCGCATATCGACTGTGAACACAACCTTGCCAGGGATCACGTTGCGCGAGTTTGGGTATACGTCGATATGGCCGATGGCACCGACCGCGTTCGGCTGGTTCGTCATCGCGATCTCATGGACCAGCTCTGTCACCAACGCCAAACCGCGACCAGCGTTCTCGCGCATGTGCATCGGGGTTGAACCGGTATGACTTTCTTTGCCGCTTACAGTGCATTCGATCCAGCGCAGCCCTTGGCCATGGGTGACGACGCCAATGTCTTTGCCCTCGGCCTCCAAAATCGGGCCCTGTTCGATGTGAAGCTCAAAAAAGGCATGCATCTTGCGCGCGCCCACTTTTTCATCCCCCTTCCAACCAATCCGTTCTAACTCATCGCCAAAGCGTTTGCCATCGGCATCCACGCGGTCATTGGCCCAGTCCAACGTATGCTTGCCCGCGAAAACACCTGACGCCAGCATAGCGGGCGCATAACGTGTTCCTTCTTCATTGGTCCAATTGGTCACCACGATCGGGTGCTTGGTCTTGATATCGAGGTCATTCATTGTGCGGATGATCTCAAGCCCGCCGAGCACGCCCAAGACGCCGTCGTATTTACCACCAGTCGGCTGTGTATCAAGGTGGCTGCCCACATAAACAGGCAAAGCGTCAGGGTCAGTACCTTCACGCCGCGCAAACATATTACCGATTTCATCGACGCCCATAGTGCAACCCGCAGCCTCGCACCATTGCTGGAACAGGTGGCGGCCTTCGCTGTCTTCATCTGTTAGTGTTTGGCGGTTGTTGCCACCTGCCACACCGGGGCCGATCTTGGCCATCTCCATCAGGCTGTCCCACAGCCGCGCACCATCAATGCGAAGATTTTTCCCTGCTGCTGGCATTGCGATCTCCCGATGGCTGTTGGCGATAATTTGACCAACTGGTCAAAGGTAGGCTAACAGAGGTCTATGAGCAGTCAAGGATTTTGCTTAACGCTTAGGCAACTTACCATTAAAGTACGTATCAAACTTGTGCGATTTGCCTAGTTCGTAATCAAGAGGCAGACTCGACGAAGTGGCAAAGTCAGATACACGCATCCAAAAAAAGAACCAGGCAGCAATTATGGATGCTGGACTGGCTATATTTTCTCAGTTTGGTTTTCGGGGATCGACCCTTGATCAGGTGGCTGAAGCCGCAGGGCTATCCAAGCCAAATCTGTTGTACTATTTCCGGTCGAAGGAAGCGATCTATACTGCTCTATTGGCGAACCTGTTAGAGGATTGGCTAGAGCCACTAGAGGCTCTTGATCCTGATGGTGATCCGGTTCAAGAAATCACCAGCTATGCTTTGCGTAAGTTGGACATGTCGCAAAATTTCCCACGTGAAAGCAGGCTGTTTGCCAATGAGATTATACAAGGCGCACCTCGCATTCATGAGGTCCTGAGAGGCGAACTCAAAGACCTTGTGGACAAAAAGGCAAAAGTTATTTCAGCTTGGGTCGGCCAAGGGCGGATCAAGCCCGTTGATCCTTATCACTTGGTCTTCACGATCTGGTCGTTGACTCAGCATTATGCGGATTTTGAAGTGCAGGTTACGGCAGTCTTGGGCGATATTGACCCGTTCGAAGGCGCACGACATCATCTGAGCGCGCTTCTGCGCGGTCTGCTTGTGCCTTAACAATTGCGTAACCCACCAATTAAGAAAGAGTCGATTTTTTCTGGCACCACGTTCATTTGGGGGGCTCGGGTGTCGAGGCATTTCGTTTATCGAGGGACGTGAGGATATTTCACTCGAAGAACACAGGAGTGTATATAACTTCTAGTTTCATTCTGCCCCCGCTTTTAGGTGAACTGCACCCGCCCTCGCAAAACCGGCTTCCAGCAGAGAATTCGGAAAACCCTAGGCCGTCTGAGGCCCCCCGATCCTCGACGCCTGAGCCGTCCTCCAATGCGCCTTTCGAGCAGAGCCAATACCAACCGGCACAGGAAACTAGTCCTGCGCCGTCTTCTGCAGCCGAGCAGAATTCGTCAACAGCTACGCTTAGCCAACGGGCCACGGTGTCTAACGCTGAGGCTGAGTCTGTCGCGAGCGCGCAGTTGGCGGGCGTGGAAGTGAACCAAACAGAGGACAACACAAGACATCAGGCCGAAGCCGCACGGCATGCCTATCTGCAGCAGGCCCCAATTGATCGGGTTGCGTCGTCGGGCGATGCCACGACGCTGGCCTTGTTTTAGGTAGAGGGTGGGTCTGGCGATCAGACCAGCGAGCCGTCGAACCTCAATGTGGCGGAGCCTGCAACTCGCAGTGATTCCTTCGAGCGCAGTGAGCGCACCGACATTCGAGTCTTATGAGCAGCTTACATAAAAATGGGCCGATGTGCGAACATCGGCCCAGTATTCTCTCAGGTAAGAAGGTACTTCATTCTGCGGCTTGTGCCATTGGATTGTTTGGGTGGGTCGTCCAGTTCGCATAGTCTTTTTCGACGACCTTTCCGGTGCGTGGGTCGATTATTCCGGGTTCGAGCTGCACCATCGTGATACAATCCTCGACCGGACAGACATCAACGCACAGATTACAGGCGACGCATTCCTCATCGATGACTTCAAACACTCGGTCAGCTGACATGGAAATCGCTTGGTGTGAGGTGTCTTCGCAGGCTGCATAGCAGCGACCGCAGGAAATACAGGCGTCCTGATCTATCTTGGCTTTGGCGATGTAGTTCAGGTTCAGGAACTGCCAATCGGTCGTGTTGAGGACCGCTGCGCCTTTGAAATCTTCGATGCTGGTGTGACCCTTTTCATCCATCCATTGGGACAAGCCAGAGATCATTTCTTGAACGATCTTGAACCCATAGGTCATGGCCGCCGTGCAGACCTGCACATTGCCACAGCCCAGCGTGATATATTCAGCCGCATCGCGCCAGGTGGTGATCCCCCCGATCCCGCTGATGGGTAGGCCATTGGTTTCGGGATTGCGTGCGATCTCAGACACCATCGACATGGCGATGGGTTTCACTGCTGGTCCGCAGTAACCGCCATGGGTGCCTTTGCCATCAATGCTGGGCTCGGGCGACATAGTGTCGAGGTTCACGCTAGTGATCGAGTTGATGGTGTTGATCAGGCTCACCGCGTCTGCTCCTCCCGCTTTGGCCGCAGCCGCAGGTTTGCGAATATCGGTGATGTTGGGCGTTAGTTTTACGATGACGGGCTTGCTGTAATATTGTTTGCACCAGCGGGTCACCATTTCGATGTATTCAGGCACTTGGCCTACGGCGGCGCCCATGCCGCGTTCGGACATACCATGCGGGCAGCCAAAGTTCAGTTCGATCCCATCTGCGCCTGTGTCTTCGACTAAGGGCAGAATATCCTTCCACGCTTGTTCCTCGCACGGAACCATGATGCTTACGATAATCGCGCGGTCGGGGTAATCTGCCTTCACGCGTTTGATTTCTTCAAGGTTGGTATAAAGATCGCGGTCGGTGATGAGTTCGATATTATTAATCCCGAGCACCCGCCGATCGGCCCCGTAAATCACGCCGTAACGGGGGCCGTTCACATTGACGACGGGCGGGCCTTCGCTGCCCAAGGTTTTCCAAACGACACCACCCCATCCGGCCTCGAATGCGCGGCGGACGTTATATTCCTTGTCTGTTGGCGGGGCAGAGGCCAGCCAGAACGGGTTTGGAGATTTGATGCCCAGAAAGTCTGTGGTCAGATTGGCCATATCATTTGCCTCCCATCAATGTTGTATGAATATCCATCGCGGCGTCACGCCCTTCGGCTACGGCGGTAACTGTCAAATCATCGCCCCCCGCCGCACAGTCACCACCCGCCCAGACACCCGCGCGGCTGGTCTTGCCCCCATCCCTGACGGCGATCTTGCGACCATCAAGTTTTAAGCCAGCATCTTCGCTAAGGGTTTGGCCAATGGCGCGGAACACTTGATCCGCGGGTAGCCGCAGGCTTTCGCCAGTGCCAACCAATTTGCCGCCCTTGGTCGAAGTGTATTCCAGTTCAACTTCGGTGGCAGCCTCATTGCCATGCACTGCCTTTGGCATGACGTTGAACAAGAGTTTAACGCCGTGAGACGCCGCCAAATCCTGTTCATACCGACTCGCGCCCATCTCATCACGGCTGCGGCGATAGACAATGGTCACATTATCGGCCCCCAGCAACTTGGACTGCACGGCGGCATCGACCGCCGTCATCCCGCCGCCGATCACAACGACGTTGCGACCAACGGGAAGGGAGGACAGATCGCCCACCTGGCGGAGCGTTTCGATAAAGGAGACGGCATCTTCGACACCGGACTTATCGTCACCAGGTGTGGACAGCGCATTTACGCCGCCAAGGCCGACGGCCAGGAACACGGCCGGAAAACAACCCACCAGATCATCGATGTTGAGTTCGGCCCCTAGGGCCATTCCATTTTTGATTTCTATCCCGCCAATCGAGCACAGCCATTCAACCTCGCGCGCGGCAAAGTCGTCCGTTGATTTATAGGCCGCGATACCATATTCATTGAGGCCGCCCGCTTTGGCGTGCGCATCATAGACCGTCACATCATGGCCAAGCATCGCCAAACGGTGCGCACAGGCCAAACCGGCCGGACCGGCCCCAACAACAGCTACCTTGTGGCCAGTGGGGGCAGCGCGCCCATAAGGCATCACCCCACTTTCCATCACGGTGTCGGTGGCAAAGCGTTGCAATCGCCCAATTTCGACAGGCTTGCCTTCGGCCAATTCACGAACGCAAGCCTGTTCGCACAGATCTTCGGTCGGGCAGACACGGGCGCACATGCCGCCAAGAATATTCTGGTCAAAGATGGTCCTGGCTGCGGCCTCTGGTGTGCCTGTTGCGATTTGTCGAATGAAGAGTGGGATGTCGATGTCCGTCGGACAGGCCGTGATACAAGGGGCATCATGGCAGAAGTAGCATCGGTCTGCGGCGACGGCGGCCTCATGGGCATCCAACGGCGCGTGCAGATCCGCAAAGTTTTCGGCCAAGTCTTCTGCGCTGATGCGCTTGGCGGCAATTCCGGGGGTATGTGGCGTGTTCATGGCTGCTCCCGCGATTGTTTTTTAAATGATTAGGTTATCCTGACACAAAAAAATTTTTTATCAAACGGTAAAATTTCGAACCTATTCCTTGACGCTTTGGCTGGACCGCCTGGGAGGATCGCTTAAGATGGCTGCCATTCGTCCAAGATATTCCCAAAGGATCCCGACCCATGCCCACCTACGCCATTGTCCAAGTTGATGTGAAAGATGCTGATGAATACGGCAAATACGCCGCGCTCGCCGGACCTGCGGTGACCAAGTACGGTGGCGAGTTTTTGGCCCGCGGGGGCGCTGTTGAGGTCATGGAAGGTACATCACGCGACCGCTGTGTGATCATCTGCTTCCCCGATATGGAGACCGCGAAGTCTTTTTATCATGGGCCAGAATACCAAGAAGCCTTATCCTATGCGCTGCCCGTGTCTGAGCGTGACTATAAATTCGTTGAAGGCGTTTGAGCTGTGAAGGTTAACGGCACGCCATATCGATCGCTCTGGTGGGATGCTGAAAAAGATGCGTTTCAGATCATTGATCAACGCTGGCTGCCACATGAGTTTCGGATTCAATGCGTAGATGGGGCTGAGGCCCACACAGAGAGAACTACACCAGTCGATACGTGTTATCACCTCTGACGCCACAGCCCCTGCATACTGCCCTCTGGCGCACCTCATGAGTGGTTGTTTCATCACTGGTTGCTAGGGTCAGATCAGCAATCTTGTAGTTAAACTTATGGCCGCAAGCACTGCACGTAAGCTCCATGCGTTTATCAGGTACAGCCGATAGCTTTGTGTTCATGGGGCAAGCTTAAGACGTCACAATGAAGTATGCTTGTGCCAGTAGGCCATCATTTAGTTGGACGCTTTGGGCCATTTTGTGGCTCTCTCCACCCAAGGGCCAATACAACAAACACTAGTGCAAACACACCGCAGCCAACCAATAATACACCACTCTGTTCAAGCTCAAATATTACATAGGATATACCTACCGATAG
>NZ_CBFIEO010000023.1:0-29502 GCF_965661665.1 Cognatiyoonia sp. | reverse complement strand
CACAGCGCGTGCAGCGACAAGCGACAAGGTTAAAAACCTTCGCCGCGAAGCCCGTGACCTGAAGGAGGTTGTGGCAGAACAAACGCTTGAACGCCACAGCGCTGCTGACTTTGAGAAGAAGACGCAGGACAAGATCGAGGATTAAGCCTCTCGATCAACAGAAACCTTGGGCCAAAAACGACAGTTTTTGGTCGCATGGATTGTGTCCAACGCACTGAAACTGTTGTATCATCCGGGAAGGGAGTAATTTGAAAGGGTTGGATTGGCACGGCGTAGGGTTTTGCGCACCGAATGGGTGACGCTTGGTCTGATTATAGTCTGTTACGGAGCCTGGGTGAGCGTGGGGCTATTGTGGACGACTCCGCTCTGGTTCCTGTCTATTCCGCTCCTGCCGATCATCGCCGCTTTCCACACATCGCTTCAGCACGAGACAATTCACGGCCATCCAACACGGTGGCCACTGGTGAATGAAGCGCTGGTATCACTGCCGCTTGCCGTGGTGTTCCCCTATCGTCGCTACAAGGACCTACACCTGAAACACCATCGGGACGAACATCTAACCGACCCGTTTGAGGATCCCGAAAGCTATTTCTGGGACGCGAAGAGTGTCGCACAGATGACTGATTTTAAACAGCTTCTCTTGTCGATCAACAACACGCTGGTGGGCCGTTTGGCCATTGGGCCGGCCTTGACGATCATTGGCTTTGGCCGCACCGAGTTTGAGCGGCTCAAGGACGATGAACTGGGTGTGCGGCGGGCTTGGTTTTTGCATCTTCTGGGGCTCTTCGCAGTGGTTTTTTTTGTGCAAGGTTTGTTCGGTATGTCGTTGATTTATTACGGACTTTTCGTAGTCTACCCCGCAATATCCCTGACATCCCTGCGCGCCTACGCAGAGCATCAAGCCGCTGAAGCCGTTGGCGCGCGGACAGCGATTGTGGAAGCACATCCCCTCTGGGCGTTTCTCTACCTCAACAACAACCTGCACATCGTCCACCACGCGAGCCCCCACACCCCGTGGTACGATCTGCCCCCGCTCTATCATGAGCGGCGGACGCAGTATTTGACCGCAAATGAAAACACGCTTTTTGATGGCTATAGCGACATTGCAAAACGCTTTGCATTTCAGGTGAAACAGACTGTTGCGCATCCAATTTTGCATAATGATCAGCCGGAACTTTTACTGGCTCCCTCGAAAGACAATAGGCATTCATAGCACCGCTTTTCGATCCAAACCCAGCTGGTCTAAAAACGCCAAAATTGCGGGGAAAAGATTGCGATTTCCATCACAGTATCAACGTTTTGAGCATTAACTGGCGAGAGTCTACCGAAGGCACATCTATTCTTTCCCGATGTCTTCGTAATGACCTGTTGCGTATACATTCTTACCTAAAATCTGACCGAGTCTTCTCTCATACAACCTACGGATAGTTGTGCGCTTTTGACGGAAACGGAACGCACATAGTGCGGAAAGTCTCGAAAATAGGCATGGCTGGTGCGCAGTTCCGTGCGCCAAGGACGAGGTGAGGACAGCATACAGGACGTCAGGCAAGCCCTGTCACTTTACTTATCAAGCTGTCTGCTTGCCATGGCGGCAAACGGATCTGTTTCTGCTGCGCCGTTCAAACTGTCCGACGACACTCGCTTGGAAAACGTCTCCACCCTTCAGGGAATTGAACAAACCAACGTCATTCGTGCGAATTATATCGCGCAGCTACCTTCATTTCTGCAGCCTTTACTCGACGCTGAGACCCCTCAAAGCGACAAAGACTCCCTACCCAAATTGCAGATCGAGTTGTGGCTGGCTGGCTTTTCGACTGAAAGGTTCTCTGTTCGACTTGAAGACCTTTGGATTATTGATGATGCGTCACCACGTATAAGGTGGTTTGACGTCAAGCCATACAACAATGAGCTAGCACTTGAGGCTGCGGGCAGGCCGGTTGTGACGGCAAACCCTACTTTTGCCTAATCTCACGGGTCTGGAGACATGGAGGTACTGTCACCACTTGCGATTTCCGCCAAGGATACTTTTTCTGAGTTTCCCGATGACCTGCTTGAAATTTAGCTAAGTTTTTCAGCTAGACTAGGCCACATACGGGCGCTTACAGCCACTTTTATACCCCACGCATTTGGCGGTCCACATATTCCGCCAATGCGAGACGTAACTTCGCTTCAGATCTCTCAGCCCAAATTCAAGTGGCACGTCAAAATGCAGGCCGAACCTTTCAATGAGCCGAGGGCCTTTCTCAATTATGGTGACCTCCCATCCCCGTAATCTGCAATTACCATTGGCTCCAGTCACGAGTCTGAGGTTTTCAAATGTCGGGTGTTTGCATGCGCGCTGGAAACACCTTTGCTGACCCTGTTCCCGCCGTCATACTTCGCGAGCCAAGGCTTCGGCGATTTCCCACCATTTGTGATCCCCGTGAACCCAACGACTGTACCGTTGCCGGGCACTGGCGGATCGCTGCCAATGGGATTGATCGCCCTCGCAGCTTGGCGTCGTGGGAAACGCGCGAAGGCCAGCGCCTGAAATAAAGTTGCATAAAATCGCCGTTTGGCGAAATTATCTCCACATACCCTGTTGACGGTCTCTGCACTGCCGCATAGGGTCTCCGTACATGAAAGGACCCGATGATGACACTCGTCGTACTAGTGGTGGATATGATGCGCATGGGCCGGTAACGGTAAATCCATAACGATCCCATGCGCCCCCGACATCCTCGGGGGTTTTTTTGTGACTGAGAGAAACGCGGTAGCAGAGGACACAAGACAGATGAGTAAAACCATGACCGGTGCAAAAATGGTCGTTCAAGCCTTGGTGGACCAAGGTGTTGAGGTCGTCTTTGGATACCCCGGTGGTGCTGTCCTCCCGATCTATGATGAGATCTTTCAGCAAAACCACATTCAACATATCTTGGTGCGCCACGAACAAGGCGCTGTTCATGCCGCCGAAGGCTATGCGCGGTCTACGGGCAAACCTGGTGTTGCTCTGGTGACATCCGGTCCAGGTGCTACAAACGCTGTGACCGGTTTGACCGATGCGTTGATGGATTCCATTCCGATCATCGTTTTGACCGGTCAGGTGCCGACCTTCATGATCGGTTCTGACGCGTTCCAAGAAGCCGACACCGTTGGCATCACCCGCCCCTGTACGAAGCATAACTGGCTGGTGAAAGAGACCGACAAGCTGTCCGCGACACTGCATGAGGCGTTCCATGTCGCCACATCTGGTCGTCCGGGTCCGGTTCTGATCGACATTCCGAAGGACGTTCAGTTCGCGACCGGTAAGTACACCGAAGCCCGCCAGGTGGAAACGCATTATGCACCGCAAGTCAAAGGCGACATCGACGCCATTACCGAGCTGGCCAAAGCAATTGAAACGGCAAAGCGCCCCATTTTATACACGGGCGGCGGTGTCATCAACTCTGGCCCTGCAGCGTCGCAATTGCTGCGCGAACTGGTGGCTGAGACGAACTTCCCCATCACATCAACCCTGATGGGATTGGGCTGCTATCCGGCCTCCGGCGATAACTGGCTGGGCATGTTGGGGATGCATGGACTTTATGAAGCCAACATGGCGATGCATGACTGTGATCTGATGCTCAACATAGGTGCGCGTTTTGATGACCGGATCACCGGCCTAGTCGACAAATTCTCCCCCGGATCGAAGAAGGCGCATATTGATATTGATGCCTCCTCCATCAACAAGGTCATCCACGTCGACATCCCGATCTTGGGCGACGTCGCACATGTGTTGGAAGACTTGCTGAAGGTCTGGAAATCCCGCGGCCGCAAGACCAACAAGGAAGGTTTGGCGCAATGGTGGAAGCAGATCAAAGAGTGGCAGAAAGTGGATTGTCTGAGTTTCAAGCAGGAAGGTAAGACCATCAAACCGCAATACGCCATGCAGCGGTTGGAAGAGCTGACCAAGAAACACGACCGCTACATCTGTACCGAAGTGGGCCAGCACCAGATGTGGGCGGCGCAATATCTGGGCTTCGAAGACCCAAACCGTTGGATGACCTCGGGCGGCTTGGGCACGATGGGCTACGGCTTCCCTGCCTCTGTCGGTGTGCAACTGGCGCACCGCGACAGCCTCGTCATCAATGTTGCGGGCGAAGCGTCGTGGCTGATGAACATGCAAGAGCTGGGCACAGCCATGCAATACGGCCTGCCAGTTAAACAGTTCATCCTGAACAACGAACGTCTGGGCATGGTGCGCCAGTGGCAAGAATTGCTGCATGGCGAGCGCTATTCCTCTAGCTGGTCCGAGAGCCTACCCGATTTCGTGAAACTGGCGGAGGCTTTTGGTGCCAAGGGTATCCTGTGTGACAACCCTGATGATCTGGATGATGCGATCATGGAGATGATCAACCACGACGGTCCGGTGCTGTTCGACTGTCTGGTGGAGAAGCACGAAAACTGCTTTCCAATGATCCCATCTGGCAAGCCGCACAATGAGATGCTTTTGGGCGAAAACGCCGACACCGCCAACGCCATTCAGGCCGGCGGCGCGGTGATGGTGTGATGCACAAGCGTATGCACGGCTTCTGTACGCTGTGTGTACGCCCTGTATACAAATAAAATAAGCTTTTGAAAGACGACGAAGATGTCCCCACTCAAAATCAAAAAAGGCGCGACGAGCCATTCTGCCTACAATCTCCGCTCTACGTATGGAGACAAGATTGAACGGCACACACTGGCTGTCATCGTTGCCAACGAACCGGGTGTTTTGGCCCGTGTGATCGGGCTTTTCTCCGGTCGCGGCTATAATATCGAAAGCCTCACCGTGGCGGAGGTGGACCACGAGGGGCATCGCTCAAGGATCACGATTGTGACCTCAGGCAAACCGCAGATCATCACGCAGATCAAAGCGCAACTGGGCCGGATCGTGCCTGTGCATGAGGTTCATGACCTCACCGTCGAAGGCCCCACAGTCGAACGTGAATTGGCGCTGCTGAAAGTTGCAGGGTCAGGTGATCACCGGATCGAGGCGATCCGTCTGGCAGACATCTTCCGCGCCAATGTCGTCGACAGCACGCTGGAAAGCTTCGTCTTTGAAATCACAGGCACGCCAGAAAAAATTGACGCATTCGCTGATCTGATGCGCCCTCTTGGCCTACAAGAAATTGCACGGACAGGAGTTGCGGCATTGGCCCGCGGTGCGGTCGCTCAAACAGCATAAAAAAACGCGACAGCTGACAGGGAGGGATGTCCGCTATCGCGCGGTATTCAACGGCGTTTAGCCTTCGGATGCTGGGGTTGCGCCGGCGTCTTGGGCGGCGGCAATCTCTTCCGCACCAAGCAGCCGTCACCGTTGGCGTCGAGGACCACAAACTCGTCCTCTGTCATTTCTGGCATCACCGACAGAAGCTCTGGGTAACTGTACATTCCATCCTCACCCACGTCGATAGCAGCGTCTTGAGCAAGTGCTGGGGTTGCCACATCAAAGACGAGTGCGGTTAAAGATGTGTATTTACGGATCATTTTAGGTCTCCTGTAATGCACCGGCAGGATGCGCGGTGCCGAGGCCTATATGCGCCCGTCGTTTTGGAGTTTGGAGGGCTGTGGTCGAAGCGCCCCAAAAAACGCAATCCGCTGCCAGAATCAACCCACCGGTTGCGCGGTCGAAGGACCAGTCGCTTGTCAGGTCGAAACGCGCAAAACTTCATCCACTGCGGGCAGAGTTTGCCGCTTGCCCTTTGAAGCAGCAGCAGTCAGTGTATCTGCCTAGGGACGAGGGGGTGCTTATGACAGCACGTAAAATCATCATTGATACAGATCCGGGTCAGGACGATGCGGTAGCCATTTTGCTGGCGCTGGCGTCACCTGAAGAATTGGACGTTTTGGGGATCACAGCGGTGGCAGGCAACGTGCCGCTTCCGCTGACCCATAAGAACGCGCGGATCGTCTGTGAATTGGCGGACAAGCCGGACACGTTGGTCTTTGCAGGGGCCGAGGCGCCTCTGACGCGCAAGCTTGTCACGGCAGAACATGTCCACGGCAAGACCGGCCTTGATGGCCCGCAGATGGAAGATCCTGTGATGCCGCTGCAGGACACGCACGCGGTCGTTTTCATCATTGAAACGCTGCGGAGGGAGCCGACAGGCACCGTCACACTCTGCCCCATTGGGCCGCTGACCAATATCGCCATGGCCTTTCAGCAAGCGCCGGACGTGGTGGAGCGTGTGCAAGAGATCGTTTTGATGGGCGGGGCCTATTTCGAGGTGGGCAACATCACACCAACAGCAGAGTTTAACATCTACGTTGATCCCGAAGCCGCGAAGATCGTCTTTGCCTCCGGCGTGCCGATCACCGTTATGCCGCTCGATGTGACGCATAAAGCGCTGACCAACCGCGCCCGCGTTGATGCTTTTCGTAATATGGGCACCGAGGTTGGCACGATGGTGGCCGAATGGACCGACTTCTTTGAGCGGTTTGATAAGGAGAAATACGGGTCTGAGGGCGCGCCGCTGCACGACCCTTGCGTGATCGCCTATCTTTTAAAGCCTGAGCTCTTCTCCGGTCGTCATGTAAATATCGAGGTTGAGATCGAAAGCGCGCTGACCCTTGGCATGACCGTCACCGATTGGTGGCGGGTGACGGACCGTCCACCGAATGCGATGTTCATGCGCGACATTGACGCTAACGGTTTCTTTGAGCTCTTGACCGAAAGGTTAGCGCGATTATGAGCACAAACATTCATCTTTGCGGGCCTGACGATGCTGAGGTGTTGTTGACGATGATCGCAGCCTTCCACAAGGAAATCGGGATCGAAACGACGGAGAAAGAGCGGCAAGCCTCTATCGCGCCCATCTTGCAAGGCTCGCCCTTAGCGGTGGCCTATATTTTTGGGCCAAAAGCCGCGCCTGTGGGATACCTCATCATCTCCTTCGGTTGGTCGTTGGAATTGGGCGGTATGGACGGGTTCCTTGACGAGATTTGGATCAGGCCCAATGTTCGCAAGCGGGGCATTGGGCAGGAAGTACTCGACAGCGTGATCAAAGCGCTGAAAGGCGCCGGCCTTAAAGCGATCCATTTGGAGGTAAACCGCGACGACGGTGCGACGCAGAACTTATATAAAGGCATTGGGTTCAAACTGCGTGAGAAATACGCGCTGATGTCGCGGGTGCTGTAAATCCGCCCCACGACCTTTATGTTGACCGCATGAGCACGACTTTCCCGTTTGAGAACACCTACGCCACCCTGCCCGCGCAGATGTTCACCCTTATCGCGCCGACACCCGTCGCGCGGCCTGATTTGATCGTAAAGAATGACGCTTTGGCTGAGGAGCTGGGCATCACATTTGATCTGACCGATTTGGCGGAGGTGATCGGCGGGAACAAAGTGCCCGTCGGAGCGGACCCCTTGGCGCAGCTTTATGCGGGCCATCAGTTTGGGCATTGGAACCCACAACTGGGCGATGGCCGCGCAATCCTGCTGGGCGAAGTGGTGGGCCAGGACGGTGTGCGCCGCGACATCCAGTTGAAGGGCTCTGGCCCCACACCCTATTCCCGCAACGGCGACGGGCGGTCTTGGTTGGGGCCTGTCCTGCGGGAGTATCTAGTCAGCGAGGCGATGCATGCGATGGGCGTCCCGACGACCCGCGCTTTGGCGGCGGTGACAACAGGCGATCCGGTTTATCGGGAGCAGGTTTTGCCCGGTGCGATCCTAGCCCGTGTCGCGCAGAGCCATATTCGCGTCGGCACCTTCCAAGTTTACACCGCGCGGCAGGAACTGGCAGCAAGCCAAGCGTTATTCGAGCATGTGGTCGCGCGGCATTACCCAGAGGCGACAAGCCCTTTGAAACTACTGGACGCCGTAATTGCACGCAACGCGGCTTTGGTGGCCAAATGGATGTCGGTTGGCTTCATTCACGGCGTTATGAACACCGACAACGTGGCCTTATCGGGGGAGACCATTGATTATGGCCCCTGCGCCTTCATGGATGATTATGTGCCGATGAAGGTCTTCAGCTCTATCGATCAGATGGGCCGCTACGCCTATGGCAACCAACCCCGCGTGGCGATTTGGAACATGGCGCAACTGGCGACAGCTTTGGTGCCGATGATGCCGGATCAGGATGCGGCGGTGGAGGCGTTCACCGAAAGCGTGAACCGCTACCCTGCGCTTTATGAGGCGGAGTGGCGGCGGCTTTTCGGTCGCAAGATCGGGCTGGAAGATGCGCAGCCAGAAGATGACGCACTGATCCATGATCTCCTTGGCTTGATGGCGGAGGATGGCGCCGATTTCACCAACACCTTCGCCAATCTGCACACCGATGCAGCGCAAGATCAGTTTGCCAATCGGGAGGCATTCGCCGCGTGGCGCGACCGTTGGAGCGCACGTCAGGACGACAACTTCGCCGAGGTGATGGCAATAGCAAACCCGCACGTCATTCCGCGCAACCATCAGGCAGAGGCGGTTATTGCAGCGGGTGTTGCGGGCGACTTTGCGCCGTTTCATGAGATGTTGGATGCCGTGACGCAGCCTTACACGCCCAACGCCAAGTTTGCGAAAGCGCCTGTAAATTCAGAGGTCGTCACGCGAACGTTCTGCGGCACTTAAGCCTTTTTGGGCCGATTGATCAGCACGATGCCGAGTGCCACGAGGCCGAGCGCGATGAGGATGTCAGTGCCGACCTCCTCCCCCAAAAGGAGCCAGCCGAGCGCCACGCTCATCACCGGCGACAAGAAGCTGAAAGAGCCGACGCTAGACGCGGGATAGATCGACAGAAGCCAGAGCCAGAAGACAAAGCCCGCGGTGACAACTATCACGATCTGGAAAATTAGCCCTGCGATGTGGATCGGTTGAAGGTCGCGGATTAGGTCGCCAAAGAAAAAAGACGCCACAATCAGCAGAGGGCCGGAGACGAGCACTTGCCAAAATAGTTGCATCTCTGGACGTTCGTCGTTGAGCGGGCTGGCTTTCATGATGATGGTCAGCACCGCCCATGACACCGCACCGCCAAGAGCGGCTAAATCACCAATCAGGATCGCCGTTCCGCTACTGCGGTCCCAAAACGCCCAAGCGACGCCGCTCATCGCGAGGATCAGGCCCACGAACTTCAGCGCGTTGATCTTGTCATTGGGCAGCATCACATGGGCCAAGAGCGACAGCCAAATCGGCATCGAATAAAAGATGATGCTGGCGCGTCCAACGGTCGTCAGATCAAGCGCGACAAACAGGAACAAGAACTGCGCGCCAAAGATGAGACCCGCGAAGATGCCCCAGATCACACCCGCGCGGGAGGATTGCACCGGAATGCCGCGCCATTTCAGCCAGAGCCACAGGCAGACCACCGCTCCTACGGACCGGACGCCTGCGAGGAACACCGGCTGAATACCTTCATTGGTGACTTTGATGACCACTTGGTTGAACGCCAAGAACACCGCAAAGCCGGTGAGCGCGACAGCGCCAAAAAGGTCGATCTGTGACTTGCGATCCATGCGCGCATGAGCCAGCGAAACGGGCGCAGTGTCAACCGTGCGCAGCAGTTTCTTTTAGCTGCTCAGAATCCACTCACCATCGGGCCAGAAGGCGTGATAAGCAAAGGAGAAGATCACATCATGCGGCAGGTCGTTGCCGTCTGCATTCTTCACCCGCACGTTGCCCACATCCTTACCGTCCGCAATCCGCTGACTGTCGAGGGCGGAGGCTTGACCTGCTGTCCAACTGAGCGTCACGCCCGCTTCGGTGGTAACGCCTTCCTCCGCCAGTCGTGTCAGCGGCCACTCGCGGTCACCCACGCGTACCACTCTCGCCAACGCTGGGATGTCATCTTTAGGCGGACCGCCGGACAGGATTTCGACCCAGCTTGGCACATTGGTCTTATCAAAGTCCGTGCTGGGTCATTCATGTACCCAGAAATCGGGGTTGGCGACAGCTTGGCTGGCAGCCAGCAGACCTGCAGCGATGATGGCGATGAGGCGCATCATGATGATCAATTTTCAGCGGATGATCAAAACATAAGGCTTGTGGGGCTGGTGGTGATAGCCCCCTCACAACAAAGTGAGGGGACCGTCAGATTGTTCAGTGACGCGCACGTCAGTCATCACATCTGGTGCGCCGACAACCGCGCCATTGGCGCCTGTGCCGCGCTTGATCAGGTCCACGACCTCCATGCCCGAGATGACTTCGCCAACAATCGTGTAGTTCTCATTCAAGAACGGCCCTTCAGCGAACATGATGAAAAACTGGCTGTTGGCTGAATTTGGATCCTGCGCCCGTGCCATGCCGACGATGGCTCGATCAAAGTTCTGCTTGCTGAACTCTGCCGGAATGTTGGGCAGGTCGGACCCACCCATGCCAGCGCGGGCCAAATCGCCATCAGCGCGGCCAAACTCTACATCGCCCGTTTGCGCCATGAAGCCTTCTATCACGCGGTGAAAGACTACACCATTATAGAGCCCTTGGTTGGCAATCATCACGATCTGCGCCGTGTGCAGCGGCGCAGTATCTTCGAAAAGGTCGATTACGATTGTGCCATTGGCCTCCCCCGCCACATCGATTTCGAGGCCATAGTCCAAACCTTTAGATGTCGCTTCTGTCAATGCAGGTTCTTCAGTCGCAGCGACCTCTTCAGGTGCAGCGCCAAAACGGAAGAACACAATCGCGACCACAACTGCCAAAGCGACCGCGAGCGGTGCAAAGGCGGTTGACCTAGACATCTGCGGCAACCTTGAAGCTGATCATACGGTCTGGGTTCATCGGCGGCTCACCGCGTGTGATGGCGTCCACATGCTCCATCCCAGAAATCACTTGGCCATATACCGTGTACTGCCCGTTCAGGAAGTCATTGTCTTTGAAGTTAATGAAGAACTGGCTGTTGGCAGAGTTTGGGTTGGCCGACCGTGCCGCGCCCAATGACCCACGCGCGTGCGGGATTTTCGAAAATTCGGCAGGTAGGTCTGGCATGTCGGAACCGCCTGTTCCAGCGCGACCGATGTTGAAGTTGTCTTCCATATTACCGTTAGCTACATCGCCGGTCTGCGCCATAAAGCCGTCGATCACACGGTGGAAGCACACGTTGTCATAAGCGCCGGCGCGGGCAAGCTCTTTCATGCGGTCGCAATGCGCAGGTGCTACGTCCGGCAGCAGTTGGATAACCACATCGCCGTCTTTCAGGGTCATGATGATTGTGTTTTCGGGGTCCTTGATGTCGGCCATGCCGGTCTCCTGTTCGTCAGATTTGCTTTGACATATGGCGAAGCTGGTCGAAAGCCAACCCAAAGCGCAAGCGCGGTTGGCGGCTTTGCAGCGCCCGGCTGTTGACGCCACGTCGGACTTAGCGCATGTCAGCCGCATCACAACATAGCCTGGAGCATTGATATGGCCTGGAAAACTCTTGATGACATGGATCTTGCAGGCAAGCGCGTGTTGGTGCGGGTCGATATCAATGTTCCAATGGAAGATGGCGTTGTCACCGACACCACGCGGATCGAGCGGATCGCGGACACGGTTTACGACATTCAAGATGCCGGTGGCTCGGTCATCCTAATGGCGCACTTTGGACGGCCTAAGGGAAAGGTCGTACCTGAGATGTCACTTGAACACATCGCGCCGACCGTAGCGGATGTGCTGGGCCTTCCGATCACTTGGGCGAACACCGATTACCGCGATGCAGTGAAAGAAATGGAAGGCAACGAAGTGCTGTTACTTGAGAACTTGCGCTTTAACCCCGGTGAGGAAGCCAATGATCCGGCCTTTGCGAAGCGTCTGGCGTCGCTTTGCGATATTTACGTGCACGATGCGTTCTCCGCCGCGCACCGCGCCCATGCCAGCACCGAAGCCATTTCCAAACTGCGCCCGTCTTGCGCGGGTCGGTTGATGGCGGCGGAATTGAGCGCGTTGGAAACCGCCCTCGGTTGCCCCAAGCGGCCGGTTGTGGCTTTAGTCGGCGGTGCCAAAGTCTCCACCAAGTTGGAGCTTTTGGGTAATTTGATGGGCAAGGTCGATTATCTGATCATCGGCGGTGGCATGGCGAATACGTTCTTGGCGGCGCAAGGCCTGTCCGTTGGCAAATCGTTGTGCGAACATGATCTGGCGGACACGGCGCGGGACATTCTAGCCAAAGCAGACGCGGCAGGCTGTGAAGTGATCCTGCCTCGCGACATCGTTGTCGCGCGCGAATTTGCCGCAAACGCGGTCAATGAAAATCTGGCCCCTGATGCCTGCCCCGACGACGCGATGATCTTGGATGCTGGACCCAAAACCGTGGCCTATATCGAAGAGGTGCTGAGCAAAGCCAAAACGCTGCTCTGGAACGGTCCTTTGGGTGCTTTTGAAATCGAACCCTTTGATGCGGCCACAAATGCAGCGGCGCAGATTGCGGCGAAGCTGACGAAAGCGGGTAAGCTTATCTCGGTCGCGGGTGGTGGCGACACCGTTGCCGCACTCAATCACGCGAAAGCCGCTGACGATTTCACCTATATCTCCACCGCAGGTGGCGCGTTTTTGGAGTGGATGGAAGGCAAAACCCTTCCCGGTGTTGCGGCTCTTTCCAACTAAATTCCAACGTTAGCGCAATCGTTAGCGCGACCATCATTGTTTGATTTACCCTCGTCCCCTATCAGCAAGAGGCTGGGGGCGTTACCAGTGGTAATTTCAACATGTTGGACCTTTCTTCTATGCCAAATCAGGATCAGCTTGATCACATTGCATCCGGCCACGGATTTATCGCAGCCCTTGACCAGTCTGGTGGATCGACACCAAAGGCACTTAGGCTTTATGGCGTTGAAGAAAGTGAATACGCCAACGATGACGAGATGTTTGCGCTGATCCACCAGATGCGCACGCGGATTGTTCAGGCGCCAGCGTTTAGCGGCAACGAAGTGTTGGGCGCGATCCTGTTCGAGATGACAATGGACCGCACCATCGGTGAAAAACCAGCCGCTCGGACGCTGTGGGAAGACAATGGCGTGGTGCCGTTCCTGAAGGTCGACAAGGGCTTGATGGACGAACACGACGGCGTGCAACTGATGAAGCAGATCGACGGTGTGGACGAAACACTGGGCCGCGCCGTGGACGCAGGCATGTTCGGAACCAAGATGCGGTCCGTCATCAATGCCGCGAATGCAGACGGTATCGCGGCAATCGTTGCGCAACAGTTTGAGATTGGCGCACAGATCGCAGCACATGGGCTTGTGCCGATTATTGAGCCTGAGGTGAACATCAAGATAGCTGACAAAGCAGCGGCAGAAGACATACTGTCGGCGGAGCTGACAAAGCACCTCGACGCTTGGGACAACTCAGTACCTGTGATGTTGAAACTGACACTGCCAGAGACGGCAGGCCACTATCAGCCATGCGTGGACCATGACGCCGTTTTGCAGGTTGTCGCCCTCTCCGGTGGCTATGACCGCACTGAGGCAAACCGCCGCTTGAGCGAGAATGCCGGTGTGATCGCCAGCTTCTCCCGCGCGTTGACCGAAGGGTTGTCAGCGCAACAATCCGACGAAGAGTTCAACGCGACATTGGCTGGGACGATCGCATCCATCTACAAAGCATCCATTTCCGGCTAAGACCAATCATGATTGATCAATAAGGGCTCTTTGGAGCCCTTATTTTTTTGCTGATCTCGCATTTAGGGGATTCACAAGACGAATCAGATGTGCGATTCTCTTTTTACTGACCAAACATAAGGTCAGAGAGGCAGAAAAATGACCCGCACGAACCTTCCCGCTTTGGGGCCGCTCTTTTACTTTTTGGGTACCGTTTTCATTGGCCTCTATTTCACGTTTGCGGCGGTGCAGGGCGATTATGGCGTTTTCAAACGGTCAGAGATTGCGGCAGAGAACCGCGCGCTTCGTTCGGAGCTTGAGCAGCTTCAAGTCGAAGTGGCACGTATGGAAAACCTCACAAAGCGGCTGTCTGATACCTACCTCGACCTTGATCTTTTGGATGAGCAAGCGCGTGACGTTCTGGGCCTCATTCGCGCTGATGAGATTGTCATCAACTAGCTGACAGCTTGCCAACCGCCTATGCACTGGGTGCAAGGCAGCAATTCCGCAGCAGGATGACCCAGCGGCACTTTTATAATGGCAATTCAAAACCACATCGAATATTAATAGTTTAACATTAAACTATTTGAGCGCGCTGTGGGAGGAACCTCATGCCACCAAAGAAGTCCGCTGCGAAATCCAATGTCTCAGCAGAAGAGCTGCTGGGTCATTATCGCGAAATGCTGATGATCCGCCGCTTTGAAGAGAAAGCTGGCCAACTTTACGGAATGGGTTTGATCGGTGGGTTCTGCCACCTCTACATCGGCCAAGAAGCTGTAGTTGTGGGGCTTGAGGCCGTTGCCAAAGACGGCGACAAGCGGATCACCTCGTACCGCGATCATGGGCATATGCTCGCCTGCGGCATGGACCCAAAGGGCATCATGGCAGAGCTGACGGGTCGCGAAGGTGGCTTTTCCAAAGGCAAAGGCGGCTCCATGCATATGTTCTCCAAAGAAAAGCATTTCTACGGCGGGCACGGCATTGTTGCGGCGCAGGTTCCTCTGGGTGCGGGTCTGGCCTTTGCTGACAAATACAACGGCACCGACAATGTGACCTTCACCTATTTTGGCGACGGTGCGGCAAACCAAGGC
The DNA here is from genome assembly GCF_965661665.1 of Cognatiyoonia sp. Taxonomy (NCBI): domain Bacteria; kingdom Pseudomonadati; phylum Pseudomonadota; class Alphaproteobacteria; order Rhodobacterales; family Paracoccaceae; genus Cognatiyoonia; species Cognatiyoonia sp. The sequence goes on along the minus strand of NZ_CBFIEO010000023.1, from coordinate 14,909 downwards.
CAGGTCTATGAGACCTACAACATGGCCGAGCTTTGGGACCTTCCAGTGGTCTTTGTGATTGAGAACAACCAATACGCTATGGGCACATCCGTTGCCCGCTCCACCAAATCCCCGTCCCTTTGGGAGCGTGGTGCCGCCTATGGCATTCCAGGCGAAGAAGTTGACGGAATGAACGTGCTGGAGGTCAAAGCAGCCGGCGAGCGTGCCGTAAAACATTGCCGCGCTGGCAAAGGCCCTTACATCCTTGAAGTGAAGACTTACCGCTACCGCGGACACTCCATGTCCGACCCTGCGAAATATCGGACCCGCGAAGAAGTCCAGAAAATGCGCGATGAGCGTGACCCAATTGAGCAGGTACGTGAGATGTTGCTGACCGGCAAGCACGCTTCTGAGGATGATCTCAAAGCCATCGACAAAGAAATCAAAGCGATCGTGAACGAGGCGGCTGAATTCTCAAAAGAAAGCCCTGAGCCCGCACTGGAAGAGCTTTGGACAGACATTTACGCAGAGGCGGAGGCTTAAATCATGGCAACTGAACTACTTATGCCCGCCCTATCCCCAACGATGGAAGAAGGCACCTTGGCGAAATGGCTGGTGAAAGAAGGCGACACCGTTTCATCCGGCGACATCATCGCGGAGATTGAAACAGACAAAGCCACGATGGAATTCGAAGCTGTCGACGAAGGTGTCATGGGTAAGATTGTCGTGGCCGAAGGCACCGAAGGTGTGAAGGTCAACGACGTGATAGCGATTCTCGTCGAGGAAGGTGAAGACGTGCCAGAGGCTGGCGCGGCCCCTACGAAAGCGGACAGCACGCCAGACGATGCCCCTATCGCGTCAGAACCGGCAGCCACCGTTCCTGCCGCCGCTAAGCCCGCAGAAATGCCCGCCGATGCAACGCCCGATTGGGACGAAGGGACCGAAGTGAAATCCACAACCGTCCGCGAAGCCCTGCGCGATGCGATGGCAGAAGAGATGCGCCGTGATGAGACCGTCTTCCTGATGGGCGAAGAGGTTGCTGAATACCAAGGTGCCTACAAAATCTCTCAAGGTCTGCTGGATGAATTCGGCTCCAAACGGGTGATCGACACGCCGATTACGGAGCATGGTTTTGCAGGCATAGGCACGGGCGCGGCCTTTGGTGGTCTGCGCCCGATAGTGGAGTTCATGACATTTAACTTCGCCATGCAAGGCATCGACCACATTATCAACTCTGCGGCCAAGACGCTTTACATGTCTGGCGGTCAGATGGGGGCATCAATGGTGTTCCGTGGTCCAAACGGTGCCGCCGCCCGCGTCGGTGCGCAACACTCGCAGGACTACGCTGCATGGTACATGCAGGTGCCTGGTCTGAAGGTGGCGATGCCCTATTCGGCCGCAGATGCGAAGGGTCTGCTCAAGACCGCGATCCGCGATCCCAGCCCAGTGATCTTCCTTGAGAATGAGATCCTTTACGGCAAATCCTTCGATGTGCCGGTGATGGATGACTTCACCATTCCTTTCGGCAAGGCCAAGATCGAGCGTGGTGGCGATGATGTGACCATCGTCTCCTTTGGGATCGGGATGACCTACGCCTTGGAAGCAGCTGAAAAGCTTGTAGAAGATGGGATCAGTGCTGAGGTGATCAACCTGCGGTCTTTGCGTCCGATGGACACTGCGACGATCCTTGCCTCCGTCCAGAAGACCAACCGTTGTGTGACGGTGGAAGAAGGCTGGCCACAAGGCTCCGTCGGAAGCTACATCAGCAGCGTGATCATGCGGCAGGCGTTTGATTATCTGGATGCCCCTGTAATCAACTGCACCGGCAAGGACGTGCCAATGCCTTATGCCGCCAACCTTGAACGTCACGCGCTGATCACGACTGACGAAGTGATCACAGCGGTCAAGCAAGTCACTTACCGGTAAGGAGAGACGAGATGCCAATTGAACTCCTCATGCCCGCCCTCTCCCCCACGATGGAGGAAGGCAAGCTGGCCAAATGGCTGGTGAAAGAAGGCGATACCATCTCATCCGGTGATCTGATCGCGGAGATTGAGACCGACAAAGCGACTATGGAATTCGAAGCCGTCGACGAAGGCGTTATGGGCAGGATCATGGTCGCCGAAGGCACCGAGGGCGTCAAAGTGAATGACGTCATCGCCGTGTTGCTGGAAGATGGTGAAAGCGCGGAAGATATTGGTGCTGCGCCTGCCAAAGCGCCGGAGGCCCTAAAGGCCGACGCGGGCGCAGAGGCGGGCCCCAGCTGGGGCTCCGATAAGCCCGCCACCCCTGTTCCCGCAGCGCCAGCGAAAGATGGTACGCGGATCTTTGTGACGCCGCTCGCCCGTCGCATTGCAGCGGACAAAGGTTTGGACCTCACTCAAATCCAAGGCTCCGGCCCGTATGGCCGCATCGTGAAAGCAGACGTCGAAGGTGCGACCGCCGCACCAAAAGCCGCACCCGCCGCCGCTCCTGCCGCAGCACCAGCTGCAACATTGGCGGCAGGCCCGGCCACGGACGTGGTGCAAAAAACCTATGCCGACCGCCCGCATGAAGAGGTTATGTTGGATGGTATGCGAAAAACCATCGCTGCACGTCTGACCGAAGCCAAACAGTCGGTTCCACATTTCTACCTGCGACGCGACATCGTGCTGGATGAACTTTTGAAGTTCCGCAGCCATCTCAACAAACAGTTGCAGCCGCGCGGCGTGAAGTTGTCGGTCAATGACTTCATCATCAAAGCCTGTGCTTTGGCTTTGCAACAAGTGCCAGCTGCGAACGCCGTGTTTGCAGGGGATCGGACGTTGCAGTTCGAGAAATCAGATGTGGCCGTCGCTGTAGCCATCGAAGGCGGTCTTTTCACTCCAGTGCTGAAAGACGCAGAAAGCAAATCCCTGTCCGTCCTGTCGGCAGAGATGAAAGACCTCGCCACCCGTGCGCGCGACCGCAAGCTTGTACCGCATGAATATCAGGGCGGCAGCTTCGCAATATCTAATCTCGGCATGTATGGCATCGATAACTTCGATGCGATTATCAACCCGCCGCATGCGGCCATTCTAGCCGTGGGTGCCGGTGCCAAGAAAGCGATTGTTGACGAAGATGGTGAGCTGACAGTGGGCACGGTGATGTCCACCACACTAAGCGTCGATCACCGTGTGATTGATGGGGCGCTTGGGGCTGACTTGCTCAACGCGATCAAAGCCAATCTCGAAAACCCGATGGGCATGTTGGCGTAAGCCCGACTAAGTCCAAAAAGAACGGGCGGTCGCTGGTGCAGCGGCCGCCCTTTTCGTTTAAATCTCTCGGCTGTTAGGACGCGCCGCCGCATCCATTCAGCAGTTGGTCCATTGTAAGCGATGGCTGGCTACACCCTGCTTCCCCAACAATCTTGGCTGGCACGCCTGCCACGGTCTTCATCGGCGGAACAGGTTGTAGAACAACAGAACCAGCCGCAATGCGGCTGCAATGGCCAATCTCGATATTGCCGAGCACATGCGCGCCGGCACCAATCAGCACACCATCGCCGATCTTTGGATGGCGGTCGTCGTCTTCTTTGCCAGTCCCGCCCAGCGTCACCGAATGCAGCATGGAGACATTGTCGCCCACAACCGCAGTTTCCCCAATCACGATCGAATGGGCGTGATCGATCATGATACCTTTGCCAATCCGCGCGGCAGGGTGGATATCCACGCCAAACACTTCGGAGGTGCGCATCTGGATGAAATAGGCGAGGTCTTTTTTACCCTGCCCCCAAAGCCAATATGCAAGGCGGTAGGCTTGGACAGCCTGAAATCCTTTGAAGAACAAGAGCGGCTGAAGGAAGCGGTGGCAAGCAGGGTCACGGTCCACAATCGCCACGATGTCGGCACGGGCGGCCAAGGCCAGCTCAGGCTCCGCCTCATAAGCGTTTGTGGCGATGTCCCGCAGCGTCTGCTCTGACATCTCGGTGGAGGCCAGTTTCATGGCGATCCGGTAGCCCAGGGCGTTCTCAAACGAGCTGTGGTTAAGGATGCCAGCGTGGACCACGCTACCCATCAACGCCTCATCATTGATCGTGTCGCGGCCTTCGTCGCAGATACGCTGCCAAACTGGATCGACTTCGCGGAGGGAGGTTTTCGCAATCGCCATGGCTTCTTCCTTGCTCTAGGGGCCGCACACATAGCGCAGATAGCCACTTTTCGCAAAGTTGAAAGATGTGATCTCAATAATCAGTGATCGTGATCCGTCGCCGATTAGAGAATAGTGAGCAAATCCTTGAGGCACCGGCGATAATGGCGGTCACAGGGATTGGCGGGAAGCTGCCCAACCCCTGCTGCGCTTTGCAGCGTCCCCGTTCCAAACTGCGGATGGGGTTTGCGCAGGCGTTTGCGATAACGGTCGGCGATCTGTGCGCTGGTCACGATCTGTGTCAAACGCTTGGGCTGCTCTGTCTCAGACAAGTGCCAGACCACGCGGATGGCTGCGTCTAGATCCATCAGGTGAATAGGCCGCATTTAAGAGGTTGCAGTGATGATCCGCTCTGGTCCCGCCCCATAACGGTCGGAGAGTTGCGCAACATAGATATCGAACGAACCAGATGCGAGGTCAGTTGCCATTGCTGCCGACGGGTATATCCAGGAGACGTCAGAGACCGTCACCGATTTGATCCGTACACCCGCCTGCCATACGTCGATTTTGTAAGCCTCTGTGATCTCCCCCAACGGCACGTCAGAGGCGCCCCAACTGTCTTTTTGTCCAGCGCGCTCAGTGAACACCATACGATGCACCAATCGGTTAATGGACCGAACTGCACACTCCCAAATAGGAAACCCACCATGTTGGCGGGTTTCAATGTCTCGTACTTGGATGGATCAGTTATTTGAGCGTTCAGCCTCAATCGCGCGCCAAGCGGCAACATTGCGATTGTGATCGTCGAGATTGGTCGCAAACGCGTGCCCCCCTGTCCCGTCAGCCACAAAGAAAATGTATTCTGTGGTATCGGGATTGAGCGCCGCTTCGATGCTGGCTTTGCCTGGGTTCGCAATCGGCGTCGGGGGGAGGCCTTCGATGACATAAGTGTTCCAAGCGGTTCGTCTGCGAAGCTCACTCTGCCTCAATCCTCGGCTCAGAATACCCTGCCCCTTTGTAATACCATAGATGACCGTTGGGTCTGTCTGCAGCTTCATCCCACGGTTCAAGCGGTTGGTGAACACGCTGGCCACCTGCCGCCGTTCGTCGGCCAGCCCAGTTTCTTTCTCCACGATACTCGCCAAGATCAGCGCCTCTTCAGGCGACGACAGCGGCACGCCATCGGCGCGGTTGGCCCATGCCTCGGCAAGGATCGTTTCTTGGTCATCGATCATCCGCGCAATGATCTCTGAGCGATCGTCATTGAGGCGGAATTCATAGCTACCGGGAGCGAGTCTACCTTCCGCTGGAACCTCGCTGATTTCGCCGTCAAAAACGTCAATGGCCTCAAGACTCGTCGCGATCTGCCAACTTGTTACGCCTTCCGCAATTGCCACACGGAACCGCGTATCTGCTTCGTCTTTGACATCCAGATAAGCCGCAGGCGCATCTTCCTCGATCGGGTTGAACACTGCAACCTCAGTAAATTGGTTGGTCGCCGGATCAAGCTCGCGCACCTGCACCTGTGTGCGAGTAACACCGACACGGTAGACAACTTCTGTACCACAGGTGCTGACGCCACTGGCCGTGATCGACTCCACAATCTCCTGCATGGAAGCACCTTCCTCAATCAGAAAGCTCCCGGCTTTAAGAAGTTGCGCCCGTTCGGAATAATCTGCACCAATCCGAAGCAGTGCAGCCGAACTGATCGCACCATCGTTGGCCAGTTGATTGCTAACAGCACGCATATTGGAGCCACTGGCCACCTTGAGACAAATCGCAGTCGCCAATGGCCCTTTAGCCCGATACTGGTTGCCGCCCCAAGCGATGACACCTGCGACCAAAAACAGCGCCACGATCAGAAAGGTGATCGCGTTCGAAGCAATGTGTCGCCACATCAATCAACTTTCCCAAAGACGACGCTGGCGTTGGTGCCGCCAAACCCGAATGAGTTGGACAGGGCGATGTTGATCTCACGCTCGCGCTTGCTATTAGCGCAGAGGTCTACCTCGGTCTCTGCATCCAATTTGTCGAGGTTGATCGTCGGTGGGGCCACCTGATCGCGGATCGCGAGGATGGAGAAGATCGCCTCAATCGCGCCAGCCGCGCCAAGCAGGTGACCTGTCGCGGATTTCGTCGAGGACATGGTCAGCTTTGCAGCGGCGTCTTCGCCAACCATGCGCTCAACAGCGCTAAGTTCGATGGTGTCGGCCATTGTCGAGGTGCCGTGCGCGTTCACATAATCAATCTGGCTCGGCTCAATGCCTGCGTTCCGGCAAGCCGCGCGCATCGCACGTTCCGCACCTTCATGGTCAGGCGGCGGGGCTGTGATGTGATGTGCGTCGCCGCTCAAACCATACCCCAGCACCTCACCGTAAATTTTCGCGCCTCGCGCCTTCGCGTGCTCGTATTCTTCCAGTACGACGATGCCCGCACCCTCTCCCATGACAAAACCATCACGGTCCGCGTCCCAAGGACGGCTGGCCGTAGTCGGATCGTCCGCGCGACCAGTCGACAGCGCCTTACACGCATTGAAGCCCGCGATCCCTAACCGACAAATCGCTGCCTCGGCACCACCCGCGATCATCACATCCGCATCCCCGTGCTGGATCAGGCGGGAAGCATCTCCAATCGCATGAGCCCCTGTCGAACAAGCGGTCACAACCGAATGGTTCGGGCCTTTGAACCCGTATTTGATGGACACTTGGCCAGAGATCAGATTGATCAATGCGCCAGGCACGAAGAAGGGCGAAATCCGCCTTGGCCCTTTCTCTTCCAAGACAATCGACGCATTGGCGATTGAATTCAGCCCGCCGATGCCAGATCCGATCAACACGCCTGTGCGCCAGAGATCTTCATCAGCCTCGGGCTTCCAACCGGAATCCTCAATCGCTTGCTGTGCCGCTGCCATTCCAAAGACGATAAACGTATCGACCTTACGCTGCTCTTTCGGATCCATGTAGGCATCAGCGTTGAATGTCCCATCGCTGCCATCGCCTCGCGGCACTTCGCAAGCATATGTCGTGGAGAGTCCCTCTGAATCAAAGCCAGTGATTGTTCCTGCGCCGGACTGTCCGTCGAGGACGCGAGACCACGTCTCCTCCACCCCATCAGCAAGCGGCGTTACAAGACCCAGACCTGTTACGACTACACGGCGCATTTGCGTCCCCCAATGTCTTCTTTTCTTGATGGTTTGATACCCCACGCGGACAAGCAGGGGCAAGAGCAAGAGTATGGATGCCACACGCAGCGCGAATACCAGTCCTCAAAAGAAAAACAGCGCTCAAAGGAGCGCTGTCTTTAATTCGTCTGGCAGCGATTAGGCCGCGTCAGAGATAAACTTAACTGCGTCGCCGAAAGACTGGATTGTTTCGGCAGCATCGTCAGGAATTTCGATCCCAAACTCTTCTTCGAATGCCATAACCAGTTCGACAGTGTCCAAGCTGTCAGCGCCAAGATCGTCGATGAAGGATGCACCTTCGACAACTTTGTCTTCTTCGACACCGAGGTGCTCGACTACAATTTTCTTAACGCGGTCTGCGACGTCGCTCATATTAAGTCCTCACATGTTTTTTGGGCGTTTGCCCGGATTTTGGCCGCGTGCCGCACACGACCGTATTCAATGGTGAGGGGCCTATAACAGAGAATTGCCCCCGCGCAAACGAAATCGCGACAGTTTCACACGCTCTTACAACATGGCCATCCCGCCATTCACATGCAAGGTCGTGCCTGTGACGTAGCCGGCTTCAGCGCTTGCAAGATAGTTCACCGCGGCGGCAACCTCATCAGCGTCACCAATGCGGCCCGCTGGCACCTGCCCCAGGATTTGAGCGCGTTGCTCTCCATTCAGTTTGTCGGTCATTGCCGTGTTGATGAACCCTGGTGCGATGCAGTTGACCGTAATGCCTCGGCTAGCCACCTCATAGGCAATGGATTTTGACATGCCGACAACGCCCGCCTTTGACGCAGCATAATTGGCCTGACCTGGATTACCTGTGGCCCCTACCACACTGGTAATATTAACAATTCTACCCCAGCGCGCCTTCATCATCCCGCGGATAACGCCCTTAGACAGGTACATGGTTGAGGTCAGATTGACCTCCAACACGCTGGCCCATTCTTCATCCGACATCCGCATGAAAATATTGTCGCGGGTGATGCCAGCGTTGTTGACGAGTATATCCACCGATCCCATCGCGTCAGCCGCCGACTTGGGAAGCGCTGTAACCGCCTCCGCATCGCTCAGATTGCACGGCAGGACATGCACCCGATCGCCCAATTCAGCCGCCAAAGCTTCCAATGGCTCCACCCGTGTGCCAGACAATCCGACCGTTGCGCCCGCACTGTGCAGACCCTTAGCAATCGCGCCACCGATACCGCCAGAGGCACCGGTTACCAAAGCGTTTTTCCCTGTTAAATCAAACATCTGCCATCTGCCCTTTATGCTTTTATTGCGGCTGCGACCGCTTTTACATCGTCTGGCGCTCCGACCGTCGCGGTCGCCATGTCTTTGTGAATGCGTCGGATCATGCCGGTCAGCGCCTTGCCTGGACCAATCTCAACCGTGTCAATCACGCCCGCACCCGCCATCCAAAGAACGCTCTCACGCCACCGCACGGAGCTCGTGACCTGATCTACCAAGAGCGACCGGATGGTTGTGGCGTCGCTGATCGGCTCTGCAACCACATTCGCCACAACTGGAATGGCCGGATCATTGATATCGACCTCAGCCAAAGCACGCGCCATCGCTTCCGCGGCTGGCGCCATCAGCGAGCAATGGAATGGTGCGCTTACCGGCAGCAGCATCGCGCGGCGTGCCCCCTTTTCCTTTGCGATTTCCACCGCTCGTTCGATAGCAGCTTTATGACCAGAAACAACGACTTGCGCGGGGTCGTTATCGTTGGCCGCTTGACAAACCTCTCCTTGCGCTGCGGCCTCTGCTACATCTTGCGTTGTCTCAAAGTCTAACCCCAACAGCGCCGCCATCGCACCCACACCAACAGGCACGGCGGCTTGCATCGCCTCGCCCCGCGTACGTAGCAATTTGGCTGTGTCTGAAATGGTCAACGCCCCTGCCGCGGCCAAGGCGCTGTACTCGCCAAGGGAATGCCCTGCAACATAACTGGCATCTGAAATCGTGACCCCTTCGGCCTCCAACGCGCGCATCGCCGCAAGCGACGTCGCCATCAAAGCCGGTTGCGCGTTCTGCGTCAGTGTCAGATCAGCGATATCGCCGTCCCAAATGAGATCAGACAGCTTTTCGCCCAACGCCTCATCAACCTCATCAAAAACCGCTTTCGCGCTCGGATAAGCGTCAGCCAACGCCTTTCCCATCCTAATGGCCTGAGCGCCTTGGCCTGGAAACACAAATGCCCGCATGGTTTGCTCCCCACTTTATGTCTTTATTGAGCAGTATATCGCCAACCCCAGTCGCACAAGCGTATTGCGGCAGACACAAAAACGCACATGTCCGTTGCGCAGTTGGCGATTGGTTTACAAGCCCGTTCACTCTAACCTCTCGCCAACAGATCAAGAGGCAAAACATGGCACTTCAAAACATGGCAACACATTATGGAAGCGTCAGTAAGCTCTTTCACTGGACAACGCCCCTTTGATTATTGAGATTGCACCATTGGGTGTCGCAGCAACCAATGCACCTTTTGAAACATCTAATCAGCCCGCCACCGAAGCGATGCTGTTCTCGATCCACAAAACGCTTGGCGTTTTGGTCTTTTTCATCGCCTCACTGCGAATTCTATGGGCTATCTCACAGCCGAAACCAGCGCCGATGCAAAGCTAGAGACCTTCCTGGCCGAAGTCGTTCATTGGCTGCTCTACGGCTCGCTCGTCTTGGCGCCTCTCAGCGGCTAGATCCACAATGCTGCGACGACCGGATTTGCGCCTATCTGGCGGCCGTTTGGTCAAAGCCTGCCGTTCGTTCCCAAATCTGAAAGAGTGGCACACCTTTTCGGCAGCTTGCATTTGTTTTGGACAAAAGTGATGATGGCATCCGTCGTGCACCACATCGCCGAGGCGTTAAAGCATCAATTCATCGACAAAGACGCCAAGCTCAGACGCAGGTGTTTCGGCTCAATCGGCGCTCTCAGCCTTCCCCAAGCCGCAAAGTCTATCACAGCACCTGTGACTGCCATTGCTATCTTCGCAGCCACTGGCTTTGGCGCCGTTGCCATCCAGCCGGAGGAGGCTCTGGACGAAGCTCCAGAATAAACGCTTGAGGCGCTTTCGTCGGACTGGACGGTCGAGCCTGGCACGATTGGTATCACAATCAAACAGTTTGGCAGCGAGGTCTCAGGCAGTTTTGAAGACTGGACCTCGGTTATTGAATTTGATCCAGAGACTGGAACTGGATCAGTTGAAACCACCATCGCTATCAATTCCCTGACGCTTGGTTCTGTCACCAGCCAAGCGATGGGCGCGGATTTCTTCGACGCTGAAACTTTCCCGACCGCAACCTTTGTTGCCGACATCACGCCCTTTGACGCTGGCGGATATGTGGCCAGTGGAACGCTGTCAGTTAAAGATCAAAGCGTTCTTATAGATCTGCCCTTCGGCCTTGACTTCGACGGCCCAAGGGCGGCAATGGCGGGATCTTTATCCGTCAACAGGCTCGACTTCGGTGTCGGAACGAACATGCCAGATGAAACAAACCTCGCGTTTGAGATCCGCATCAACACCGACCTGATCGCCACCTTCAACCCATAAAAAAGTCCCCCGTGAGGGGGGGGGGCTAGAAAATGTATTCAATGACCTTAGCTTGCGCTCTCGGTCTCGATTGAGATCATCACATCGACCTCATCACTAATGAACGGTGCGAACTGACCAAGGTTGAAATCTGACCGCAGAATTTGCGTTGTCGCGTCAAACCCTGCCCACGGTTTGTTCGCCATCGGGTGCTCACCCACTTGGTTCAACTTGGCATCCAAAACGATAGACTTTGTCACACCGATGAGCGTCAGATCACCAGTGATCATCGCTGTGTTTTCGCCCGTCACTTCTATGCTGGTAGAGTCAAAGGACACCAACTTATCCTCGGTCGCACCAAAGAAATTATCGGACATGAAATGGCCATACCGCTGTTCCCAGACGGTAAACATGCTCATCACTGTCATGGAGACGGACACAGTAGACGCCGCGGAATCATCTTGGTCGAAAGAAATGTCGCCTTAAAGCCTGAGAAATGCAGTCGGTCGTTGAAAACCCAAGGTGGTTGTAGCTGAACACAATCTCGCTGTGGAAGGCGTCGTGCGTATAGGCCTCAGGCTCTGCCAAGGCGACAGATACGGCGAGGCTTGCGGCGACGAACTGCAACAAGAAGGTTGATTTCAAGGGGATATGCTTTCGGGTTGAATTCTGCGTTGGCCGCCAACTTGGGTTAAACGCCCATACGTACTCAATTCGGCAAATCTGAACATAAACTGCTCATACCCTCCGACCACTTGAAAAACCGTGCAAAAGGCTTGCGTCATAAGGGCATTGGTGTAAAAGGCTGCATCTGGCCGCAAGAGTTTGAACTGCGCATCCTCTCGTGAATTGGGCGTGGCCAGATTAAAGGCCCGGTTCTTTGAAGTGCGTCGAACATGAATGGAGATCACATGCCACTGTATGAGCATGTTATGATTGCGCGTCAGGACCTGTCCAACTCGCAAGCTGAAAGCCTCATTGAACACTTCGGTACTGTTCTTGCTGACAATGAAGGCAAACTGCTGGAAAGCGAGTACTGGGGCGTCAAAACGATGGCCTACAAAATCAACAAGAACCGCAAGGGCCACTACGCCCTGCTACGCACAGATGCACCTGCACCTGCTGTTCAGGAAATGGAGCGCCTGATGCGTCTGCATGAAGACGTTATGCGGGTTCTAACAATCAAGGTTGATGCGCACGAAGACGGCCCATCCATCCAGATGCAGAAACGTGACGAACGCGACAGCCGTCGCGAGCGCCGCTAATTCAGATCAGGAAAGGAACCTCACCTATGGCATCTAAACCATTTTTCCGCCGTCGTAAGTCCGATCCGTTTGAGGGCGATAACGCTCCAAAGATCGACTACAAAGACACACGTTTGCTTCAGCGCTACATCTCTGAGCGCGGCAAAATCGTTCCAGCTCGTATCACGGCTGTTGGCGCAAAGAACCAGCGTAAGCTTGCTCAGGCAATCAAACGCGCACGCTTCCTTGCCCTGCTGCCTTATGCTGTAAAGTAAGGAGCCGATCAGATGGAAGTCATTCTACTCGAACGCGTCGCAAAGCTTGGCCAGATGGGCGAAGTCGTGAACGTCAAACAGGGTTATGCCCGCAACTTCCTTTTGCCTCAGGGCAAAGCACTGCGCGCAAACTCCGCGAACCTTGCCAAGTTTGAAGCTGAGAAAACTCAAATGGAAGCACGCAACCTTGAGACCAAGAAAGAAGCAGAAAGCCTTGCTGAGAAGCTCGACGGACAGCAGTTTATCGTGATTCGCTCCGCTTCTGACGCGGGTGCGCTCTACGGCTCTGTCACAACACGTGACGCCGCAGAGGTCGCAACCGAAGGTGGGTTCTCTATCGAGAAGCGTCAGGTTGTTCTGACCGGTCCGATCAAGGAACTGGGTCTGCACAATGTAAACGTGCAGCTCCACCCAGAGGTTGACGCGACTATTCAGCTGAACGTCGCACGCTCCGAAGAAGAAGCTGAGCTTCAGGCATCAGGCAAGTCCATTCAGGAACTGGCCGCTGAAGAAGAAGCTGCTGCTGAATTTGAGATCGAACAGCTGTTCGACGATATTGGCGCAGCGCAGGCAGAAGACAATGAGCTTTTGCCGTCTCAGGACGAAGAGTCTGCAGAGAACGCAGCTGAGAACGCCTCAGAAGACGAGTAATCACTCGCTCACTCGCATTGAAAAGGCCGCGTAAATTACGCGGCCTTTTTCGTTGGATCACATGACTAGCGCCGGAACGTTTCCATCCGCAATTGCGCATCACAAAACTGCCCGTCATACGTGCCCACCCAGATATCAATCCGGCCATTGACTGGACGTGTCAGTACGATCTTGGGGTCGTAATTCCCATTGTCGTCATCGTCATAATACCAACCAGCGGAGGCAGTATTGATGAGCAGAGCACTGTCACAATTACTGACCGCACTGATTTCCAGCTTCAGACCGCCCATGCCGCTCAAATCAAACGAAAAGTCAGGCCGGGAGGTAAAATACCCTGCCCCCTGATCTGTGCCGGGGCGGACATTTGGGCAGTCCCAAATGTAATTATCGCCCCCTGCGACCACACCAAAAAACCGCGGCTGTCGAAGCTGTGCGCCGCGGGCCTGATAAGCCTCAACCGCTTGAATATTATAATCTGGACACGCTTGTGCCGCACCATAGCTTCCAAAAAACGCAACGGCGGCGGCCAAGAAAAGTCTCATCGTTATCTCCAAGGTAGCTCTGAGGTAAACTTATCTGTGTGATGCCTTCGAAACAAGGCTCTCAGCGGCGCAAAAAATTAGGGCGCCCCGAAAGACGCCCTAACCGAATGAATTTAAACAGCTTTATTCGTTTTCAAGCGATTCCACAGCTTTTGTCAGCTCGTCCTTGGACACCTCTTTGTCCTTAACGGCGGCCTGTTCGAAGATGTGATCGACGACCTTATCCTCAAACATCGGCGCTTGAAGCTGCTGGCGGAACTCGGTGTTCTGTTGCACGAATTCAAAGAACTGGCGCTCCTGACCTGGGTACTGGCGCGCTTGGTTCATGATCGCTTGCGTCATTTCCGCGTCTGTGACTTGAACCTCTGCTTTCTGACCAATATCCGCCAACAGCAGCCCCAATTTCACGCGGCGCTCGGCCAGCTTGGTGTGCTCTTTCGTTGGCTCAATCTCTGGATGATCGTGGCCCTGAACCTCTGGGTTTTCTTCATGCCACAACTGGTGCGCAATCTGACCTGCTTCAGCAGACACAAGGCTTTCAGGAAGCTCAAACTTCACTTTTTTGTCTAAAACGTCGAGCAAAGCGCGCTTTGTGACCGCGCGTGCGGCGCCTTTGTACTCTTCTTCCAGCCGCTCAGTGATCTGCGCTTTCAAAGCGGCAAGATCTTCCGCACCAAACTGCTTGGCCATCTCATCATCGATGACAGCGGCTTTTGGCTCTTTCACAGCTTTCACCGTGCATTCAAAAACAGCGGCTTTGCCGGCTAGATGTTCAGCCTGATACTCTTCAGGGAATGTTACTTCGACGTTTTTTTCATCACCATCTTTCACACCAACTAACTGATCTTCAAAGCCTGGGATGAAAGAGTTGGACCCGAGAACCAGCGGATAGTCATCAGCCTGACCGCCTTCGAACGGCTCACCATCAACCTTACCAAGGAAATCGATCACAACCTGATCGCCCTCTTTCGCCTTTGAGCCCTTCTTGCGGTCCTCAAAGCTCTGCGCGGTCTCACCCAGCTTGCCCAGCGCTTCTTCCACAGAGGCGTCATCTGCCTTTACAACCATACGCTCCAGCTTGATCTTGGAAAAATCAGACTCTGGCACATCAGGAAGACGTTCGTAGGACACTTCAACATTAATGTCGTCGCCCTCTTTCCAGTCTTCGTTGGTCATTTTCATTTCAGGCTGCTGCGCCGGACGGTCGCCGGACTCTTCCAAGTGAGAGTTCAGCGCGCCATCAATGCTTTCTTGCATCGCTTCGCCCATCAAACGCTGGCCAAATTGCTTCCGCAAAAGCGCCATGGGCACTTTGCCTTTACGGAAACCTTTCATTTCGACTTCCGGCTGTGCTTCGGTCAGCTTCTCGGTGACTTTGCTGTCAAGCTCGGCTGCCGTAACGACAATTT
>NZ_CBFIEO010000022.1:0-33230 GCF_965661665.1 Cognatiyoonia sp. | reverse complement strand
TTTCGCCATTGTATTCGATGACAACCGCAGCATGCATAGAAAATAATAAATTATAGATCGTGGTTGAATAGGATGGGCGCATCGGCTTTTCAATTAGAAAGCCTCTTAAGTGCAGAGCTTGGTAATCATCAAACGCATCAATCGTGGACCACTGATATCAGACAACGGAGCAATAGCATGATAATGAAGATTAAAAATCTGTGCATAGCCCTAGCATTTGCAATGCTGGCTCCATTTCACGTAGCTGCGGACGAAATAACGGACGTCGTAAACAATGTCGCTGCAAAACTTGTTCAGCAACTCCCCATGGACAAAAAGATTGCGCTCAAATCGCTCTCACCTGATGAAACAGGACTTCCAGAGGACTTTCTTCGTAAGCTGACATCTGATTTAGAGGCAGCGCTTCTAACAGCGTCTGACTTTGAGATTAACCTCGCCAACCGCACTACGATGGAAGATGTGTGGCAAGAAGCTGTTGAGTTTAACAACGCAGATTTTGATGAGTTATACAAAAGCGCCAATGCAGATGTGATGCTGATGATGTCGCCGCGCGCGATCTCGACAGGTGTAGAAATTGCGGTCACAGCCTATGCGCTAACTGGAGACGATGTTGGGAAGGTTTTGGCATCCAGTGGATCAGTGCTTCTACCGATTGACCTACAAGCTAACCTTGGCGTTGATATTAACGATCTGAATGAGCAGATGGCACAAGTTTTGGCTGAAATTGAAAAAGTAGGTCAGACTGGTGGATTGATATCTAGCCCAAACACGTATGCCGAATTTTATCACAACGCGCGTCTTCTTCAGCAACGCGGAGAAGTTGACCTTGCAATGCGAAACTATGAACAAGCCCTCGCTGAGGGCTTTTTGTTCGTAGATCCTCTGCTCGATCTACTTGATCTCGCAAATGCGCGTTATGGTGAAGCAGGAACCAAGAAATATTTCGAGAAAAAGATTAAAGATAATATTCCGCGAGAGCTGGCGGATCTGGGTTCTTTAGTTCTTGGCACAGATCCAATCGAATTGGTTCGGCCGATACTAGATAATGAGATAACTTTTGCTCCACTGCTTTCAACTTGGATTGAACAAACCTACATAGACTGGAACCGTTTTGATACTCTTACTGTTGGGCAAGCTAGAACAATCGCCGCACAATTGATCTCGGCAGATTATAAATCCGGCAATTTCCAGACTTTCTACGTCGACAAGATACGTGGTGCCACAGTAGGTGAACGTGCTACGCAAACCTATGACTCGATGATGCAATCAGGTCAGATGATGGTAGATTGGACTACAACTTCCAGAGCTAAAGTTCTGTATTATAGTGGGCGGGCAGGCTTTTTTATTGGTGACGTATCAATCCAAGATAAAGTTGACTCATCATTTGAAATTGAACTTTGCTACAGCACCACCTCAAATGATGAGCCTATTTGTAGAAAGCTTGATCGGGATTTGAATACCTTTAAAAACCATGAGACAGGTTGGTTTAGTATTAACTATGGCACCATGTCAGTCTTAGGCAATGGTGATAGTTGGAATTTTGGTCAGGAGTGTATTCACAGCGTAAGATATAGAGATCGCAACGGTTTTGAGGTAAATTCACCGGTTTTAGTTGGTGTTGTGGATTATGATGAGCCCGAGAAATATCCAGGAAACTCTTTGGATAATATTATCGATTGTGCTGGACCATATTACAGGCAGACAAATTGATAACGATGATCGAGTAGCTCCCTGAAAGTGGTCCACCAACTGGGATAGATTGTCCCGCAAATTGGAGGATCAGCGATGGCTGGGAAACGAGAAAAACCTGAAGAGATTGTATCGACGCTTTGGCAAGTTGAGGTGCTGCAGGGACAAGGCGCGACGTGTCTGACATCAGCGCTTATGAGTCTAAATAGGGCAGTTTGATAAGAGAGTTTTCTTGGCTCCTCTCAGGTGCGCCAAATATCTGAAATTGTAATGAAAAAGGGCCCTAGCGGCCCCAGCTGCGGATCACGCCGCAATCCATATGCACAAAGTTTGAGCCGGAGTAGCGGCCCACACCACCTGCGTTGCACGAAATCGCCGCGCGCGAAATTTGCGAGACGGAGTAGCCAGACATCCGCAAATCAGCCGCTTGGCCCTTCATGTGCAGGGAGTTCCTTGCGACGCCGCGGGAGCGGGAGCGGAGCAGCGCGTTGGTTTGGGGCGAGCGATAGCCGGACAGCAACTGGTACGGCGTTGAAGACTCCATCAAGCGCGCTGACGCTGCAATGATGTCAATCGTGCGCGTATCGATATTGACTGCTTCGTCAGTACGCCAGTCGCGCATCACACGGTTGATCTCGCGCAGTGCGTCGCCAATGTATTCACCTTCGATCCAGTAGATGGTGTCGATCCGCTCACCCGTACGGCCGGAGAACATGGACAACCGACGAATATCGCCAGCGCCACGCAAAAAACCAGCTGCGTGTGAAAAGGTCGGTGCGGCGGTGATAGCCGTCGCCGCAAACGCGCCCAACAGCCCTCGCCGCGTCAAACCCGTAGTCGTCTTCGAACCCATATGTAGCGTTGCCCCGTCGCGTCCATGTTCGCGTGTGTTGCGCCACACGCTGTTCAAATCATCCCCAGATGCCCTGTCGTTATTGCACAGGTAGATTCGTGGACCAAGAAACTTTTTGCCGTAATCGAATGGAGGAATGGGAATAGGCGGGAATTTGCGCACTTTCAGATCAGTAAAACCTGTGACCCTAAGTCAACACCGCCACATCTTGAGGGCGGAATACCAGCAAACAGCCACATTGTGATTAGACAGTCGCGGGCGGGCGTTGTGTAACGTCCCTACACCACATCTTGGGAGATGACTGTGACGATTGGTTCAATTCGTTTGCGGCCTGTGGGTCTAATTTTGCGCATAATTTATTCCATTTTTTCTCTTTTCGTCGTCCTGTCATTCGCAACCGCTGCCACCGCGCAAGTGATGGCCTATCGGCAAGCCGTGGCGGAGACGGCGGCACGTGATGACGCGCTGGCGGCATTTTATCGCGAGCGTCAATTCGAAGGTATTTGGACCAGCAATACTGCGGAGGCATTCGCGCGGCGTCAGGCCTTGCTTCAAGCATACGCCGAGGCGTCAGACCATGGCCTGCCAGCCGCGCTTTATGATCCCCAAACGCTTCTGGCCCAACTTGCCGCAGCTCAGACACCGGCCGAATTGGGCCGTCTCGACGTGCTTCTTAGCCGTCAATTCCTCGCGTACGCCCGTGATATCCAAACAGGGCTCGTGGTTCCTGGTGATATTGACCCGCTCATCAAGCGGGTCGTGCCTGTGAGAGATCGGCTCGAAACTCTGGTGTCCTTTGAGCAAAGCGCACCCGCAACGTTTCTGCGGGCACTGCCACCTCAGTCTTTTGAGTACGCCCGCCTGATCGGCGAGAAGATCAAGCTAGAGGAGCATCTTGCGCGCGGCGGCTGGGGTGCAAAAGTGCCAGCGCAGGCCCTTGAACTGGGCGACACGGGTAATGCCGTCATCGCGCTGCGCAACCGGTTGATTGAAATGGGCTTTATGGAGCGCAATGTCAGCGCCTTTTATGATGATGCATTGGCGCAGGGCGTCAGCCGGTTTCAAGATGCGCATGGTCTGGAAGCAGATGGCGAAGCGGGAGCTTTGACGCTTTCGCAAATCAACGTCACAATGGAGCAACGCCTTCATTCCGTTTTCGTCGCGATGGAGCGTGAGCGATGGAACAATGCTGACGGCGGTCTTGGGGATCGCCACATCTGGGTGAACCTGACGGACTTTACAGCGCGGATCGTCGATGACGGTCGGATCACATTCGAAACACGGTCCGTTATCGGCGCCAATGACCCTGATCGTCAAAGTCCTGAGTTTTCCGATGTGATGGAATTTATGGTCATCAACCCGAGTTGGTTTGTGCCGCGCTCCATCATCACCAAGGAATATCTGCCGCAGTTACAGCGCAACCCAAATGCTTTGCGTCATATGGAAATCACCGATCGTCGAGGCCAGCGGATCAGTCGTTCAGCGGTTGATTTCACACAGTTTAACCCACGCAACTTCCCATTCGCCATGCGCCAGCCGCCAAGCCGGTCAAATGCCTTGGGGCTGGTGAAATTCATGTTCCCGAATCGCTACAACATCTACCTACACGACACGCCTGCCAAAAACCTTTTCGCGCGCGACACGCGGGCCTACAGCCATGGGTGCATTCGGTTGAATGACCCGTTCGATTTCGCTTATGCGCTGCTTGCTGAGCAAACGTCAGACCCTGTTGGGTTGTTCCAAGATCGCTTACAGTCAGGGCGCGAAAGCCGCGTGGATCTGGAAACGCCGGTTCCAGTGCATTTGACCTATCGGACAGCTTTCACGGACGCGAAGGGGCAATTGCAGTTCCGCCGCGATGTCTATGGCCGCGACGCCCGCATCTGGGCCGCGCTTGTGCGTGAAGGGGTGGCGGTGAGCCCGCTACAGGGATAAAACCGTTCCATACTGATTTGGGAACGCGCATGGCTCTTCTATTGTCCGATCTGGCGAATGCCCTGGGGGCAGATGTGCAAGGCGATGCGACCTTGACCGTGGATCGCCCGGCTGAGCCGTTGGCCGCAACAGATCGCGATCTAGCGCTCGCCGTGTCATATCGCTACTTGGACGCGCTTGGACAGACGAAAGCGCGTACTGCGCTTGTCTGGGCCGATTGTGATTGGCAGTCTTTTGGACTTCAGGCTGCCATCCTTGTTGAGCGTCCACGACTGGCGATGGCCAAATTGACGCAAGCCTTTGATAAGGTTGAGCGCCAAAGTGGTGTCTCGGCGAATGGAGAGATTGCGTCTAGCGCTACGATTGGTGACGGATGTTGGATCGGATCGTTTTCGACGATTGGTGTTGATGTCGCCATCGGTGCCAACTCCCAAATCAACTCTCATGTCTCCATCGCGGAGGGCGCAAGGATTGGTGCGGGCTGCATACTACACCCTGGGGTGCGCATTGGCCGGAATGTGGTCATTGGCGACAACGTGATCCTTCATCCAAACGTAGTCATTGGCGCGGATGGGTTTTCCTTTGTGACCGAAGGCCCATCAAACGAAGAACGAGCCTTTGCAACGCTCGGGAAAACACCATTGGATCCACCAGAGGACGCAATACGCCACCGGATCCACTCGTTGGGCAGTGTTGTAATCGGTGATGATGTTGAGATTGGTGCTAACTCCACCGTCGACGCAGGCACCATTCGCCCAACGCAGTTGGGTCGCGGCACGAAGATCGATAACCTCGTCCAAGTGGGTCACAACGTCATTGTGGGTGAAGACTGCGTGCTTTGTGCACAGACTGCCATTGCTGGCTCAAGCGTGATTGGCGATCGCACTGTTTTGGGCGGAAAATCAGGCGTGAAAGACAACATCACCATTGGTTCCGATGTGGTTCTGGGCGGGGCCGCGATTGCTTTGTCCAATGTCTCGAATGGCCGTTTCATGATGGGCTATCCGGCGTTTGATATGCCCGAACATCGCAAGCAGCAAAAGGGTCTGAAAGCCTTGCCCGACTTGCTGCGCGAACTGCGGGAACGTTAGGTTTTTGTTTCAAACCGGCGCGACGATGCTTACATCAGCACAAAGACGATGAAGAGGTTGGTATGAGCACTCAGGATCAAATCATCAAAATCTTGGCAGAGCAGGCTCTGCTTGAACCAAGCGATGTGGCTTTGACCGACAGTTTTGAAGAGCTTGGCATCGACAGTCTGGCCTTGGTTGAAAGCATTTTTGCGATTGAAGAGGAATTCGATATCTCCGTGCCTTTCAATGCCAACAATCCTGAAGAGAGCGACTTCGACATCTCATCTGTCAAAGCTATTGTGACAGCCGTAGATCGCCTGATTGCGGAGCAGAAGGGGTAACCTATGAAGCGGGTTGTCATCACAGGAGCAGGGACGATCAATCCCTTGGGGCGCGATGTGGACGCCACGATGGAGGCGATGCGCGAAGGACGCTCTGGCATCGGCCCATTAAAGATCCGCGACGTTGAGCGGCTTCAAATTCAGATCGGCGGTCAAGTCTCCGACTATGATGAAGCGGAATACTTCAACCGTCAGCAAATCGCGCTCTATGACCGTTTCACGCAGTTCACCTTACTGGCGGCGCGACAAGCGATTGAGCAATCTGGGCTCAAATTTACAGGCAAGCTTGCCGATCGCTCCGGTGTCGTTTTGGGGACGTCTGGCGGTGGTCTCAATACGCAAGACGAAAATTACCGCGTTGTTTATGAGACCGGAAAGAACCGCGTGCATCCGTTTATCGTGCCGAAACTCATGAACAATGCCGCCGCCAGCCATGTGTCGATGGAATGGAACTTGCGCGGGCCAAGCTTTACCGTTGCGACCGCTTGTGCGTCGTCCAACCATGCGATGGGGCAGGCGTTCAACATGGTGCGCTTTGGCATGGCTAAGGTGATGCTGACCGGTGGCTCTGAAAGCATGCTTTGCTTTGGTGGCATCAAAGCCTGGGAAGGCTTGCGGGTCATGTCCAAGGATAGCTGTCGACCCTTCTCCGCCACACGCAATGGCATGGTGCAGGGGGAAGGTGCCGGCGTTTACGTTTTTGAGGAATATGAACACGCCAAAGCGCGCAGCGCGGACATCCTTTGCGAAGTTGCAGGGTTTGCTATGTCGTCAGATGCGGCGGACATTGTCATGCCATCGAAACAAGGTGCGGCGCGGGCCATTGCGGGGGCGCTGACGGACGGCAAGATCAAGAAATCCAGCGTCGGCTATGTTAACGCGCATGGAACGGGGACCGCAGCCAATGACAAGACAGAATGTGCCGCGGTTGCGGATGTCTTTGGGTCACATGCGGATCAGCTGATGATCTCTTCCACAAAATCTATGCATGGGCATTTGATTGGCGGGACTGGGGCGGTGGAGCTGTTGGCCTGCATCATGGCGGTGCGCGATGGGATCATAGCGCCGACGATTAATTATGAAGAACCAGACCCAGAATGCGCTTTGGACGTTGTGCCAAACGTGGCGCGTGAGGCAAAGACAAAATTCGCGCTCTCTAACGCCTTTGCCTTTGGCGGTCTGAACGCGGTGATTGCTGTAAAGGCGGCGTAGCGCCGCCGCAAAGACGGCCCAGATTGCTTACTGAGTTTCTAAACTATCATACCCTGCTGTGAACCCTGTGAGGGAGATATCGAGTTTGACCTCGCTGTCCGGCGCCGCTGCTGCGACCAACCGCATCTCTGCATTGTTGCCACGCTTGAAAAGGGCAACTTCTTCAGCTGTGAAACCCACACGCGCAACGCAACCCGCTGCATTGCAGAACGTGAATGGGTAACGCCGCGCAGTGCCACCATCGATGGTGAGCGTGACCTGCTGGGTCAAAAGCGTCTCCAGAGGGACAACGAGTGTTGCGCCTGCCGCAGCGCGATTGCCGTTCGGGATAGGAAAGATGCTGATTTCAGCGACGGAGTTGCCATCGTCATCATTGACCAATTGATACAGCTGACAAGGATCCGCGCGACCAGGCTCTGCCTTTAGGCAGCGCAATGCCCAATCCCCAAACACGTCCCCTATGAAGGGTTCGCCCACTTGTGGTTCCCGCGGGGCCTGCTGCACTTCCTCGCCCAAGCTTAGCCCGGACTCATCAACAGCTTCTGCGTCGTCAGTTGCGTCTTGCGCCACGAGTGCGCTGCCCCAAAAAAGCGTTGCCGCAAGCAAGGATGCGGAAATTGGTTTGAACATTTTATGCTCCATTTTTCTAGCTCATCGCGACTTACCACGGCGCACCCCAAGTGTCAGCGCGAAAAAACGTGAACGGTATGAACTTGCCATGAAAAAAGGGCCCTAAAACGGGCCCTGATTTCATTCTCCCTGTCGGACTTACCCGACTATTTCCGCGGATCCTAAGCAACGCCATTGCGTCCGTCAACTGAAACCTTGTCAAAAAAAATGCGCCCGAAGGCGCAACAGTCTGACAGCGAGGAAAGATCGAACCGCCATGGGTTGATCGCCGGTGCCACGGTGACCGGTAAAAGCGTGACGCTTCAGATCCTTGCATAAGGCTTCTCAGCCGCTGGCGTTCCTGTCTTTCTGTCGAACGTGAAAGGCGACCTGTCTGGTCTTGCCGCATCGAGCACCTAAGGGTTCAAGCTGCATGATGCTTTCATGAAACGGGCCAACACCATCGGGCTCGATTTGAGTTATTCCAGGCTCCCGATGACGTTCTGGGACCTTTGGGGGGGAACAAGGCCAGCCGATCCGCGCAACAGTAGCGGAAATGGGACCGCTTCTTTTGTCGCGTCTAATGGAACTAACCGACGTTAAAGAAGGTGTGCTAAACGTCGCCTTCCGCGTCGCAGACATAGAAGGTTTGCCGCTGCTCGACCTCAAAGACCTGCAATCGCTATTGGTTTGGGTGGGGCAGAACGCGAAAGACCTGTCACTGCGCTATGGCAACGTCAGCACGTCATCCACTGGTGCGATCCAGCGTCAGCTTTTGCTGCTGGAAAACCAGGGTGGCACATCGCTGTTCGGTGAGCCTGCTTTGGATTTGAAAGACATCATCCGCTGCGACGCTGACGGCCGTGGTCAGATCAATATCCTTACGGCTGATAAACTCATGGCCAGCCCACGGCTTTATGCAACATTCCTGCTTTGGCTTTTGTCCGAACTTTTCGAAGAACTGCCAGAGGTGGGCAACCCTGACAAACTCAAGCTTGTCTTCGTCTTTGCCGAAGCGCACCTTCTGTTCTACGATGCGCCCAAGGCTTTGGTCGACAAGGTGGAGCAGGTGGCCGCTTGATCCGGTCCAAAGGGGTTGGCGTTTTCTTCATCACACAGAACCCAGCGGATGTGCCGGACGATGTGTTGAGCCAGCTTGGCAACCGTGTGCAGCAGGCACTCCGCGCGTTAACGGCGAAAGACCACAAAGACTTGAAGCTTGCGGTAGAGACATATCGCGAAAACCCCAAGTTTGACACGGCTGAAGCCATTCAAGAGGTTGGCACGAGCGAAGCGGTGACATCGCTCTTGGATGAAGGCGGGACTCCGACAGTTGTTGAGCGGACCCTGATCTGTCTGCCGTCTTCGCAACTAGGGTCACTCGACCGGATCGTTCGCGATGCGATGATCGATGGGTCCGAAATGGCTGCCAAATACAATCAAACCTTGGACCGCGAAAGTGCCATTGCGCTTCTGAAAGAACGCGCTGTCAAAGCCGCGAAACAGGCTGAGGAGGCGGAAGCCGCAGAGGCCAAAGAACGCGAGTTCAAGCAAGCGCGCAGGTACGATGGTGGTCAGGCGGGACGCTCCACGTCATGGAAATCCAGCAAGTCAGGTGGCTTTGGCGATGCGATTGCCAAAGTCGTTGTGAAGGAACTGAAAGGCGCAACCGGTCGCCGCATCGTGCGCGGTATTCTGGTTGGGCTGTTTAAGGACCGCTGATTAGCTGAGCTTGCGAACTTTCAACTGCGAAATCCGGTTCTTGTCCTTTTCAACGACTTCGAACCGGAACCCGTGGAACGAAAACACCTGACCTTCCAGCGGGATCATTTGCGCTTCGTGAATGACAAGGCCCGCGACGGTGTTGGCCTCCTCATCGGGCAAGGACCAATCATGCGCGCGGTTGAGATCGCGGATCGTCATGCTGCCTTCGACAAGGTAGGCACCGTCGTCCGTGGCTTCGATCTGGTCATCTTCGTCAATATCAAACTCGTCGGTGATCTCGCCCACAATCTCTTCCAAAATGTCTTCGAGCGTGATGAGACCCTGCAGGGAGCCATATTCGTCCACGACCAGGGCAAAGTGGGTTTTGCGCTTGAGGAATTGGCGCATCTGATCGCCGAGCGTTGTCGTCTCCGGCACGAAGTAGGGCGGGTTGGCCACGTTCAGAATATCAAAGTCCTTTGCGCTGCCGTTGTGTGTAGCGCGCAGCAGATCTTTCGCATGGATGACGCCGACAATGTTCTCCGGCTCGCCTTTGAAAACAGGAATCCGCGTATATTTGCTTTCCAGGACTTGTTTGAGGATCGCCTCCTTTGACGCGCTGACATCAATCATTTCAATGCCAGAGCGATGGAGCATGATTTCCTCGACCGCGCGGTCATTGAGATCTAGCGCGCCAAGGATGCGGTCGCGGTCCTCCTTCTCGACGATGCCCTCTGAGTGACCCAGCTGCAGGGCGCCTGCGATTTCTTCACGGACGGCTAGGATGTTGCTGTCGGGGTCAATTCGTACTCCGAAGACGCGCAGAACGCCGCGCACCAGCAGGCGAACAGCAGACACAATGGGGGAGAACAGTCGAACTACGATGCCTATCGGTCGGGCGACGCGCGACGCAACAATCTCTGGGTTTGAGATGGCATAGGTCTTTGGCAGCACCTCCGCAAAAATCAGGATCAGGATGGTCATCACCAAGGAAGCAGCAGCCACCCCGTTTTGCCCGAAAAGTTTGGTGAGTAGCGATGTCGCCAAAGAGGTCGCAACGATATTGACGACGTTGTTGCCCAAAAGGACGGAGCCGATCAGGCGTTCGTTGTCTTCTGTGATGTCCAAGGCCCGCTCTGCCCGTGCGTCGCCCTTATCCGCATTCGCGCGCAGCTTGCCGCGCGAGGCAGCTGTCAGCGCCGTTTCCGAGCCGGAGAAGATGCCGGAAAAGATGATTAAGACGGCAATTGCGCCGGCGGTGATCCAGAAAGCGGTATCAAAAACAACGTTGTGCATAAGGTCTACTATCAGGCGGTGAAAGCTTTGGGCAGGCTCATTTTTTGTCTGAGGCTTTGGCCAGCGGATGATGTGTCATCACCAATTCGGTCAGGTGTTCATCCAAGACATGCGTGTAAATCTCTGTCGTGGCGACGTCCGCGTGCCCAAGCATAGTCTGGATCGCCCGCAAATCGGCACCACCCGCCAGCAAATGCGTGGCGAAGGCATGGCGCAATGTGTGTGGGGTTACTTTGTCGATCGGCACACCCGCTTTTGCAGCGATTTCTTTGATAAGGCCAAAGAAGCGGTGCCGTGTCAGGTGCCCTGATTTGCCGCGAGAGGGGAACAAGAAGCGAGATTCAGGATGTCCTACGGCTTTTTTTTTGTCTTCTTCTGCGTCCCGCTCTGCCAAATAGGCGACCAAGGATTCCCGGGCTGGCGGTGAAAGGGGCACCATCCGTTCCTTGCCGCCTTTGCCGCGAACGAGGATCATCCGGGGATCGCCGCGTGCCGCAGATACGGGCAGCGTGACAAGTTCTGTCACCCGCATGCCGGTCGCGTAGAGCAATTCCAGTAAACAGGTGTTGCGCAAGCTTGCCTTTCCCGTGTCCCGTGAAGCTTTGAGAAGGGCAGCAACCTCGTCCACCGAAAGTGTCTTGGGCAGCGATTTTTTCTGCCCCGCCACTTTGATCTGGATGACTGGGTTGTCCTCGCGCCAGCCTTCTTCAAAAGCAAACCGGAAAATCTGCTTGATCGCAGACAGACGCCGCGCGCGCGTGGAGGGGGAGAGCCCCTCGGTATCGCAGGCAATCATATAGTCTTCCACATCCGTTTGAGCGACGGTGGCGAAATGCTGTTTGCGATGGTCGAGCCAGCCCGCGAAATCTTTCAAATCACGACCATAGGCCAGCAGGGTATTCTGCGCCGCATCTAATTCGGCGGCTTGAGCCTCCAGAAAGCTTTGGATCCAATGGTCCATCGGATGGGTGGCCGCGCTCATATCTCAGTATCCAGTATCAGAACCTGTAGGCCGATTTGGCGGGCGACGTTCTCAAACCCAGCCTCTTGAAAGAAGACAATGACCTTGGTTAGCGCATCTAAATCACCATCCAACCCATCCTCCGCCATGACAAGTGCTAACAAGATGGCTTCGCCCAGACGCCCTTCTTCCATGACAGTTGCGAGCCCTTCGTCACCGCCCGCTCCGTTGAACGCCGCTTGAATAGCGATCGCTATTGGGTCCGATGCCATCACTTCTTGTGGTCGACCTTGACCCAAGGCCGCAAGGTATGGATTGCTCATGGATCGTGCCGGTGGTGTGTGCCCTGCGAGCAGCGCGATCTTTTCCGCTACAGCAGCGGCAGGGCCCCGCAGCCGTTGATCTGCCAGCCAGTTGCCGACAAGGGCCGCAAATGTCGTTTCAGCGCGAATGGCCTGCATGCCGTCCCAAACGGTTGGCAAATCGCGGGAGACTTTGCGGGAATTGCCCGTACGCAACGCTGCGTCGAGTTCCTGAAAGGCTGCGACGCGATCCCAAACGCCACCGGACGCAGAGGCACGTTTTGATGTGTAGAGGCCTTGAAGCAGGTTTGGGTCCAGCGCGTTGTGTCGGGCCAAACGCTCCGCCGCGTCAAGTTGCGCTTTCCAGCCTGATGTGTCGCGCAGGTCGGCGTGTGCAAAGGCGAGTGGCAAATCTTGTGTGGAAAGCGTTTCACCAATTGCTTCGCGCATCCGAAAAACCAAAGGTGTCACACGGCTTGGTGGTGGAAGCTCTGCATTCAATTCGATGACTTCAGGGTCGAGGAAAAGGCTGATCAGAACATCATCTTCGTCCGAAATATCCCCCAGCGCTCTGCGCGTATTCAACGTCAGCGCCGCCGCTGCCCAATCGCCGGATCGTGCAAGACAAAAGATGCGCGCCGGATATGTGGGTGCGACATCCGGGCGTTGGTCCATCACGCGGCAGGCATCATCTTCGGTGCCAAGAAGAAGTGTGACGTCGAAATAACGTTGGAAAAGCTCCGGCGTTTCCGGTGTTGCTGCTTGAAGGAGGGCTTCTGCTTCTTGCAACTTTCCCAAAGACAGCAAGCTGTCCACACGGGCGAGGAAAAAGCGCCCCTCTGCCGTTGATCCCAGTGGGGCATCTGCCTGCGCCAAAAGCAGTGTGGTCAGGACATCGTTCAGCACGGGCAAGCTGGGCGCTGACATGTTTGAGATCAACGTGATGAGGTCGTCTTCATTGCTGCGTGCCCAAAGAGCAGATGGAAAATCAGTTAAACTTGGTGACAGAATGCCCAAGGCATTGGGTGACGGCGCATCAAGTGATGTGACAGCCACAGGCGGAGGGGTCGCGCTTGTCGCCGTTGGCGGGCCAATCGGGTCTGCCTCCTCCGGTGCCATTCGCACGCTGTCCGACAGCCAATCGATCGCCGATAGGGGCTGATCCTGACCCATTGCGACCGATGACCAGACTGCCACAGCAAACGTGAAGGCGGGCAGGGCGCGCATCATTCGGTTTCCAGCACCACCGGTTGATTGAACTCCGACGTGGGGGCTGCAAAGTCAGCAGGAAAGAAGATTGGACCGAGGTATGCGTAACCAACCAGCACGACAGCCGCGATCAGGCAAAGAAAAAACAGTACTTTGATCAATCGCCACATATTGGGAGCCCCATCTTCTTATCTGCACACTTACTGTGTTTTCGCCAGTTATGTTGTCTTTATATATGGCCTTTTTCGCAAGTTCACGGCATTCATTGAAAGAATTTTTCCTTAGGCGATGTGCAGCCAAGCCAACAGGGGGCCTTACGTGTCCATGACCGTTGAAAATGAAGATGCAAAATTGACCTTGCATCGCTCGGTCGTGCTCGTGGGCATGATGGGGTCGGGTAAGACGGCCATCGGGCGTGCGTTGGCCAGCAAATTGAACGTGCCGTTCCTCGACAGCGACGCTGAAATTGTCGAAGCCGCCCAGACCAGCATTGCAGAGATTTTCGAACGGGATGGCGAAGCCTTTTTTCGGAAACGGGAGGCGGAGGTGATCGAGCGCCTGATTTCAGGGGAGCCTTGCATTCTGTCCACAGGCGGTGGGGCGTTCATGTCGGAAGGCAATCGCAAGACAATCGAAGAAAAGGGTGTCTCTGTTTGGCTGAACGCGGACCTCGACCTGCTGTGGGAGAGGGTGCGCCACAAGGACACGCGGCCTTTGCTATGCACCACGGACCCGTATCAGACGCTTTCCCAGATTTTTGCAGAACGGACACCAGTTTATCAAAAGGCAGTGTTGTCGCTGCCGGTGCAAGATGGTGCAAGCATTGATGAGACCACTGATCAAACAATCTCACTGTTGCTGACACGGCCAGAGATTTTGGAGCGCATGGAATGACTGAGACGGTGCATGTGAATCTACCAGGTCGGGAATACGACATTGAAATCGGCGCTGGAGTGCTGGACCTCGCTGGAGCCCGCATCGCAGCGATAGGCGGTCGGGGGCACGTGGCGATCCTCACCGATGAAACGGTCGGTGGCCTCCATGCAGCCTCGCTTCAAGAAGTGCTGCGCGGTGCTGGCTTGACGTCTGATGTGCTTGCTTTGCCAGCGGGCGAAGCGACGAAAAGTTGGCCGCATCTTGAACGGTCAGTCGAATGGTTGCTTGAGCAAAAGGTAGAGCGGGGCGATGTCGTCGTCGCTTTTGGCGGAGGGGTCATCGGCGATTTGGGCGGGTTTGCCGCTGCGATCTTGCGGCGGGGCGTCCGGTTCGTGCAGATCCCAACATCTCTCTTGGCGCAGGTCGACAGTTCTGTTGGTGGAAAGACGGGGATCAATTCGCCGTCTGGCAAGAACCTGATCGGCGCGTTTCATCAGCCAAGCCTTGTCCTTGCCGATACATCGCTTTTGAATACGCTGCCCAAAAGGGATTTCCTCGCTGGCTACGGCGAGGTTGTGAAATATGGGTTGCTTGGGGATGCTGAGTTCTTCACGTGGCTTGAGCAGTATGGCCCAGCCCTCGCTGAAGGTGACATGGATGCCCGCGTGCGGGCCGTGCGCCGCAGTTGCGAGATGAAAGCCGATATCGTTGAACGGGATGAGAAGGAGCAGGGCGACCGTGCGCTCCTCAATCTTGGGCACACCTTCTGTCACGCTTTGGAAGCGGCCACGGGTTATTCAGATCGGCTTTTGCATGGCGAAGGGGTCGCGATTGGTTGTGCTTTGGCGTTTGAACTTTCGTCCCGCCTTGGCCTGTGCAGTCAAGAAGACCCCAGTCGGGTCAGACAGCACCTGAAACAAATGGGTATGAAAACAGACCTTTCCGACATACCGGGTTACTTGCCGGATGCCGACACACTCCTTGCTCTGATGGGACAGGACAAGAAGGTGGTCGCGGGTCAACTTAGGTTTATCTTGTCGCGGGGTATTGGGCACGTCTTCATCACATCCGACGTGCCAAAAGATGCTGTCCTAAGTATGCTAAACGACGCACTCGCGCAGCGATAGGCGTCCCACTCTATTTAGAATGGGATTTCGTCGTCCATATTGCTGCCGCCGCCGCCGTTGGATGGACCGCTGTCATAGCCGTCACTGTCACCGCCATAGCCGCCGCCACTGTAACCACCGCCATCACTGCCGTCGCCGCGACCATCCAGCATCGTCAGTGTCGAGGTGTAAGGGCGCAGAACAACTTCGGTTGAATAGCGGTCCTGACCGGATTGGTCCTGCCACTTGCGGGTCTCTAGCTGACCTTCAATGTAGACCTTAGAGCCTTTGCGCAGATACTGCTCCGCCACCCGCGCGAGTGGTTCAGAGAAAATCGCGACCGAATGCCATTCCGTCTTTTCGCGGCGTTCACCGGTGTTCCGGTCTTTCCAATTCTCCGACGTCGCGATGCGCAGGTTGCAGACCTTGCCACCATTTTGGAACGTCCGCACCTCTGGATCACGACCCAGATTGCCGATGAGAATAACCTTGTTCACTGATCCCGCCATATCGGCACCCCCACGAATCTTCTTTTGGTTTGGAATAGAATAGGGATGCCGGAACATAGTTAACAGAGCCTTTACCAAGCTTGAGCTGGTTATTCGAAAAGAAACGGCTAAATTGAGCGCCAACAAAAGGGGGATGCCGGATGAAGTCCGGGCTTTGCGCTGGAGTGATCGTGACGCTCGCAACAACGGCAGTGGCGCAAGAAACCGTGTCGACACGGTCGCGCACCGCCCTTTTTCAAAGCCAGCTGGACGTTCTAGATGGTCGCGCCGCTGACCAATACAACAGCTCAATTCGCCTACAGCCGCCAAAGATCGTCGTGCCCGGTGCGCCGGGGTCCATTCCGGCCTATGTTGGACGTTACAACGGTCCCTACATCCAGATGGCCGAAACCGCCGCGCGAGCGAACGGTATTCCTGTCGATCTGTTCTTGCGACTTGTTCAGCAGGAAAGTGGTTGGAACGCGCGGGCGAAGTCCCCGAAAGGCGCGCTGGGTCTGGCACAACTGATGCCATCAACGGCGCGATATCTGAGCGTCGATCCCCACAATGCTCAGGAAAACCTTGAAGGGGGTGCGCGATATTTGCGCGAGCAATATCAAAAGTTCGGCAATTGGCGGTTAGCGCTGGCGGCCTACAATGCTGGTCCCGCAGCGGTGGAGCAATATGGCGGCATCCCACCCTATCGAGAGACACGAAATTACGTCTCAGTCATTCTTGGTTACTAACGATAAATGGCGCCTCGCGGCGCCATTTATCTTTGGGTGAAAGCTAATCTTAACGGTAACTCTCGATACCTTTTTTCTCACCTTCAGGCTTGGCGATGGCCGCGATCATGTCAGCCAAGGTTGCGACACCAACTTTGTCACCATCCTGCGTGACCGTCGCTGTCGTGACGTCGGCGTTTGAGATGATCTGCAACGCATCCTCAATCGTCGTGTCATGCGGCAGAACACATTTGCTTTTCGATGTGCCCTTCTTTGCCACGGTGCCAACTTCCAACACTCGGGAGCGGTTGATCTCCTGAATGAAGTCGCGGACGTATTCGTCTGCAGGGTTCAAAACGATTTCCTGAGGCGCACCTGCCTGAACAACTGCCCCATCCCGAAGGATACAGATGTTGTCGCCAATCCGCAGCGCTTCGTCCAAGTCGTGTGTGATGAACACGATCGTCTTGTGAAGCTCCTCCTGCAGGTCAAGCAACACGTCCTGCATGTCCATCCGAATGAGCGGGTCGAGGGCGGAGAACGCCTCGTCCATCAGAAGGATTTCGGCATCCGTTGCCAACGCACGGGCAAGACCCACACGCTGCTGCATACCGCCCGAAAGCTGGGCAGGATAGCGATCCTCAAACCCTTTCAGGCCCACACGTTCCAGCCATTTCTGGGCACGCGGCACGGCATCCGCATCAGGAACACCCTGAATCTTTACGCCATACATGCAGTTCTCAATAATGGTGCGGTGCGGCAACAAGCCGAACTTCTGGAACACCATTGACGCCCCAAAGCGCCGGAAGTGCTGAAGCTCGTCCGCTGACATCGACAGAACGTCTTTGCCATCGACAAGGATTTCACCAGCCGTTGGATCGATCAATCGGTTGATGTGGCGGATCAGGGTGGATTTGCCGGACCCCGACAAACCCATGATGACCTGAATTTTCCGTGCTGGAATATCAACGCTCACGTTCTCCAAGCCAAGGACGTGGCCGTGATCTGCAAGGAGTTCCGCCTTGCCGACGCCGTTCTTGACCTTTTCAATCTGCTTGGTGCCGTTTGGACCAAAGATCTTGTACAGGTTCTTGATTTGGATTTTGAGATCAGACACCGTGGCCTCCTTCGCGGTGTTTCTGCAACCGCTTACCATAGGCTTGAGACACACGATCGAAGATGATCGCAATCGCAACAATCGCGAGTCCGTTAAAGACGCCAAGCGCCAAGTACTGGTTCGAAATTGCGCGCAACACGGGCGTACCGAGGCCGGAGCCCCCAATCATCGCCGCAATCACAACCATACCCAAGGCCATCATGATGGTCTGGTTCACACCCGCAAAGATGTTTGGAAGTGCGAGGGGGATTTGCACGCCCCACAGTCGCTCTCTTTGCGAGGCACCAAAGGCGTCAGCGGCTTCAAGGACTTCCTTGTCGACCAATCTGATGCCGAGGTTGGTCAATCGCACGATCGGCGGGATTGCATAGACCAACACCGCGAGGAGAGCAGGGGCCTTACCAATACCCAGCAACATAACCACGGGGATCAAGTAAACAAAGGCGGGGATGGTTTGCATCAGGTCAAGGATTGGCACAATCGCCCCTTGAACGCGGTCAGACCTCGACATCCAAATGCCGATGGGGATGCCAATCACGATACACATGATCGTCGCGACCGAGACCATGGCGAGGGTCGTCATAGTGTCTTCCCACATGTCGAGCCACCCAATCAGGAATAAGGCTGCGACCACGCCGAGGGCGAGTTTGATGCTTCGTGAGCCAAGATACGCAAGCGCCGCAGCAGCCAGCATGAAGATCGGCCAAGGTGTGGCGAGGAAAACGTCCTCGAGCCAAAGCAGGAACCACTTGAGCGGGTCGAAGATTGCCTCGATCCATTCGCCATTCTCACGGGTGAAGTCCCTAAATGTTCCGTCGATGCTCTTTTTCACGTCCCTGAGGGCTTGCCGCCCCATGACTGGAGGCTCGATCCAGTTCAACTTTTCGAAATCGACAATGCTCGTCGAAGCCATGATGTTCCCCTTTTCCCCTTAAAAAAGGTTCAAAAAAAGGGCCCGCCAGCCAAAGGAAAGGCCGGCGGACCCCCTATCAAGTCAGCTTAAAGTGCGGCTTCGATTTTTGCCGCTGCTTCGTCTGATACCCATGTCTTCCACAGGTCTGAGTGACGCAGCAGGAATTCGATAGCAGCATCTTCGCCACCAGCCTGTTCGTCGGCCATGTAAACCAGCATGGAGTTCATGATTTCACCAGGGAAGATGCGGTTGGAGAAGTAATCAACTGCAACGCCGCCAGCCTGCTTGAACTCGTCTGTGATCACTGTGTGAACTTCAGACTTTGTCCATGCGGATGGCTGTGGATCAGCACACTCCTGCTCTGGCTTCACGATGCAGCCGTCCCAGTTGTCTGCTCCAGCAAATGGCACACCGAAGTCAACGAGCTGCATGTTGTACTTGCCGATCAGAGCAGTTGGCGACCAGTAATAACCAAGCCAGTTCTCACCGCGCTCTGCCGCTTTCGCCATAGAACCGTCGAGACCTGCTGCGGAACCTGGATCAACCAGAACCCAGCCTTTTTCTTCCATGTCGAATGCACGGAACAGGTTAGCGTTTGCCAACTGGCAACCCCAACCTGCTGGGCAACCGATGAACGCGCCTTTGGACGGATCTTCGGAGTGTGGGAATAGGTCCGGACGCTCAAGGATTTTCACAACTGTGTCGAGCTCTGGATAAGCTTCCTTGAACGCAGGTGTCACCCACCAGCCTTCACCGAGGTCTGTAATCGGTCCTTCGATAGCGGAGTGCAAACGACCTTCGTCCATAGCAGCAAAGAGCGGCTCACGCACAGCGTTGATCCAAAGCTCACCAGCGACGTCTGGCTGTGCTTTTTCGTTCATGGATGCGAATGTTGTTGTTGTCGCGCCTGGAACCAGCTCAACGTCGCAGCCGTAGCCGTTCTCAAGGATGAATGCGTCAACGTTCGCCATCAGTTCGCCTGATGCCCAGTTCCATTCAGCAATTTGAACTTCACTGCAAGCGTACGCAGCTGTAGACATCGACATAGACGCAGCCAGGATTGTCGTGCCGAGGGCTGGCAACGCAATTTTCGATAATTTCATGTCATTTTCTCCCTGTGACATATTGAATGGGTTTCTTTCTTGGAGGCTGACATTGCATTTTTGCGACATCAGCCGTTGTTCCCATCGTCGCCTATTCCGCACGTTTTTTGTGCGCAGGTCAACGGTATGATGAGAAATTCGACGTTGTTTTGCGACCAATCAAGGGCGCAAAAGCGACATTTTCTGGTTTGGATCCCTTTTTACTCATTAGATCGTGATACCTACGGCTTCGATTGCCCGCCAAATTTCCGAAATTGAGACGGTGAACGGCCTGCTTTGCTCTGAAACGCGCGGCTAAAGTAAGCAGCGGAGCTAAAGCCAAGCGACGAGGCAATCTGGTTTACGGGTTGTTTTGTGTCCCTGAGCAGGGAGCACGCTTCAAAGTGTTTTCGATCCGTCAGCAGTTCCAACGCAGAACGGCCACAGGTGACATTGCAGCACCGCGTCAAGTGCGTCGGCGTCACGCCAAGCGCCGCTGCATAATCGGCAACACCTATTTTGGATCGGAAGTCACGCTCAACAAGATCGGTGTAGGCCGCAACGACCCGCGCCGCCGACGTGTGCAAGCGATCGTCTTGCTGAAGGTCGCTGTGCGCATCGAGCTGACGCTCTAAAAAGACGGACACCAGCCCGAGCTGGTAATGCGCCGCGCGGCGACTTGCATCAGTGTTGGTTGACAGTTCGCTTTCCAAACCATCCAATAAGCTTGCAAAGTCTTTCTGTACCGCGACATCTCTCAGACGGAGGTGTGCCGGCTCATCCGGCCATTCCGGTGCCATTGCAGCGGGGATCGTCAACATCTGTCCAAAGACGGTCGGGCCCAATGTGTAGCCGTACATCGTCTTGGCTGGAATGAAGATCACGTTGTTGGGGCCAAAGCCACGTGTCAGCCCTGCAATGGTGATCCGGCCCTGACCTTTGGCCACAAACAGCAGTCGGGGCGTGGAATGGCTGCGCATCGCTTCCGTCCGCCATTTGCCCGCTTTTGGGT
The DNA here is from genome assembly GCF_965661665.1 of Cognatiyoonia sp. Classification (NCBI taxonomy): domain Bacteria; kingdom Pseudomonadati; phylum Pseudomonadota; class Alphaproteobacteria; order Rhodobacterales; family Paracoccaceae; genus Cognatiyoonia; species Cognatiyoonia sp. The sequence goes on along the minus strand of NZ_CBFIEO010000022.1, from coordinate 12,727 downwards.
TCATAGCAATCGGAGCAAGCGACAGAACCTGGTTCAAGTCTTCAGTGGCAATCATTTGGCAGCAGCACCTCGCGTCGGACACAACGATAGACCCTGCGCTTGCACAAAAACAACTGAATTATCGTTACAAAAGCGTGATGGCTGTGGATAAAGCTGTGGATGACAGATCGATCTGGTGCCAATTGGCCATGCGTTTACGGAACCAAGTCCGCTGCCGCTTGGCATATTGACGGGTCGCAATTACGGTCGCGTCTCTTGCGTCGTCGAGCGAAAGCTCCCCTTTGAGATGGGCAATCAATTCTGGCGCGCCAATGGCTTTCGATGACGGGTGCGTTTGGTCCCAGGTGGGGAGCATGGCTTCTGCTTCCGCAAGCGCACCTTGGTCTAACATCATCGCAAATCTTTGTTCTATGCGCGGCGTCAACCAGCCCTTGGGCGCATTTAACAGGATCGGCACCGTATTGGTCAAAGGCAGCAATGGGGGCGGGGTGTCATCTTGCCATTCCGCCAGAGACCGTCCCGTCGCTGTCAACACTTCCCAAGCCCGCTTAACCCGTGCGCGGTTTTGAATGTCGATCCGGGCGCGAGTCTCCACATCAATACCATTCAGTAATTCGGTGAGGGTGAGGTCATTTCCCCGCCGCCGTACATCAGTTGGAGTCTCAGGGATGGCAGCCAAGCCTTCTGTGAGCGCCGTAAAATAGAGACCGGTGCCGCCAACAATGATCAGCCGTTTATCCAAAAAGGGCTCCACCTCACGCAGCCAATCACCCACCGAATAGGGCTGATCGTATGCCACATGCCCGTAGAGCAGGTGAGGGCAACGTGCGAGGTCAGCGTCGTCAGGTCGCGCCGTGACAATCCGCCAGCCATCATACACCTGTAGTGCATCCGCATTTACAATGAGACCGCCCTGTGCCTCGGCAATCATCAGCGCCAATGCAGATTTTCCCGATGCCGTTGGCCCAGCAATCAGAACGTGTTTGTCAGACGGAATTTCAAGCGTCATGTGAAGTCAGACGATCCAATCAGTTTTTGGCATTTCTTGGTCAATTCAGGCAAATCGCCCAAAATTCAGACCATTGAACTTTCCGCATCATTCCGACATTTTGCGCAGCAATGAAAGCATATACCGTGGGGGCCCTATGAGCGCGACATCTGAAACCACCTACCAACGGGTTATGCTGAAGATATCGGGCGAGGCCCTGATTGGCGACACCGGTTTCGGGCTTCATCCACCAACTGTTGAGCGCATTGCCCGCGAGGTGAAGACCGTTCACGACATGGGTGTCGAGATTTGCATGGTTATCGGCGGGGGCAATATCTTTCGCGGATTGCAAGGCAGCGCGCAGGGGATGGAGCGGACAACAGCCGACTATATGGGCATGTTGGCCACGGTGATGAACGCGCTTGCGATGCAATCCGCGCTGGAAGGTCTGGGTATCCACACCCGCGTTATTTCTGCCATTCCAATGGATCAGGTGTGCGAACCCTACATTCGTCGCCGTGCGGTGCGCCATCTTGAAAAGAAGCGTGTTTGCATCTTTGCCGCTGGTACCGGCAACCCCTATTTCACGACCGATACAGCCGCCACGCTCCGCGCCAACGAAATGAAGTGCGAAGCGATCTTCAAAGGCACCAAAGTCGATGGTGTTTATGACAAAGACCCCGCAAAACATGATGATGCGGTGCGGTTTGACCAAATCAGCTATGACGAAGTGCTGCAAAAGCACCTTGGTGTGATGGACGCCTCCGCCATCGCGCTTGCCCGTGACAACCACCTTCCGATTGTCGTCTTCAGCCTCGATGAACCCGGCGGGTTCCGTGGCATCTTGGCCGGCGACGGAACGTATACGTTTGTTCATGATTAGGTGAGATACCGCTGACGTATCGGCCTTCGCGCAAAGCCTGCTGCATCTTTGGGGCAGAGCTGCGCTATACAAAGGTGAGGTTTTCGCCTAAACGGGGACTAAACGGGGCGCAACCGCCCAGAAGACAGAGCAGAAGACATGGCTGACGATTTTGAGCTTGATACCGATGACCTGACCCGCCGTATGGAAGGTGCCATCAGCAATTTGCGCACGGAATTGGCGTCTTTGCGGACGGGACGTGCATCTGGTGCTATGTTAGAGCCGGTCATGGTAGATGCCTACGGCTCTATGACACCGATCAACCAAGTCGGAACCGTCAACGTGCCGGAACCTCGTATGGTTACGGTCAATGTTTGGGACAAGGGTCTTGTTGGGAAGGTCGAAAAGGCGATCCGCGAGAGCGGTCTTGGCATCAACCCACAGCTTAACGGCACGATAATTATGCTGCCAATCCCAGAGTTGAACGAGGAACGCCGCCGCGAGCTGGGCAAGGTTGCGGCGCAATATGCTGAGTCTGCACGGGTTTCCATCCGGAACCTGCGCAAAGACGGCATGGATCAGATTAAGAAAGCCAAAGCTGACGGCCTGTCCGAAGATGACCAGAAATTCTGGGAAGACGAGGTTCAGGATCTCACCGACGCTCACATTAAGGTCGTTGATCAAACACTTGATATTAAACAGGAAGAAATTATGCAGGTGTAACCTGTTCCAATTGAAAGGTCGTTCATGACCAAGATGGAAAAAATAGAACCCAACCACGTTGCCATTATTATGGACGGCAACGGTAGGTGGGCCCAACAGCGGGGCAAGCCGCGGCTCTTTGGTCACCACGCAGGGGTCAAGCGGGTCCGTGAAATTGTGGAATGTTGCCCAGACTATGGCGTGAAATACCTGACGATTTTTGCCTTCTCGACAGAGAATTGGAAGCGCACGCAGGCGGAAGTGGCCGGGCTGATGCGTCTCTTTCGGCGCTATATCGAACGCGAAGCGCGGGCTTTGCTGGAAGATGGCGTGCGTGTCCGGTTCATTGGCGATCGGATCAAGCTGGATGAGAAGCTGGTCGCGCTCATGGACAATCTTGAGCTTCTGACTGCTGGCAATGACAAAGTGCACCTCACAATCGCCTTGAATTACGGTGGACGAGATGAAGTCACCCGCGCGGCCAAACGTTTGGCCTATGAGGTTGAGCAGGGTCGGCTGAGCCACAATGATGTGGATGCGGAGACGCTCTCTGGGTTTCTGGATACACATGTTTTGCCGGACCCTGATCTTGTTATACGCACAAGTGGCGAGGCACGGATTTCAAACTTCCTCCTCTGGCAGTCTGCATACGCGGAATATGAATTTACTCCGATTTTGTGGCCAGATTTTTGTGCCGATGATTTCGGAGAGATTGTATCGTCCTATGGCTCGCGTGAGCGACGCTTTGGCGCAGTCATTGCCTAGGCATGGAAAACACCTCGACGACCTCAAGAAAATGGTCTGACCTTCGCGTCAGATTGATGTCTGCCGCTGTCATTCTGGTAGTCGGGCTGAGTGTGCTCTTTGCTGGCGGGATTTGGTTTGAGATCATGGTGGCTTTCGTCGCGGGTCTCGCCATTTGGGAACTCGCTCGCATATGCGCGCCAAGTCTGCCCAACGTCGCTGTCGCGCTTGGCGTTTTATCCGCTGCAATCTTCTCTTTTCAGCAGGATTCGATTGGCATGTTGCGGATCGAGCTCTTCTTGATCGTTCCTATTGGTGGCACTTTAATAATTTGCCGGATGCCTTTGTTATTCTTGCTTTTTTCTCTGGCTATTGGATTTGCCACCTTCGCACTTGCTGATTTTCGCAACGCGTATGGTGTTATTTGGATTTTCTGGGTGATCTTGGTGATTATCGCCTCTGACACGCTGGGGTATATCTTTGGCAAGATGCTCGGCGGGCCAAAGTTCTGGCCGCGGATCAGCCCCAAGAAAACATGGAGCGGGACAATAGCGGGCTGGGTAGGTGCTGCGATTGTTGGTACCGTTTTCTATCTCCTCGGATATGCGCAGCCGATTGCTATTTTGGTCTCAGTCTTGATCGCCTTTGCTGGTCAAATGGGTGATATCACGGTCAGCGCGTTGAAACGGCGCGCTGGGATTAAAGACAGCTCCGACCTCATCCCAGGACATGGCGGCATCCTTGACCGGTTTGATGCGATGCTGGGTGTCTTCTTGGGATTGGGACTTTTAGGACTTCTCAACGGTGAAATCCTGGCATTCTGACGGTATCCGCCAAAACACATTCACCAACGAAACAAAATGTTAGCACAGGGCTAGCTGCAAATTGTCTAATTCGTATTAGGTACAGCACGAAAACAGGCGTAGCTCGCCGAGATGCATCAAGTTAAGGACCTCTGCTTTGGATCTTTCTCAACTCCTGACGATGACCGGCAACAGTGCCTACACCCTCGTTGTCTTTGTTGTCGCTCTTTCCGTGATTGTCGCGGTCCATGAATACGGTCACTACATCGTCGGCCGTTGGTGTAGCATTGACGCGGATGTGTTTTCCGTGGGGTTCGGGCCTGTTCTGGCGTCCCGTGTCGACAAACGCGGGACCAAGTGGCAGCTCGCGGCGATCCCGTTTGGGGGCTTTGTCAAATTTGCAGGTGACAAGAACGCGGTCAGTGTTGGCGGTGTCGAAAACCTTCCGCCAGAGGAGGCGCGCCGTACGATGATGGATGCACCGCTTTGGGCGCGGTTGGCCACGGTGGTTGCGGGTCCGGTGGCAAATTTCATCCTCGCGGTCCTGATCTTCGCAGGCTACACGCTGGCGCAGGGGCAAACGACAGAAAAGGTGATTTTCGAACAAGCGTTTGATCTGCCTGCTGGTTTTGAATCGGAACTTCTGCCGGGGGATGAGGTTGTCTCCGTCGATGGGATCCTGATTGGCTTGTCGGGCGAGGACAGCGTCGATGATCTGCCGACGTCTCCGCAGCGGACCTATGTTGTTGTGCGGGACGGCGTGGAAATGGAAGTCAACGGGCCCAACCTGTTGGTGCCCCGTGTTGATCGGCTTTTCCCGCGGTCGGCCGCAGATGACGCCAAGCTCAAGATCGACGATGTTATTGTGGCAGTGGACCGCGTGCCAACCTACGCATTTGCCGACATTGTCACGGCGGTTGAAGCGGTCGAAGGCGCGCCCATCCTGCTCGATGTTTGGCGGGAAGGTGAGATTATCGAAGTTGAACTTTCACCTCGTCGCGTCGACAACCCATTGCCCGATGGGACGTTTGAAACCCGTTGGATGATCGGGATCGGTGGCGAATACTTTTTTGAGCAGCAGCGCGAAAGTGTTGGAGTTTGGGAGTCTGTGACATTTGGCTTCGATCGTCTTTGGTTCACCATCAAGATGTCGCTCAACGGATTGTGGGAGGTCATCACGGGTGGCATCTCAAGTTGCAATATTTCTGGTCCTGTTGCGATTGCACAGGCCAGCGGATCGATGGCGTCGCAAGGCGCGGGGAGCTACATCCTCTTCATTGGGATGATCTCCGCAGCGATTGGGCTCTTCAATCTGTTCCCAGTTCCGGTTCTGGACGGTGGCCATCTGGTGTTCTACGCATATGAGGCGGTGACACGACGCAAGCCGGATGGAATGGCGCTACAGGTTTTGATGTTTTCGGGGCTTGCGCTCATCGGCTCGCTAATGGTGTTTGCCCTGCTAAACGACCTTGTTTTGTGCCCATAAATCGCAATCTGTCACACTTTTGCCCTAATTGGGCGGTATCTTTTTCCCATTAAGGAGAAAACCGATGCAAACAATCGCCGCAGGTTACAAAGGATTCACCGTCCTGATGCGTCTGAATTGGGACCGGATCATTTGCACAGGCGTCGTGATCGGCGCGCTGTATTTGGGCGCAGATATCGCCCTCATTTAAGACCGCTTCAAAAGCACGAGCAAAGCCTTGCAAGCGTTTCATTTGGTGCGCTTCTTCGTTTTGACATCCCCTTATTCAGCCGATACGTTCAACGACATCTGGGGAATATAAAGAAATAAGGCACAAAATGACCTCTTTTCTAGGACGCGCCTTGGCGCGACTTTCAAGCATATCACGTCTGCACTTTTCAGTTTTTATTCTTTGTATTTCGACCCTTGCGGGTCAAACTGCATCAGCGCAAAGCTTCACGTTTTCCAACGTTTCCGTCGACGGCAACTTGCGCGTTGAAGACGGAACAATCCTGACGCTTGCGGGAATCAGCCGCGGTCAAACAGTGACCGCAGGGGAGCTTAACACAGCGATCCAAAACATCCGCGCCTCAGGGCTCTTTTCCAGTGTCGATGTCACCCCACGCGGCAGTACTTTGGCTATCACAGTGGTGGAGCGTCCAACAATCAACCGGATCAACGTTGAAGGTAACGATCAGGTGCGTGATACCGATCTTTTGGCGGTTGTTCAATCTCAGCCCCGCCGCGTCTACAGTCCCGCACAGGCGGAGCGTGATGTTGCGGCTATAACCGAAGTTTACGTCGACAGGGGCCGCATCAACGTTGCCGTGACGCCAAAGATCATCGAACGACCTGACAACCGTGTTGATCTGGTATTCGAAGTCAACGAAGCGGGCGTGACAGAGATTGAGCGCATTTCCTTTGTCGGCAACCGCAGCTATTCCGAGCGCCGCTTGCGCCGCGTTCTTGAAACAAAGCAAGCAGGTTTCCTCCGGGTGCTCGTTGGTCGGGACACATTCGTCCGTGACCGCATCGCGCTCGACCGGCAACTCTTGACCGATTTTTACCAAGCTCGTGGATACGTCGATTTTCAGGTTTTGAACGTCGATGCCGCGTTGACGCGAGAACGGGATGCCTTCCTCATTACCTTTAATGTTCAAGAGGGGCAGCAATATACTTTCGGCAACATAAGTGTTGCGTCTGACATTGCAGAGGCGGATGCCGCAGAATTCCAAGGGGTCACAAAGACCCGTCCGGGATCGGTCTACACGCCGGTTGCTTTGGAAAATGATATCTCGCGGCTGGAGCGGTTGGCGACACAGCAGGGCATTAGATTTGTCCGTGTCGAGCCGCGCGTCAGCAGAAACGACCGCGATTTGTCATTGGACGTCGAGTTCGCATTGGTTCGGGGCGAGCGCATCTTTGTCGAACGCATCGACATTGAAGGCAACAGCACCACTCTTGACCGCGTCATTCGCAATCAGTTCACGACTGTTGAAGGGGACCCATTCAATCCGCGTGAAATCCGCCGCTCTGCCGAACGGATCCGTGCTTTGGGCTTGTTCGCCAATGCGGAGGTGAACGCACGCACAGGGTCGACCGAACAGCAAGTGATCGTCGATGTTGATGTCGTCGAAGCCCCCACAGGCTCGCTCTCATTCGGTGCCAACTACAATTCGGACACTGGCTTTGGTTTGCTGGCGACCTACAAACAGCTCAACTTTCTTGGTCGGGGCCAGTCGTTGAACTTCCAAGTTTCTACCAGCGAAAACAACCGCGTCTTATCCTTCGACTTTGCAGAGCCACGGTTCCTTGGCCGCGACCTGCGCTTTGCCTCTAGCCTTGATTACCGCACAACAGACAACGAAAACGCGCTCTATGACACGGAAACGTTCAGCTTCCGTCCCAGCATTGCGTTCCCCGTTTCCGACAATGGCCGTTTGAGCGTCTCCTATGAATTGGGATCAACTGACATCACCGACGTTGATCCGGACGCAAGTATCGTGATCGCGAATGAAGCCGCCCGTGGTGCCGTCGTTACCAATGCGGTGGGCTACACGTACAGCTATGACACACGTCGGACGGGTCTGAACCCAAATGCTGGTGTTCTGCTTCGCTTCGGTCAGGAGTTTGGGGTCGGCGACTCTGACTTTATCAAAACCACAGCGCTCGCTGCTGCAGAGGTGAAGGTTTTCAATGAAGAAATCACTCTTCGTGCAACGATCGAAGGCGGCTCCCTGAACTTTGCGGACAACAACAGCCGCGTGACGGACAGGTTCTTCCTTGGCAGCCGCATCATGCGCGGGTTCGAGGCTGGGGGTATTGGCCCACGCGACGCAGATTCCGGCGATGCTTTGGGCGGCAACAAATTTGCCGTGGCGCGGCTGGAAGCTGAATTCCCGCTCGGCTTGCCTGAGGAATACGGCATTTCGGGTGGCTTGTTCGTCGACCACGGCTCAGTCTGGGATATTGGCAACGACTACGGCGCTGAAGTTCTTTACAACGACTACACCGCTCGGACCGTCGCAGGTGTGTCCTTGTTCTGGCGCACGCCGCTCGGCCCACTGCGTTTCAACTTCTCCGAGCCGATCGACATGCAGTCCGAGGACATAGCCAAAAACTTCGACGTTACGATCTCGACCAGCTTCTAATGCAACAGCTCATTCGCGCCACTGCGCTCTGCCTTGTAGCCCTGATGGGGGCTCAAGGTGCATCGGCGCAGTCCTCAAATGGCACGGCGACAGATCAGCATGTGTTGGTCGTCAATCTTGAACTGCTGTTTTCCAATTCGATCCTTGGTCAGAGGATCAAAGCGGACCTTGATCGTGTTGCCCGTGACGCGCAGCAAGAGAATGACAGGCTTCGGATCGAGCTTGAAGCCGAAGAACGCGCCCTGACCGAGCAGCGCGAGCAGATGAGCGTAGAGGATTTTCGTGCCGCTGCGCAGGCTTTTGACCAGAAGGTCCAATCTATCCGAGCGGAGCGGGACGCCAAGGAAGTTGAGATTGCGCAAATGCAGCAATCGGCTCAGGCGCAGTTCAACGCTCAGGTGCGCGATGTTATCGGTCAGGTGATGTTGGAACGGGGTGGGGCGGTCGTTCTGGATGGTCGCTCGATCTATCTTGCCCGCTCCAGTGTCGATATCACCAATGATGTGATCGCACGCCTCAACGCACTCACACAGCAGGCTGAAGAGCAGGCGGAGTGATAGGCTTGCTCGGCTGGCTTGGCCTTGCTAGTCAACACTAACAGGCACTAAGAAAGACAAGATCATGGGCGCACCGACCAAAGCCGATATTCACCTTATTCAAAAGATCATCCCGCATCGCTATCCATTCCTTTTGGTAGATAAGGTGCACAGCATTGATGGAACGTCTTCGGCCATCGGTATCAAGAACGTCACGATGAATGAGCCTCACTTCCAAGGGCACTTCCCGGGCACGCCCATCATGCCGGGCGTCACGATCATTGAAGCGATGGCACAGACAGCGGCGGTGATGGTGGGCACGACGATGGGCCTTACCGAAGGCAACCTGCTGATCTATTTCATGTCGATCGACGGCTGCAAATTCCGCCGCAAAGTGATTCCGGGCGATGTGCTTGAGATGAAGATCGAAACAACCCGCGGCAAGCCAGGTGGCAAGGTCTGGCGCTTCAAAGGTGTGGCGACAGTTGAAGGCGAGCTCGCCGCTGAAGGTGAGTTTGCCGCGATGATGGATATGCAAAACGCATGAGAGAGATTCACCCCAGCGCAATCATTGCCGACGGCGCCGACATTGGGGCAGGATGTTCGATCGGCCCGTTCTGTGTGATCGGACCCCAGGTGAAGCTGGGCAAAGGCGTGACACTCAAAAGCCATGTCGTGATTGACGGAAATACCTCTATTGGAGACGAAACGACTGCCTTTTCGTTCGCCGTGATTGGGGAAATACCGCAAGACCTCAAATTTGACGGCGAAGAAACGCGACTTGAGATCGGCGCGCGCAACCGCATTCGGGAACATGTAACGATCAACTCGGGCACCGCTGGTGGCGGTGGCCTGACCAAGATTGGTGACGACGGCCTCTTTATGGCCGGCTGTCACATTGCCCATGATGCGTACATTGGCAATCGTGTGATTGTCGTAAACTCCAGCGCCATAGCCGGACATTGCATCTTGGAGGACGACGTGATCGTCGGGGGTTTGTGTGGCGTTCATCAGTTTGTGCGGATTGGGCAGGGTGCGATCATTGGCGCGCTGTCAATGGTGACGAACGATGTGGTGCCGCATGGCTTGGTCATGGGGCCGCGCGGTGTGTTGGATGGGTTGAATCTCGTGGGTCTCAAGCGGCGTGGTGTCGCGCGGACTGATATCACCGCTCTACGGGCGGCGTTCCAAGCGTTGAAGGATGGCGAAGGCACCTTTCACGATCGGGCGGAGCGCCTCAAAGATGAGGTCAAAAGCCCCTACGTCCAGCAGATGGTAGATTTCATCCTTGGCAACACAGACCGCAACTTCTTGACGCCGCGCTGATGCTTGCGATTATTGCAGGCACCGGAAACCTTCCTGCTACGCTTTTCCGCAGGTTGTCGCAGCAAGGACCAGCGCCACTTGTCTGTGCTTTGGACGGGTTCACGCCTGAAATCGCACCGCAAGTCGTTTTCCGGATCGAACAGCTTGGCAGCTTTCTTGCCGAGCTCAAGACGCGCGGTGTGATACAGGTGTGTATGGCAGGCGCCGTGCGGCGGATGCCCATTGATCCAAGTGCGATTGATGAGATGACGATGCCGCTGGTGCCGCGTCTGCAAGCGGCGCTCGCCATGGGCGACGATGGCACTTTGCGCGAGATCATCAAGATTTTTGAGGAGCATGACCTGACGGTCATCGGCGCTGCGGAACTCCTCCCTAATTTGCTACCCCCCGAAGGCATTTTGACCAAGGCCCTTCCAAATGCGCAGGCGGAAGAGAACGCGCGTGTTGGTGACAAGACACTGCAACAGATGGGTGCCGCGGACAGTGGCCAAGCTTGTATCGTCAAAGACGGTAAGGTGTTGGCGGAGGAAGGACCGGACGGCACTGACGCTATGATGCGCCGGTTCATGTCCTCCAAAGATGCTGGCGCGGATTTGGGTCCGTTGGAATTTGTCGATGATCTCGTGTCCTCCGCTGCAGACTGGCTCTCCGGTCAAGCGGGAACTGCAAAGGGCGGGATTCTTTTCAAAGGCCCCAAGCCGCACCAAGATCGCCGCGCGGACCTTCCTGTCATTGGTCCTGAGACCGCCCGCAATGTGGCTGCGATTGGGCTGGCCGGCATCGTGGTGGAAGAGGGTGGTGTAATGGTGCTCGACCTGCTGCGGGTCTGTCAAATCCTCGACGCTGAAGGGTTGTTTCTCTGGGTTCGGTCATGGGACTGAAGGTTTTCCTGATCGCGGGAGAAGTGTCCGGCGACAAGCTCGGCGGTGCGCTGATGTGTGGACTGAAATCCCTGACGGATGTTGAGTTTTCTGGCGTTGGTGGTCCGCTGATGGAGGCTGAGGGTCTGACCAGTCGCTTCCCGATGACGGAACTCAGCCTCATGGGGCTGGTGGAGATTTTGCCGAAATATCGGGCGCTCAAGGCACGTATCCGTGAAACGGCGGATGCGATCGTTGCGCAGCAGCCTGACGTCCTCATCACCATCGACAGCCCAGATTTCTGCCTGCGGGTGGCGCGGCTTGTGAAAGGGGCATCCAATATCAAAACCATCCACTGCGTTGCACCGACCGTTTGGGCGTGGCGCTCCGGCCGTGCGGCGAAGATGGCGAGATACATCGACCATGTTCTGGCGCTGTTTCCTTTTGAGCCACCGTTGATGACGGCCGAGGGCATGGGATGTGATTTTGTTGGCCATCCGATTGTGGCTGAACCTGTTGCAAGCGCGGCTGAGGCCGCTGCGTATAGAGCGTCCCTTGGTTTGACAGAAGGTGACCCTTTGATCCTTGCGCTGCCGGGCTCGCGAAAGGGGGAAGTCGCGCGTCTGTCTGATCGGTTTGGCGGCGCATTGTCCAAAGTCACCGCGCACCACATAGATGCACAGATCGTCGTACCGTGTGCTGCGCCCGTTTACGAACAGGTTCGCGATAACACGGCCCGATGGAGCGCAAACGTTCATCTTATCGCCCCTAACGACCCGAACAAGCGCGTGGCTTTCAAAGCTGCCGATGTTGCTTTGGCTGCTTCGGGGACGGTTTCGCTCGAACTCGCCGCCGCACAGACGCCGATGGTCATTGCCTACGACATGAAATGGCTCAGCCGCGTGATCATCTCTCGCATGCTCAAGGTGGATACAGTGACGTTGGTCAACCTCGTTTCCGAAACCCGCGCTGTGCCGGAATTCATCGGCGCAGACTGCACACCAGACAACATCGCAAAGGGGCTTTTGGACGTCCTCGCATCGCCCAACACTCAAAACGACGCTATGGACCTGACGATGGAGCGGCTTGGAAGGGGTGGTGAGGCTCCGGGACTGAGAGCCGCAACAGCAGTGCTCGCGACCCTCTAACAAAAAAGCCCCAGCAAAAATGACCGGGGCTTTCTAATTCGTAGGTAAAACTCTTTAGAAAGAGTAGCCGACCTTAACACCAACGCCGATCGCGCTGTTGTCGGAGAAGCTTGCGATGCTTGTGTCTGCGTCGCCAACCATAGTGTAGCCAACACCGCCGGAGATCTCCATTCCGTTGCCCATGTCATATGAGCCACCGATCTGGATGCCGATGGAGCCGTCAGTCGGAGCGAGGTTGCTCGCTTCGCCGCCGTTTGCTTTCTCGTAACTGATGGAGATCGAGCCTGCGAGTTCATCAGTAAAGCGACGTCCAACACCGATCTTGTACGAGATTGAGTCATCATCGAAGCCGATCAATGGGTTCGCTGGGTAGAACGCGCTGTTAATGTTGATAGCGGAGTTCTCAGAGTAGCGAACCTGACCGAAGACCAATGTGTTTGCTGCGACGCCGGACTGGAAATCTAAAGTCAGCGTCTGTGGCATCGTGTACTCTGTTGGAGCAACTGCTGCATCAGGCACGCCAGTCAAGTGAGTGACGTGGGAAAACTCCAATTCAGATGTGTATGTTAGTGCAACGCGGAGCGCAATCTCTGGTTTCTCGTACGCAGCACCGAGGATGTAGCCAGTTGCTGTGTCGGCATC
>NZ_CBFIEO010000021.1:0-34162 GCF_965661665.1 Cognatiyoonia sp. | reverse complement strand
GGTTTTTGACGTTGAACTGAACGTTGAAAGCTTTGTGTCTGGCATAGATCAGTCGGTGACGTCCGACACGAATGACGCGGCAGAGGCTGAGGATTACGACACCTTGCGCGCGTTAGAGCCGGCAGCGCTAGAAGCGGCCTTTAGGGGATACTGGCCGCGGATGGAGGAGGGGCTTTCCATCGTCGTCGATGGAATCGAGGTGTTGAGCCGTTTGACGGCGGTGGAGATTGGCGAAGTTGGCAATTTCGATTTGCCGCGTCAGAGCCTGATCCAGTTCGTTGCGGACATTCCTGACGATGCGCAATCCGTTTCGGTGGGGTGGGCCCCTGAATTTGGTGCGTTGGTGCTTCGCCAGATGGGCGTCGAGGCGCCGTTCGATGACTTCCTGGCCGCTGGCGCATCCACACCAGAATTTTCATTGGCAGGCGGCGATCAAGCGACCGGTTGGCAGACGTTCTTTAACTATATTCCAGTGGGCTTCGATCACATCATTCCAAAGGGTTTAGATCACATCTTGTTCGTTTTAGGGCTTTTCTTCCTGTCGACGCGGATGCGGCCGCTGATGTGGCAGATCACAGCGTTCACCTTGGCGCATACGATCACGCTGGCGTTGGCTGCTCTGGGGTATGTGAACATCCCAGGTTCCATTGTGGAGCCGTTGATCGCAGCGTCGATCGTCTATGTCGCAGTTGAAAACCTCTATACCGACGGCCTGTCGCGCTGGCGTCCTGCAATCATCTTTGGCTTCGGTCTTTTGCACGGGCTTGGTTTTGCAAGCGTTCTGGCGGAGTTTGGTCTGCCAGAAGGAAGCTTCATCCCCGCGCTCGTTGGTTTCAATATCGGTGTGGAAATTGGCCAGTTGGCCGTGGTGGCCGTGGCATATCTTTCTGTGCGCAAGGCGATCGACTTTGACCGGAGGAGCGAAGCAAGCCCCATGATTTCAGGCATGTACCTTGCTGCGGCAGCGGCGGTGATGGTGTTGTTAATCCCTGCCACCGGCATGTTTGATCCGGTTGAAGTCAGCATTTTGATCGTCACCATTGCCATCATCTTGGGCCTTTGTGCCGCGTCCATGGTTGTCGGCGGTTTCGACAGCTACCGCGAAATTGTCGCGATGCCCGGCTCCATCCTGATCGCGACAGTGGCGATGTACTGGTGTATTGAGCGCGTTTTTCTTTAACATTTTCAGTTCTTAATCGAGTCGAAGTCAGGAATCCCTTACCTTGTGGTTTCATAGGGTCAGTCCCTACATTGGGACCACAAGCGATAGAGGTTTCTTATGAGTCTTCAGTTGCGACCAGCGACACCCCTCGACGCGGGTGTTATTGCAAAAATGGCACTAACCGAAACCGAAGGTTTGATGTCCTCCTTCTAGGGGGCCATGGCTGCTTCAAACGAAGCAGCGACAGAAACAGGTGTTTGTCAAATCAAGCTCGATCACAGTGTGTTTTCTTGGAAAAACACAACGATTGCATTTGATTAATGATGAGCCTGCAGGCGTCATGATTTCAAAGGTTTTGGCTGCCGTACCAGAACCGATCGAGGAAGACATGCATCCAATCTTTCGTCCCATCATGAAACTCCAAAACGACGCTTTGGAGTCGCGATTCATCTCTCTTATCGCGATTTTTGGGAAGTACCGATGACAACACATCGGTGAAAAGCTTTTGGAGTAGGCGGAAGCACACACCGGTCCAAAGAGCGTTTCTGCCATTTCGACAAACGCCAACGTTGTTGGGCAGGAGTTCTTTTTCAGTCAAGGCTACACCCGGATTGCTGAGGCACCACTGATCTCTACCAATAGAGCAATCGTTGGTACCTGCTTGGGAAGCCCGAAACATAAGCATATAGTGCTTGCCAGCCCTCAATTAAGGCAATATAGCCCCCCGTACGTAATCCCGCAGGCGGGGGAGGGTGCGATGGGGATACATCCCAAAGCATCCACCGGTTGATCAGATAGGTTGATCCCCCGCTGAGGCTTGAAACCGGAAAAGGATACAGACACATGGCTCTTCCTGAGTTTACCATGCGTCAGCTGCTTGAAGCTGGCGTTCACTTTGGCCACCAGACCGCGCGCTGGAACCCAAAGATGCAAAATTACATTTACGGCAGCCGCAACGGCATCCACATCATGGACCTGACACAAACAGTTCCAATGCTGGACCAAGCGTTGCAGGTCATTCGTGAGACGGTCGCAAAAGGCGGTCGAATCTTGTTTGTTGGGACAAAGCGTCAGGCGGCAAAGCCCATCGCTGAAGCGGCAGAAAAGTCTGCGCAGTACTACATGAACCACCGTTGGTTGGGCGGCACGCTGACAAACTGGCAGACTGTATCCCAGTCAATCAGCCGTCTGCGCGCGATTGAAGAAGCTGCTTCCACCGGTTTCGCTGGCCTGACAAAGAAAGAGCGTCTGGGCATGGAGCGTGAGCAAGGCAAACTGCAGGCGTCTTTGGGCGGGATCGCTGATATGGGCGGTACACCTGACCTGTTGTTCGTTATCGACGTGAACAAAGAAGATCTGGCCATCGCTGAAGCCAAAAAACTAGGCATCCCAGTTGTGGCTGTTGTTGACACAAACTGCACACCTGAAGGTGTTGACTACGTTATCCCAGGCAACGACGACGCGGCACGCGCGATCGCGCTTTACTGCGATCTAGCGGCACGCGCGGCACTTGACGGCATGTCCGCACAGCTTGGTGCATCTGGCGTCGATGTTGGCGAAATGGAAGATGCCGGTGAAGAGCTGCCTACAGAGGCCGCGGCTGAAGAAGCCCCAGCAGAAGACGCGCCAGCGGCTGAATAAGCCAGACGCTTTTGAAAAGATGCCGGGTAGGGGCCACCCCGCCCGGATGACTAAGAATTCCTCTGAGGAGAGATGACATGGCGATCACCGCTGCATTGGTGAAACAACTGCGCGACAGCACAGGCGCAGGCATGATGGACGCAAAAAAAGCGTTGACTGAGAACAACGGAGACATGGAAGCGGCGGTTGACTGGCTGCGGACAAAGGGCCTTGCAAAAGCTGCTAAGAAATCCGGCCGTACGGCAGCTGAGGGCCTCGTCGCTGTTGCGGTTTCTGGCAACAAAGGCGTTGCTGTTGAGGTGAACTCTGAAACCGACTTCGTTGCGAAGAACGCGGACTTCCAGAAGATGGTGTCCGGCATTGCACAGGTTGCTTTGACTGTTGATGACGTTGAAGCGCTAAAGGCGGCTGACATGGACGGCAAGTCTGTCGAGCAGACAGTCACCGATGCTGTTGCAATCATTGGTGAGAACATGGGCGTGCGCCGCATGGCTGCTTTGGAAGCGGATCAGGTTGTGACTTACGTGCACAACGCGGCTACAACCGACATGGGCAACATCGGTGTTCTGGTTGGCCTCAAAGGCAACAACGAAGCCTTCGGTCGTCAGGTTGCGATGCACATCGCGGCGACAAACCCTGCTGCATTGAATGAAGGTTCGCTCGACCCAGCCGTGGTTGAGAAGGAAAAGCAGGTTCAGATGGACATCGCGCGCGAATCTGGAAAGCCAGAACAGGTCATCGAAAAGATGATTGTTGGCCGCATGAAAAAGTACATGTCTGAAGTCACATTGGTGAACCAGGCGTTCGTCATCAACCCAGATCAGACCGTGGCCGAAGCCGCTGCGGAAGCAGGTGTTGAGATCATTGGGTATGTTCGCCTTGAAAAGGGTGAAGGCATCGAAGTTGTCGAAGAGGATTTCGCCGCTGAAGTTGCCAAAATGAACCAGTAAGGCTGGCATCACCTTAAATCATTGGGCCTGCAGCCACTGCTGCGGGCCTTTTTATTGGCAAAAAGGGGTATCTGAAACGAATTTGGCACCGCGTCGGGAGAACGCGGTGCCTAATAATAAGTGCGCATCCATTTAGGGATGGGGACAAACGCACGGATCATTAGCCAAACTGGAAAAGGCCAAAACCCCAATAATTTGGCAACGCGGATCGGCTAGCCTAGTAATCGCTAGGAGTCCGACCCGCTGTTCCAAGGCCTCAGGCCACTTCTCACGGAACAAAGAAAACGTCGCATTTAACCTAGTTTAAAAAAAGCACGGTTTTCGCTACCTTTTTGAAAAAAACCCGATTGGTTTCACCAGAAAGCGGTCAAAGTTTCCTTTAGACGTCGAGAATGAACGTCTGATTAGAGAAGGCCGCTTTCAATAGAGCTTGCGCAGTTGTGTCCACATCCAGGGCTTCACGGGCCAGTCGAAGGTATTTTTCGACCGTTGCTGGGATCAGATCAAGCAGAATTGCGATATCTTGGATGGTTTTTCCATCTCCGACCCATTGCAGAACCTCGCTCTGGCGTTTGGTCAGTGGACGCGCACCAGAGTAGCGGAGCGTATGCAGTTTCATTTGCATGACGTTAAGGACGGCCATCAACTCATTCCCATGCTCGGCCCAAACCGCCTCAACCTCATTATGTGACATGCCCGCTTTCGCGGTGAGCGCGATTACTCCCTTGGTCCGGTGCGAAACGGAACGAAAGCTCACCGTATAGCAAGCGCAGACGTCGTTTTCTTGATTGAATTTCACGACGCGTTTTTCGTTGTCAGTCAAAAATTCCGCTTTGGCGAGATCTTCCATTCAGCGCCAACTGTAAGCACCATCATTTTCAAGCGCCCACCGCACCATCGGACCTTGCTGATAGTGACCTTGCTGCATGAAGCCGTCCATGTCGGCGCGTGTATGATTGGAGAACAGCACCATGTCTTCCAGATCACCGAGGGACGTGCGTGTCCGATAGCGCGTGTATCCGTAAAGGAGGCGGTCAAAGCCATAGCGGGCCATGCGATCGACGTGGAGGCGCCAAAGTTCTTGATCAGAGTGCACATTGGTGATCTGGCTCAGGTCGGCGACCAAATCAGTGATTAGACTGTGCTTCCAAATACTGCGCCATCGCACGAACGGCGAGGGGATAGCCGTTTATCCCAAGTCCGCAAATCTGGCCAAGTACGACAGTCGACATAAAGGACTTTTGACGGAACTCTTCACGCGCGTGAACATTGGACACATGAAGCTCCAACGTCGGAATTTCGACGGACGCAATGGCATCGGCGAGGGCGATTGACGTATGCGTGTAGGCACCGGCGTTAAAAACGATGCCGTCATGTTTCGACTTTGCGTCTTGGATTACATCCACGAGCACGCCTTCATGATTGGATTGTTCGAAGGCGAGAGAAACACTAAGGGCATCAGCTTCCGATCTGCACAAGTCTTCAACCTGTTCCAAGGTTGTTGCGCCGTAAACGTCAGGCTGACGTGTCCCAAGAAGATTAAGATTTGGGCCGTTCAAGACTAAAATCGATAGTGCCATACTTTAGCTACTAACTAATGTGGTGAATCTTTCAACTGAAATGAAAACCAACTTGTTGTTTTTTAAGGACGCGTTTCCAAGACAACACTGTGCATTTTGATACGGATGCGTTGTTCAGAATGCTCTTAAGCTTGGTCCGTGCGAAAGGGCACCGTGATTTTAGGCATCAATTATCCGCATAAGGTTTATTATGTAATATATTTTAGTCTATGACCCGATCTATCTAGCGGTAAAAGTAGTAAAGCATTCACAACTTTAGGCCCCTTATGTCGACAAACAACGCCGATTTCAGTCATCGGCATGACCGGAACCTTACTCACTACGTAATCCGTGACTTGTCCTTCTGTGCCGTTGGACTATCTACGACTTAACCGAAGACGAAACGACCACAAGACGATCATCAATGCCCACAAGGACGTATCACTACCATTCCGTTCTGGCACTGTACCGTGCGTTACTCGGTATTCATGCAGCTCATCAAAAACTTGCGCGTTGAACTGCGCACGACATTCCAAAAAAACCGGAGGAAGAAAATGTTCAAACTCAACAGACGGCAGATGATTGCAGCGACAGCAGCTGTTGTTGTTGCGGGTCCAGTGATCGCTGAATCTCACGGTGGTACGGTTCACGAAGTCGAAATGCTGAACCAGAACCCAGACAACCCACGCCAGCGTATGGTGTTCAGCCCGCGCGTTTTGGTTGTTCAGCCTGGCGATACTGTGAAGTTCCTGCCGACCGATCGTGGTCATAACAGCCAGTCCATCGACGAAATGATCCCTGCCGGTACTGAAGGCTGGGAAGGCGCAATCAACGACGAAGTTGAAGTCACATTCGACACACCTGGCTTCTATGGCTACCAATGTAAACCACACCAAACCGTTGGTATGGTTGCCGCCATTATCGTGGCTGGCGAAGGCGCGCTGGACAATCTTGAGGATGCCAAAGGCGTACGTCAGCGCGGTCAGGCCAAGAAAGTTTGGGCTGAAATCTTTGATGAGATCGACGCGCTCGAGCTATAATAGCCACTCTCACCCAATTCGAATAACCCCCGTGAACACACGGGGGTTTTTTGTTCTAAATGGTCGTGCATTGCGAAATCTGATGGCCGGTATTACCCAATTCACATCACGTTTTTGCGGCATTTGACAAGTTGTTTGATAGAAAGGTATTTTGGCATGCCGCTGTGTAACGTTGGATTAATTGGCCTCGGCACTATGGGGTCTGTATTGTCGCTCAATATTTCGGAAAACGGCTTCAAATTCGCTGTTTAGAACCTCGAACCGAAAGCCACAAAAGCATTTGAAAAAGAAGCCGGCGATCTTGCGGATAGGATCACACCGACGTTTTTGCATGAGGAGTTGGTGGCCGCTTTGAAACCCCAGCGAGCGATCATTCTCATGATTCTTTCCGGCGCACCGCTTGATGAACAGAAGGCGATACTGCGCCCCCTACTCGACCCCGAAGATATGATCATTGATGCCGGCAACGTGGACTTTCATCTGACCCGCGCGCGGGCAAAGCAATTCGACGGCGTGCCATTCATTGGCGTTGGCGTGTCAAGCGGCGAAAAAGGCGCACGGTATGAGAAATCGATCATGGGTCGTCGACCAAAGAAGTCGTGGGATGTGGTCGCACCAATTTTTGAAGCGATCAGTGCGAAGTTCGAAAGCCAACCCTGCGCCACTTGGATGGGCCCAGATGGAGCTGGGTATTTTGTTAATGCGGTTCACAACGGCATTGAGTATGTCGATATGCAAATGATTTCATAGAGTTATGGCATCATGCGTGATGATACGGAAATGGCTGCTTTTGAGATTGGCGACACTTTTGTGAACTAGAATGACGGTCTGTTACAGTCTTATCTGGTTGAGATTTCCGGCGAAGTGGCAAAAGCCCTCGATCCCCAAACCCCATTGTCGATAAAGCGGGTCAGAAAGGCACCGGTCGTTGGACCGCAATCGAGGCCCAGCATTTGGCAGCACCTGAGCCTGTAATTGAGGTGGCCGTGGCCGCGCGCAACATGTCGGCCCGCAAAGACATTAGGCTTTAAGGGTAAGAAATTTTTGGCACAACGCCACAAAAGCTGTCCGAAGACGCGATCAGCCTCTATCATTTGGAAGCGGGGCTCATTGCAGGCAAGATTCTTTGCCATGCACAGGGCTTCCGTATGTTGTTGGCCGCCTCAGAGGAGTTCGAATGGTCCGTGCCCCTGCGCGTGATTGCGGTAGTTTGGCGCGAAGGCTGCAATATCCGTCCCGCGATGCTCGATGACATGGCAGAGGCGCTCATCGATAACCCCGCGCGGAACCTGATGTTCGCCCCATATTTCGCGGATCATTTGAAGTAGTCCCATGACAACTTGCGGCACGTCGTTGCACAGGCGGCGCTGCATGGATTGGCGACGCCGGCCCTATCCTCCGGCCTGACCTATTTTGACACGATGCGCACGGGACGCGGCACCACGAACATAATGCAAGGGCAGCGCGACTATTTTGGGTGCTACGGATTTATTCATATTGATGGCTCGGAAGGACAGCATGGTCCTTGGGCAGATTGAGGGATTAAGATGCTTATACTGATTTGGCTGACAACACATTTGATTGCGGGGGCAATTGGTTTTGCGCTTAGGATCTATCTGCTTCCCACCCTAACCGCGCCAGAAGGGTCGGATGCTCCGATATTGGAGCAACAATCAGCGTCGGCAACCTACACCGGCACCCTGACCCGCGATTTGGCGGGCAGCGATTTTTGCATTGGGGCGAAGGAACGTTGAGCCTTACAGAAACCCAGTTGGTCCACATGGGCGAACTTGCCCCGGGCGAGACTACCGCGCCTATCTGACGCGATCCTTTGTGGAAGATGAGGCAAGGTTCGAAACTATTAAGGAAGCCCCCCTCAATCTTGGAAAAGTGTATATTTTCAATTGGTTCATCCTCGACCTTCCAGCGAGGATCGATTTCGAAAACTACTCCACCATCGTGATTTGGTGTGAGCGGTTTGGGGAGTTCATCACTGCGGCGCAGTACAGCTAGTTACCCCAACGCATACCCCGTCCCACGCACCGTGCGGACGGGGTCTTTGCCGCCTTTGGACGTGAGGATTTTGCGTAGGCGGCCGACGTGGACGTCGACAGTGCGGGTATCGACGTAGATGTCGCGGCCCCAGACGCGGTCTAGGAGTTGCTCACGCGACCAGACACGCCCCGGTTTTTCCATTATTGTGCTCAACAGCCGAAACTCCGTGGGGCCCAGTTTCAGCGGTTGATCCGCACGGGTCACGCGGTGGGTTTCGCTGTCAAGGACGATATCGTCATACGTCAGAATTTGCCCCACTGTTGAGGGTCTTACGCGGCGAAGTTGAGTCCGCACGCGAGCCATCAGTTCGCTCACCGAATAGGGCTTCACCACGTAATCATCGGCCCCTGTTTCCAAGCCGCGCACCTTGTCGATCTCTTCCGACTTGGCCGACAGCATGATGATTGGGATGGCGCGGGTGTCGGGGCTCATCTTGATGCGGCGGCACACCTCAATACCCGAAAGTTGCGGCATCATCCAATCGAGCACGACCACATCTGGCGGGTCTTCAGCGACGATGAGCATCCCCTCCTCCCCGTTCTCCGCGCGCGTAACGCGGAACCCTTCGGCTTCGAGGTTATAGGCCAGCACTTCGCGTTGCGCGGGCTCATCCTCAACGACCAAGACATGTGGTTGAGGCAAAGACATGAGGCTTACTCGACCTCGCTCACATAGGCGGTGCGGTCGGACTTAAGCCGCGCCTCATCCGGCATTTCGCCCGTGACAAGATAGATGATCTGTTCGGCCATGTTGGTCGTCAGATCTCCCATCCGCTCAATGTTCTTCGCCATGAAGTGCAAGTGCATGCAGCCCGTGATGTGGCGTGGGTCTTCCATCATGAAGGTCAGCAACTCGCGGAAGAGCGCGTTATACATCTGGTCAACGTCTTGGTCGCGCTGGCGCACATCCTCAGCCAAATCGGCGTCGCCACGGATGTAGGCGTCAAGCGTATCTTTCAACATCCCCTGCACTTCGCGCGCCATGCGGCGCAGGGTAAAGCCTGTGCCTTCAACAGGGCTGAGATCAGCGATGGCGGAGGTGCGTTTTGCGATGTTCTTGGAATAATCGCCAATGCGCTCAAGGCTTGCGGCAAGCCGCAACACGATGAGGATTGAGCGGAGGTCTTTTGAGACGGGTGCCCGCAGCGCAATAATACGTGCTGCAACGTCGTTGATTTCAAGCTCAAGCGCGTCGATGGCTTTGTCCCCTGCTCGGACCTGCTCGGCCAGTTCAAGGTCGCGGTTTTCAAGGGCTTTGGCAGCGTTCAGGATAGCCTCTTCAACCAAGCCACCCATTTTCATGATGAGCGTGATCAGACCTTCAAGGTCGCGGTCATAGGCGGATGAAATATGTTCGTGCATCTGCTCTCTCCCTAGCCGATCCGACCGGAAATATAGCTCTCCGTCCGTTCGTCTTCTGGGTTTGTGAAAATCTTGTCGGTGTCGTCGTATTCCACGAGGTTGCCGAGGTGAAAGAAGGCGGTTTTCTGGCTCACCCGTGCGGCTTGCTGCATGGAGTGGGTGACGATGACGACGCAGAAATTCTGGCGCAGCTCATCCATCAGCTCTTCCACCTGAGCGGTCGCAATGGGATCGAGAGCGGAGCATGGCTCATCCATCAGCAGCACCTGTGGTTCCGTCGCAACCGCCCGCGCGATGCACAGGCGCTGTTGCTGTCCACCAGACAAACCTGTGCCGGGGGCATCCAAGCGGTCCTTCACCTCGTCCCAGATCGCGCCACGGCGGAGCGCGCTTTCGACAATCTCATCCAGTTCGGATTTGTTGCGGGCCAACCCGTGGATGCGGGGGCCGTAGGCGACGTTGTCATAGATTGATTTCGGGAATGGGTTCGGTTTCTGAAACACCATCCCAACCTTCGCCCGTAGTTGCACAGGGTCAACGCGGCGATCGTAGATGTCTTCCCCATCAAGGTGGATGTCACCCTGTACACGGCAGATGTCAATCGTGTCGTTCATCCGGTTCAGGCAGCGCAAAAAAGTAGATTTCCCACAGCCGGACGGACCAATGAAGGCCGTGACGGTTTTGTCTTGAATTTCGACATTCACGTCTTTGATCGCTTGGTTGTCAGCATAATAGACCTGCACACCTTTCGCGCTGATCTTGATGTCTTGGTCTGCGTTCATCTGACGGTCCACATAGGCTAAATCTTCCATCCTTGCCTCCTACCAACGGCGCTCAAAACGGCGGCGGAGGATAATCGCTATGATGTTCATCGTTAGGAGGAACACAAGCAAGATGATGATCCCCCCCCATGCGCGCTCATAGTAGGCAGGGTCGGCGCGTTTGGCCCATTCGTAGATTTGGGCTGGCATGGCGGAATTTGGATCAAGAAATCCAGAGGCGATGCCGTCGGGGTAGTTGGAGGCGATATAGCCGACCATGCCGATCAGCAGCAGCGGCGCGGTTTCACCTAGCGCCTGCGCGATACCTATGATCGTGCCGGTCAGGATGCCAGGCATGGCGAGCGGCAAGACGTGGTGGAAAATCGATTGCATCTTCGACGCGCCGACGCCAAGCGCGGCATCGCGGATTGATGGTGGTACGGCTTTGAGGGAAGCACGGGTGGAAATCACGATGGTCGGCAGCGTCATCAGCGTGAGGGTCAAACCGCCAACGATTGGCGCCGACTGTGGCAAATGTGCGAATTGAATAAATACTGCGAGACCCAAGATACCAAAGACAATCGACGGAACAGCGGCGAGATTGGAGATGTTGACCTCGATCAGGTCCGTAAACCGGTTTTGGGGGGCGAATTCTTCCAAATAGATTGACGCCGCCACGCCAATAGGCAGGGCGAGGATTAGGACGACCAGCATCATGAAGAAAGAGCCGAGCATCGACAAGCCCATTCCTGCGCTCTCTGGCCGTTTCTCCGAAGCATCCGCACCGGTGATAAAAGCCAAGTTTATAACACGTTCTACTGCGCCACGTTCCTGCATCGCATCAATCAGGTCGAGGTGCAGTGGGGAGAGGTTTTTGTCCCGCGCCAGATCTTCACGCGTCACACGACCTTTCAGGTAGCCGTCGACGCGGGAGGACGCGAGCAGTGTGAATTCCACCGTATCGCCAATGCGATCGGGGTACCTGATGACAAAATCGCGGATCTGTGCGGCGGCGGAGTCGGAGAGGATCTGCGCGAGCTTTTTGTCGGCCACCTCCGTCTCGATCCCGTCGGTTGCGGCCACGAGCGCATTCTGAATTAGGGGTTTGTAACCAAAAGTGGAAACTTTCTTGATCTTCTCAATGTCCCGTTCACCAGATTTGTCGAGCTTTTCCTCAAGTAGTTCAACGTCCACCGTTACATAGGTCTGCGTGAAGGCCGGAATGCCGTTTTGGATGATCGCGCCCAGCAGGGCCACGAGGAAGAAGATGCCAATAGCAATGGCGGCGATACCGTAGGCTTTAAACCGCTTCTCTACCGCGTTCCGCTTTTTGGTGCGTGCGTCCACTTCGAGAAGGGATTTGGCCTTTTTCTCGGGCATAGTTGTGTCGGTCATTCATACTGCTCCCGATACTTGCGCACGATGTAGAGGGCGACGATGTTGAGCCCAAGTGTGATAATAAAGAGCGTAATACCAAGCGCGAAAGCGACAAGGGCTTCGGGGGAGGAGAAATCGCTGTCGCCAGTAAGCTGGCTGACAATCTTTGCGGTGACTGTGGTCATCGCCTCAAACGGGTTCAACGACAAACGTGCTGCGGCCCCTGCCCCCAAGACCACGATCATCGTCTCCCCAATCGCACGGGAGGCGGCCAACAGAATGGCGCCAACGATACCTGGCAAGGCCGCAGGAAGGACTACTTGACGGACCGTTTCCGAATGCGTCGCTCCAAGACCCAAGGAGCCATCGCGCATGGATTGTGGGACGGCGTTAATGATGTCGTCAGAAAGGGAACTGACGAATGGGATCAGCATAATTCCCATCACCAAGCCCGCTGTCATTACAGCCGTACCGCCCGACATCCAATCAACGCCCAAGGCCCCGTTGCGGCCAAAGACGCTGACCAAGAGCGGGCCGATCGTGAGCAAAGCGAACAGACCGTAGACGATGGTGGGGATACCCGCGAGCACTTCAAGCAGAGGTTTGGCGACAACACGAACCGGTTTTGTCGCGTACTCGGAGAGGTAGATCGCCGCAAAGAGGCCAATGGGCACCGAGACGATCAGCGCAATTAGCGAGATGTACAGCGTGCCCCAGAGGAGCGACAGAATGCCCAGTTCAGACCCACCCCCACGGCCGGAGAAGCTCGGGTTCCAGCGGAGGCCGAAGAAGAATTCGCGCATCGAATATAGCTGGAAGAATTCTAAGGTATTGAAGATAAGCGAGAGTAAGATGCCCACGGTTGTGAGGATCGCAACAGATGCCGAGACGATGAGTAGACAAAGCACAACTTGTTCCACCGCATTGCGGGCGCGGAAGTCTTTATCTGTCCTGCGCCACGCGATCAGCAGACCCGCAAGCGCGATGCCAAGCACCGAGATCGCCTTCCACCCAGCACCCGTCGCACTTTGGGCGCGGTAACTGCGGGCGGCGTCAAGCGTGCTTGACGTCACATCAGAACCAAGCGCAACGCCGACATCAGCCAACAAAACTCGGATGTCGTCACTTTCCGGATCGAGGGCGGCGACTTCGGTTTCGATCAATGTTCCTTGGGCCACCGCCGTATTGAGCCCATTTGCCACGCGGCGGACGTCCGCAAGGATCAGATCAAGCGATGCGCCCTCTTCCGTCGCGGCCTCGGCCACGATGCTGGAGACGTTGTTGTTGATCATCATCGGCTGGGCCAACAGCCAAACGATCAAAAGCCCCAAAGCGGGGACAATTGCTGTCAGACCAACGTTGTAGCCATAATAGGATGGGAGGGAGTGCAGATCGCGGCTGTTGCCACCGGCGGTCGCCAATGCGCGCTGTCTGCCAAGCACGAAACCGACCACGCCGAGCGTCAGCACGATCAGGATCAAAAGTGAGTTCGGCATCAGAGTCCCCGCCAGTATTGCCTTCCCTGCCTTAACACGGGCGATAGCAAACTGAAGTACTTAAATTGGTATCAGCAGCGAAAAGTGTTGGGTGGCCCAGAAGCGGGCCACCCGACGGACCGATCACATCGCGTCCATTGTCTGTTCGTCAGCGACGACGGCTTGTGTTTCCTCAAGCGCTGGGTCGGAGACGAGGCCGTATTCCGCCAAAGGACCGTCCGGACCCGCGATCTCATCCGCCACAAAGAATTCAGCATATTCCTTCAGACCTGGGATCACACCGATGTGCGCCGCTTTGATGTAGAAATAGAGCGGGCGGGACACAGGGTATTCGCCGGTTGAGATCGTCTCTGTTGTGGGCTCAACACCAGACATGGTCGCCACTTTCAGCTTGTCTGTGTTGTTCTCGTAAAAGGCCAGACCGAAAACACCGATGCCATTGACGTTGGCGTCGATACGGGCGAGCGTTTCTGTGTAGTCGCCGTCGATATCAACAGAGCGGCCGTCGCCACGCACCGCGAGGCAGGCGTCTTCTGCGTCGTCTTCGGACATACCTGACGCGATCATTGCGTCATGTGCGCCTGTTTTTTCACAACCTGCTGCGATGACCTTCTCTTCAAACACTTCGCGTGTGCCGTGCTTTGTGCCCGGGATGAACGCCAGGATTTCTTCGGCTGGAAGATCTGGGTTGAAGTCAGACCACATGGTGTATGGGTTGTCGACCAATTCACCATCGACCAGCACCTTTGGCGCCAGTGCGTTGAAGATATCGGCCGGCTCAAAAGACGTGAAGTCAGGGCCATCAAGCTGGGATGCAAATACAATCCCGTCATAGCCGATGCGGACTTCAATGATGTCGGTGACGCCAGCCTCTGCGCAGGCTTTGATCTCTTTTTCACGGATCGCGCGAGAGGCATTTGCCACGTCGATTGTGTTTTCACCGACGCCTTCGCAGAAGCGCTTCAAACCGGCGGAAGAGCCGCCTGATTCAACAACAGGTGTTGGGTAGTCGAAGTTTTCGCCGAAGGCTTCCGCCACGATGGAGGCGTATGGGAGGACCGTGGAAGAACCCGCAACTTGCACGTTATCGCGTGCGGCAGCAGTTGTTGCGGAAACGGCAGTGATCGCCAGAGCAGAGGCGGTCAGTTTGAAGAATGACATATCAAGCTCCTGTAAGTCATCTGGGGGACGTTGCCCCAATGCGAGCGTTTTCATGAGCCCTCGCAACGTTTTTGTGTCAGTTTTGTAAACCTTTTATGACAAACTGTCCTTTAGGGCGTCTTTGCCTGCAAACACTGGCAAAATCACAGAAAAAACTGCCCCTTCCCCTTCGACGCTGTCGATCTGTAGGCGGCTCCTGTGACGGTTGATGATGTGCTTGACAATAGCGAGGCCAAGACCGGTGCCGCCAACCTCCCGCGAGCGGTGAGAATCGACGCGGTAAAAACGTTCGGTGAGGCGGGCCAAATGGTGCGGCGCAATCCCCTGCCCTTCGTCGCGTACCACCAATCTGATCCCGTCCGCCCGCAATTGCGGTTCATGCGTTGGAGGCGTGATGGTTATGTGAATGGTTCCGTCCCGCTTGCCATATTTCGCAGCGTTCTCAATAAGATTGTTGACAACTTGGCGGAGTTGGTTCGTGTCACCGACCACCGCGGCGCCGTTGCTTTGATCGTTGATGTCAAGGGTCGCACCGGCTTGATCGAGAAGGGGTTCGAGATTGGAGATCGTCTCGCTCAGAACATTCGACAGGACGACGGGTTCTTTTGGGCGCACGCGGCCCTCGGCCTCCACGCGGCTGAGGGACAAGAGGTCGTCGACCAGCCTCGTCATCCGGCCCGCCTCATGGTCCATGATCGTCAAAAACCGATCCTGCGCAATGGGATCGGATTTGGCGGGGCCGCGCAGGGTTTCGATGAATCCTGAGAGTGCGGTCAACGGTGTGCGCAACTCATGACTGACGTTGGCCACAAAATCGCGCCGTATCTGGCCGATGTCCTCATCAGCGGTTTTGTCGGTAAACGCGAGAACAGCCCCAAGCGGGCAGCTTGAGATTTGGACTTGATAGATCGTCTCCCGCTCCGCCTCCCGACCGAGGTAGCGGGCGTGTTGCGCTTCCCCCGTCTCAATCGTCCGTTCGATCTTGTCCAAGAGGTTTGGCTGACGCAGGGCTGTGATATAGTGCCGCCCGCGCATATGACCGCCCACCAACCGCTCCGCCGGTTGGTTCATCGCCACGATAGTCTGATCCGCGCCAATGAGAATGATCGGCATCGGGATCGTTTCAAACAGGGAGGAGGCGAGTTCGGGCGTCATTATGTGTGTCTGTGTTAAAGCCTAGGTGATCTAGGCTTTGAATGTAACAGTTTCATGATAAGCGGTCAGACGGCAGCGGCGACTGCTGTGCGAAGCTCTTCAATCAACAGATCAGCATCCTCCACGCCTACGGACAAACGGAAGAACCCTTCGCTTACTCCCATCGCTGCCCGCGCCTCTGGCGTGAGCGCACGGTGGGAGGATGAGGCGGGATGCGACAAGGTCGTTGAAATGTCACCCAAAGTTGGCGCGAATGGGATCTGATCTGCTGCGCGGATGAAGGCATTCGCAGCCATTCGCCCGCCATTCAATTCGAACGACACCATATTGCCGCCCGCACCTGTCAAGATGTGGGTGCGGTTGTGATCTGGGTGGTCGGGGAGCGAAGGATGCAAGACACGGATCACGCCGTCACAGCCTTGCAGGGCCTTCGCGACTCTCACCGCGTTCTGTTCAGCACGGTCATATCGCAATTCAAAGGATTGCAGTCCCCGCTCCGCCAACCAGCAATCAAACGGGCTGGGTGACAGGCCCCATGTGACCGCGGCAATGGTCATCTTTTCCATCAGATCTGGGTCTTTTGCGGCGACATAGCCGAGCATGGCGTCGGAATGCCCGGCGAGGAGTTTTGTCACGGAATGGACGATGATGTCGGCGCCGTTGTCGAACGGACTGTATCCGCGTGGGGTGGTAAAGGTGTTGTCGACAACAAGAAGCGCGCCGACCTGATTCGCCAAAGCGGCTATTCCTTCCATATCGGCGATGCGGATGGTGGGGTTGGAGATCACTTCGACTATGATCATCTTCGTATTCGGCTGTACCGATGCGCGCATTGCGGCGATGTCGGTTGGATCGGCGAGTGAAGTCTCAACCCCAAAGCGCGGCAAATCCTCCGCCATCAAACGGAGCGTTCGGCCATACAGCTGCGTGCTGCCAAGAACATGGTCGCCGCTTTGCAGGCAGCCCATGAAGACAGCGCCGATGGCTGACATGCCAGAGCCGGTGATCAAACCTCCAGTCGCGCATTCAAGATGGTCGATTTTCTGGGCCAGGACCGTTGCGTTTGGGTGTCCCTCGCGGGAGTAGGTGTAGCCCGACCCCTCGACATACTGCTGGTCCAAAGCGTCCGCGTCAGGGCTGGCATAAACGACTGACGGCTGGATCGGTGTCGTAACAGGTTTTGAGGTCGATTGCGGCCACGCAGGGCGTCGAGCAATGCTTTGTTTCTTATCGGTCATGAGAGGGGTCTTAGGTCAGAAGCGAAACGTTGAGCGTTGGCTTGATAGCCAAGCGCGGATTTGCGCAGGCCCTTTATCTGCTCGTCCGTCAGCTCACGGACGACCTTGCCCGGCATGCCCATCACAAGGGAACCATCTGCGATCACCTTGCCTTCGGGGATCAGCGCCCCTGCCCCGATGAGGCAATTGTCGCCGATGACAGCACCATTCAGGACGGTTGCCCCCATCCCGATCAAGGAATTGTTGCCAATCGTGCAGCCGTGCAGCATCGCCTTGTGTCCAATCGTGCAGCCCGCGCCGATGGTCAGTGGAAAGCCCATGTCCGTGTGAAGCACACAATTCTCCTGCACGTTGCTGCCAGCGCCAATGCGGATTTCTTCGTTGTCGCCGCGCAGCGTACAACCAAACCAGACGGAGGTTTTCGCTTCCAGAACCACATTACCGATCACATGACTGGCAGGCGCCATCCATGCTGTGGGATCGACGGTTGGTTCTGTATTTCCCAAAGCGTATTTCATGATCGGCCCTCAAATTCTTCTTTCAAGGTCAGGATGCGTTTCATCAAATCGGGCTGTTGCTTTGCGCGCAGCCGCTCCGCCGAAATGATGTTTTTCAACCGCTCGGCTGTCTCCTCAACCTTATCATTGATCAGCACATAATCGTAGACATCCCAATGGCTTATCTCGTCCCAGCTTTTCTGCATCCGACGCTCAATCACTCCTGGGTCGTCTTTGCCGCGACTGATCAAGCGGCGGTGGAGTTCGGGGATGGATGGCGGCAGGATGAAGATCGACAACACATGATCGCGCAAGGCGGATTTGGCGATTTGCTGTGCGCCTTGCCAGTCGATGTCGAAGAGCACGTCACGGCCTTCATTGATTGCGGCCTCGACCGGTGCGACAGGTGATCCGTAATAGTTCTCAAACACTTGAGCGTGTTCTAGCATTTCGCCTCGGTCCACTTGACCGGTGAATGTATCTACATCGACAAAGAAATAGTCCTTTCCATCCACCTCCCCCTCGCGCGGGGCGCGAGTTGTGGCAGAGACGGAAAAGCTCAGCGTCGAATCCCAATCACGCAGCATCCCCGCGAGCGTCGATTTGCCTGCACCGGAGGGGGAGCTGAGGATGACAAGAAGGCCGCGGCGCGTCATGGGTTATTCCACATTCTGAATCTGTTCGCGCATTTGATCGATCACCGCTTTCAAGTTCAAGCCAATCGCGGTCAGATCTTTGAACTGCGCTTTTGAGCAGAGTGTATTGGCCTCACGATTGAACTCTTGCGTCAGGAAGTCGAATTTGCGGCCCATCGGTTTGCTTTCTTTCAGCATGTCGCGGGCGGATGTGACGTGGGTTCTGAGGCGGTCAATCTCTTCGGTGACGTCCTGTTTGACCGCAATCAGCGCCAGTTCCTGCTCCAATCGGGCGCTGTCAGCCTCGCTGACATCTTGGACCACTTTGTCAAAGGCTTCCTTGAGTACCTTTTTTTGGTGGTCCTTCCGCGCCTCTGCTGCGGTTGCGGCTTCGGCGGTCAGGTTTTCGATGGTGTCGATCTGACCAACCAGCACTTGCGACAACCCTTCGCCCTCGGTTTTCCGCATCGCGATGAAGTCATCCATCAGCGGATCTAGGTCAGCGATGATGGCTTTGCTCAAAGCCTCCCCATCCGCCTCTGCCACTGCTGCTATCATGACCCCGCGCTGTTGCAAAACATCGGCGGCGGTGGGTTGGCCGAGGGTGACGCCGAGACTGAATGCGCGATCTTGAACCTGATCGAGCGCTTTTAAAACCTTGTCGAGCTGCGTCTCATCAACTGTCAGGTCTTGTCCCTGCTCATCACGGGACAGTTTAAGTGAGACGGTGACACCGCCACGTGTCAGCCGCGCTTTTAATGTGGTGCGGACGGCTTGCTCTAGCCCGTCGATGCCATCGGGAAGCCGCAAGCGGATGTCGAGGCCGCGTGCATTCAAGCTTCTGATTTCCCACGTCCAATTGGTCGCATCAAAGCTGCCACTGCGGGTCGCGTAGGCTGTCATGGAGTGGATCATATGCGTGCTCAACACCTGTGAAGTTCTGCGCAGCACCTAAGGCCAATCGGCGTGGAGGGGCAAGCCCAATGGGTGGTCTTCGGGCGCAGGAATGGCCCCAGGCGTTAACCGTTTAGGGACTTATTTGGGGAAAGCGCGCCAGTTTTCTGCAATTTTTTCAGTGATTGCGGCAAAATTGTTAAGGAGTGCCTTGTCATGCTCATCACGTCGTTTGGATCGCGTCCGCAAAATACGAGTGCAGAAACACAGTTTCGGTTGCAGCTGTTAGAGGTGTCTTGGCGAAAGCTGGCAGATGGTTCGCCGCAAGAGCTGGATGTGAATGCCTTGTTGGAAACCGATCCCGGTGCTATTGTTTTATATTGGACGAAAGCTGGCGCCGTGCGGACACAGTCGATTGCGCCGGAGCTTGGCCGGAAACTTCACCCCACCCGTGAAGAGGTCCCTTTTGCAAGGCTCTTTGATGAACCGGCACGAGGGATCGTTTTGGAACTACTGGATGCGACATTCACATTGCCAGCGGTTGTTGAGATCCTCGTCGTCGCCAAGAGCAGGCACATCGGGCGGAAGATCGCGTGGGAGCTTATCTTGCTGCTATATGCGGGGTATCACACGAAGCCCATCCAGTTACTAGGCGTGCTGTTGATAGATCATGACGCGCGTTTGAAAGACAAGAGTTTTGAGATTGATCCAAACCGGTCTTGGAGCTGTGATGAGTTATATGGCGCAACCGATGTGTCGCCCCCGACGCGGCCGCAACTGCAATTGGTCGTTGATAACGGTCCAGCAACCCCGGCTCTGCAAAAAGGATTAGCATAAAAAAGAGGCTCGAGTTGCCCCGCGCCCCTTTTGAAATGCTGTTGGCCTTAGCTGGCCTTCGCTTGATCCAGCTTCGCACGGCGTGCAGACAGTTCCTCAGACACGAGGAACGCCAACTCAAGCGATTGGCTTGCATTCAAGCGCGGATCACAAGCTGTGTGGTAGCGGTCAGACAAATCCTCATCCGTGACAGCGCGGACACCGCCCGTGCATTCGGTCACGTCTTTGCCCGTCATCTCAAAATGCACACCACCTGGGATCGTGCCTTCGGCGTTGTGGACGGCGAAGAACTCCTTCACCTCGCGCAGAACGCTGTCGAACGGACGGGTCTTGTAGCCTGACGTCGACTTGATCGTGTTGCCGTGCATCGCGTCGCAGGTCCAAGTGACGTTCGCCCCTTCTTCCTCAACCGCTTTGATTAGACGTGGCAGGTGTTCACCCACGGTCCCTGCCCCGAAGCGCGCGATGAGCGTCAGACGCCCGGCTTCGTTGTCAGGGTTGAGCGTGCTCATCAATGACTTCAGATGGCCTGTTGTCATGCTTGGACCGCACTTAAGACCAATTGGGTTTTGAACGCCTTTGCAGAACTCCACATGTGCCCCGTCCGGCTGACGGGTGCGGTCACCAATCCAGATCATGTGTCCTGACCCTGCCAGCCACTTACCAGTGGTTGAGTCGATGCGGGTCAGCGCTTCTTCATACTCCAGCAACAAAGCCTCATGGCTGGTATAAAACTCAACCGTCTGCAACTCATGCAATTTTTCACTGCTGAGACCAGCCGCTTCCATAAAGTCGAGCGTGTCGGAGATGCGTTTTGCCACTTCACGATACTTTTCCGCCTCTGGTGCGCCGGTAAAGCCCAGCGTCCACGCATGAACTTGGCGCACGTCTGCGTAACCACCGGTAGAGAACGCGCGGATCAGGTTCAGCGTTGCGGCGGCCTGCATGTAGGCCTGCAACATTCGCTCCGGGTCAGGGATGCGGGCTTCGGGTGTGAAGTCAAACCCGTTGATGATGTCACCGCGGTAGCTCGGCAGTTCCACCTTATCAACGGTTTCAGTGGGGGCAGAGCGTGGCTTGGCCATTTGGCCTGCCATCCGGCCCACTTTAACTACCGGCACTTTCGCGCCGTAGGTCAGCACCATAGCCATCTGCAACATCACCTTAAATGTGTCGCGAATGCTGTCTGCTGAAAACTCCGTAAAGCTTTCCGCGCAATCGCCGCCTTGCAGAAGGAATGCTTCCCCCCGGCTGGCTGCTGCGAGGTGGTCGCGCAAACGCCGTGCTTCGCCCGCAAATACCAAAGGTGGATAGCCGGCAAGACGCGCTTCAACAGCGCTCAATGCCGCCGCATCCATATATTCTGGCATCTGAACCCGGGGCTTGTTGCGCCAGTCAGATTTTTGCCAATCAGTCATCGTCTTGCTCCATAAAATGTAAAATACCGTGTTAGCGGTACCGAGCCTTGCTTATAGCGGCCGGTGTTATAAGGGCAAATGACAATTTCGGCTTTTTCAGCCGGCTTTGCCGAAAGATGCTTTGGAATCCCCTTGATCGGGCGAAAGAAAGGGTGTTGAGGTAGGAAACCACCTGTGTGCTAGGGACGCGCAAATGACGACTAAAGTTCAAACCGTCAAACTGACCGACGTCGGCAAACCACGCCGCTTTGTGTTTGTGCTTTTGTCTGATTTCACCATGCTGTGTTTTGCAGCTGCGGTTGAGGCGTTGCGCATCGCCAACCGCACGGCAGAAACGGAGCTGTATCAGTGGCGGATTTTGAGCGAAACAGGCGAAGGCATTGCCTGTTCGAACGGATGCCAGTTTGGCGTCGATGGCGCCTTGAATGAGTTGGAGCGGGACGACACCGTCATGCTTTGTGGTGGCATTGATATTCAAAGCGCCACAACCCAAAAACTTTTGAATTGGATCCGTCGCGAGGCGCGCCGCGGTGTCACAATGGCAGGTCTCTGCACAGCCGGACACAGCTTGGCGAAGGCAGGCTTGCTCAACGGCAAAAAGGCGACGATCCATTGGGAAAACCAAGACAGCTTTGCCGAAGAGTTTGAAGATGTAAAACTGACAAAGTCAGTTTTTGTGATCGACGGTAATCGGATCACAACGGCGGGCGGCACCGCCTCAATCGATATGATGCTCAAGATCATTGCGGATGATCACGGGGAGGAACTAGCGAATGCCGTGGCCGATCAGCTGATCTATTCCGCGATCCGCACGGACCAAGACACGCAGCGCCTGTCGATCCCAACACGGATTGGCGTACGGCACCCGAAGTTGAGCCAAGTCATCCAAATGATGGAGCAAAACATCGAAGACCCGATCAGCCCGTCGATCCTTGCCAAAGACGTTGGCATGTCGACGCGGCAGTTGGAGCGGTTGTTTCGGCGGTATTTGTCGCGCAGTCCGAAGCGATATTACATGGAACTTCGTCTGCAAAAGGCACGGAACTTGCTAATGCAGACGGATATGACCGTGATCAACGTGGCCTTGGCCTGCGGCTTTGCATCACCATCGCATTTTTCCAAATGCTATCGGTCGCATTACAACACAACGCCTTACCGCGAACGCGGTACGATGTCGTCGCGGCTTACAGTTTGAGCGCGCGAATCCGGCGCAAGGTGCCGTAACGTCAACCGACCTTGGCGAACCACCTCAGGAGTGTATTTTTCCGAAACAGGCCGCCTAGAAAGGGATTTCCGCCGGATTTGACCTACTTAGGGACGATTCAACGCGCTTCCCTTTTTTGGAATGGCTGATAATCTGCGCGTCAGGGTAAAAGAGTTATCCGATAGGGAGAATACTATGAAAAAACTGATGATGGCTTCTGCAGCCACAGCATTGATGGCAACTGGCGCACTCGCCGACGGCCACTCTGAAATCAAAATGGGCGTTATCTTGGGCTTCACAGGTCCAATTGAATCCCTGACACCTTCCATGGCGGACGGTGCTGAATTGGCGATGAAAGAAGTCACAGACTCCGGTCTGCTGCTTGGCGGCGCTTCCGTGACATCCGTCCGCGCTGACTCCACATGTATCGATGCAGGTGCTGCGACTGCGGCGGCTGAACGTCTGGTGTCCTCTGACGGCGTCAAAGGTATCATGGGTGCTGACTGTTCCGGCGTCACCGGCGCGATCCTGTCCAACGTTGCTTTGGCAAACGGCATGGTCATGATCTCACCATCCGCAACATCGCCTGCCCTTTCTTCACCTGATGACAACGGCCTTTTCTTCCGCACAGCCCCATCTGACGCGCGTCAGGGTGTTGTGATGACAGAAGTACTGATGGAAGAAGGCATCATGGAAGTTGCTGTGACATACACCAACAATGACTATGGTAAGGGTCTTGCTGACAGCTTCCAGGCCGCTTTCGAAGCTGCTGGTGGTACAGTGACAATCTCTGCTGCGCACGAAGACGGCAAAGCTGACTACTCCGCTGAAGTTGGCGCATTGGCTGCTGCTGGCGGTGAACGTCTGGTTGTTGCTGGTTACGTTGACCAAGGTGGTGCTGGTATCGTCCGCTCCGCGCTCGACACAGGCGCATTCGACACATTCCACTTCCCAGATGGTATGATCGGCGCGTCTTTGGAAGAGCAGTTCGGTGACGAAATCGACGGTTCCACAGGTCAGGTTCCAGGCACAGACAGCCCAGGTGTTGCAGCCTTTTCTGAACTGGTTGGTGACGCATTCGACGCGACATCCCCATTCACACCAGAAAGCTATGACGCGGCTGCACTGATGATGCTTGCTATGCAGGCTGCCGGCTCTGCCGAGCCAGCAGACTACATGAGCAAGATCGAAATGGTTGCAAACGCACCAGGTGAGCAGATCTTCCCAGGTGAACTGGCCAAGGCGCTTCAGATCATCGCTGACGGTGGAGACGTTGACTATGTCGGCGCATCCGCTGTTGAGCTGGTGAACGGCGGTGAGTCCGCTGGCAACTATCGCCAGATCAAGATCGAAGGTGGTGCAATCACCACGGTTCAGTTCCGCTAATCGGCGGTAATGTAAATAAAGCGGCGCAGGGAAACTTGTGCCGCTTTTTGTAAATCAGACGCAGAGTTCCGCGCCTTGGAGGACGTCCATGATCGTTGTTGAGAACCTCGTGAAAACCTTTGGTGGTTTTCGCGCTGTCGACGGTGCCAGCCTGACCATTGAGGAAGGGTCAATCACCGGATTGATTGGGCCAAACGGCGCTGGAAAAACCACGCTTTTCAATGTGATCGCGGGTGTTCTTTCACCATCTGGTGGTCGCGTGACGATGCAGAGCGAAGACATTACAGATCTGCCGCCCCATACGCTTTTTAGCAAAGGACTGCTGCGCACGTTCCAAATTGCACATGAATTTTCTTCTATGACGGTGCGTGAGAACCTGATGATGGTGCCT
The DNA here is from genome assembly GCF_965661665.1 of Cognatiyoonia sp. NCBI lineage: Bacteria > Pseudomonadati > Pseudomonadota > Alphaproteobacteria > Rhodobacterales > Paracoccaceae > Cognatiyoonia > Cognatiyoonia sp. The sequence continues at coordinate 9,944 of NZ_CBFIEO010000021.1, read as the reverse complement.
GCCGCGCAATCGGGGGAGACGCTTTGGAATGCATGGTTTGGCCGCAAGCGGATCGCGGATGAAGAACGGGCCCTGCTCGCCAAGGCTGATGAGGTTTTGGAGTTTTTGACTATCGATCATTTGAAAGATGAGAAAGCTGGCAATCTGTCTGGCGGTCAAAAGAAACTGTTGGAGCTGGGCCGCACGATGATGGTTGACGCCAAGATCGTGTTTCTGGATGAGGTTGGCGCAGGCGTGAACCGCACCTTACTAAACACCATCGGCGATGCAATCATCCGGCTCAACAAAGAGCGTGGCTATACCTTCGTGGTAATTGAGCACGACATGGATTTCATCGGCCGCCTTTGCGATCCGGTGATTTGTATGGCCGAGGGCAAGGTGCTCGCAGAGGGCACGCTGGAAGAGATCAAATCAAACGAACAGGTGATCGAGGCCTACCTCGGCACTGGCTTAAAAAATAAAGATCAGGTCGCAACGGCTTGAAGTAGAAGGGTTTAGGGAAGAACAACGATGACAGAACCCTTTCTGATCGGTGATACGATGACGGGTGGTTACGGCAAGGGGCCGGACATCCTTCATGATTGCACGATTGCGGTGAATTCAGGGGAGATTGCCGTGATTGTGGGCCCCAACGGGGCTGGCAAATCGACAGCGATGAAAGCTGTCTTTGGGATGCTGAACGTGCGCTCAGGCTCCGTTCGGCTGGATGGAGAGGACATCACCCACCTCTCCCCCCAAGCCCGCGTCATCAAGGGCATGGGGTTCGTGCCGCAGGTACGCAATATCTTCACCTCTCTCACGGTAGAAGAGAACCTTGAGATGGGTGCCTTCATCCGCAAGGACGATTTCAAGGATACGATGGCGCAGGTGTATGACCTGTTCCCGATCCTGAAGGAAAAGCGGTTGCAGGCGGCGGGCGAGTTGTCAGGCGGTCAGCGCCAACAGGTCGCCGTTGGTCGCGCGTTGATGACGCAGCCAAAAGTTTTGATGCTGGATGAGCCCACTGCGGGTGTATCACCCATCGTCATGGATGAACTGTTCGACCGGATCATTGAAGTCGCCCGTACCGGCATTCCGATCCTGATGGTGGAGCAGAACGCCCGACAAGCGCTTGAAATCGCTGACAAAGGCTATGTTTTAGTCCAAGGCCGCAACGCACACACTGGCACAGGGAAAGAGCTTTTGGCCGATCCTGAAGTCCGCCGCAGCTTCTTGGGAGGGTGATGAGATATGACTGACATCCTGAACGCGCTCGTCGCACTCGCCAACTTCGTGATTGTCCCCGGCATGGCGTACGGCGCGCAACTTGCGCTGGGGTCGCTAGGCGTGACCCTGATTTATGGGATTTTGCGGTTCTCTAACTTTGCACATGGCGACACGATGGCGTTTGGCACAATGGCCACGATCTTTGTGACATGGTGGTTCCAGTCGATGGGGATCAGCTTTGGTCCCTTGCCGACCGCTCTGCTCGCCCTGCCCTTTGGCATCGCGTTGACGGCGGGGATCGTGTTGCTGACTGACCGCTCCGTCTACCGGTTCTACCGCGAGCAGAAATCGGACCCAGTGATCCTTGTGATCGTCTCGATGGGTGTGATGTTCATTATGAACGGGATCGTGCGTTTCCTCATTGGCGTTGGCGACATTCGGTTCGCTGATGGGGAGCGCTTCATCATCTCCGCCCGTGATTTCAAAGTGTGGTCTGGTCTGAAGGAAGGCTTGGCCATCAAGACAACCCAAGGCATCACTGTCGTTACGGCGGTCATTGTCGTAGCGATCCTATTCTGGTTTCTCAATAAAACCCGCACGGGCAAATCGATGCGCGCGTTCTCTGACAACGAGGATTTGGCGTTGCTGTCGGGGATAAACCCAGAGCGGGTGGTTTTGGTCACATGGCTGATCGTCGCCGCCCTCGCCACCGTTGCAGGCACGCTTTACGGCCTCGATAAGTCTTTCAAGCCGTTCGTCTACCTGCAGCTTCTGCTACCGATCTTCGCGGCGGCGATTGTTGGTGGTCTCGGCAATCCGCTGGGCGCAATTGCAGGCGGGTTTGTGATTGCCTTTGCGGAGGTGACAATCACCTACCCACTAAAAAAAGTGCTGGGCTATCTGCTGCCCGAAAGCCTTGAGCCTGACGGCCTGGTCCAACTTTTGTCAACCGACTATAAATTCGCGGTCAGCTTCGTGATCTTGTTGATCGTGCTGCTGGTCAAGCCCACGGGCCTGTTCAAAGGACAATCCGTATGACCGATTCCCTTCGCACACCGGTTCTTTTTGGTCTTGTCGCCCTGCTCATCATTGGCACGGGCATCCTGCAAGACTGGAACGTTGCTTTACTGATCCTCAATTACGGCCTCATCAGCGCGATCATGGCCTTGGGCGTGAACCTGCAGTGGGGGTTCGCGGGGCTCTTTAACGTGGGCGTCATGGGCTTTGTGGCTTTGGGTGGCTTGGCCACTGTCCTCGTCTCCATGCCGCCGGTGACGGAGGCTTGGGCCCAAGGCGGCGCGCGGACCATTGGCGGGCTGCTGTTGGGCGCGGGCGCTGTGGTTGCGACGATCTACGCACAGCGTAAGTTCCAAGGACGGCTAAAGCTCTGGGGCACGATCGCGGTCGCGATCGCCGGGTTCTTCCTGTTCCGCGCAGTCTTTGATGGTGGCGTCGCGGCCGTTGAGGCGGTGAACCCTGCGGGCACCGGTTACCTTGGCGGTCTTAACTTCGGGTTTGAGAACTACAAAGACTGGGGGGTTATGGCTGTGGTTGCTTGGCCGATTGGCGGCGTCATCGCGGCTGGGGCTGCTTGGGTGATTGGCAAGACGGCGCTTGGACTGCGGTCTGACTACCTCGCTATTGCCACACTCGGCATTGCGGAGATCATCATTGCGATCATGAAGCACGAGGATTGGCTGGCACGCGGTGTGAAGAACGTGAACGGCCTGCCCCGTCCGGTGCCGTACGAAGTCGAGTTGCAGGAAAGTGTATCCTTCGTCGAACGCGCCAATGCGCTCGGATTTGATGCGGTCTATGCGTCGAACCTATACGCGAAACTGCTTTATTCCTGCTATTTCGCCGTCATCTTAATCATCCTGCTGTGGCTCGCGCAGAAGGCGCTGAACTCCCCTTGGGGCCGGATGATGCGGGCGATCCGCGACAATGAAGTCGCGGCTGAGGCGATGGGCAAAGACGTCACCGCGCGGCATTTGCAAATCTTCATCCTTGGATCAGCCATCTGCGGCATCGCAGGTGCGATGATGACAACGCTGGATGGTCAGCTCACACCAGGCACCTACCAACCGCTTCGCTTCACCTTCCTTGTCTGGGTCATGGTGATCGTGGGTGGCTCAGGTAACAACTTCGGCGCCGTTCTCGGCGGCTTCCTAATCTGGTGGCTTTGGGTGCAGGTTGAGCCGATGGGCCTTGCTTTGATGAACCTTATCACATCCGGCATGGAAGATAGCTTTTGGTTGAAAGACCACCTGTTGGCTTCTGCGGCGCACATGCGTTTGCTGACGATGGGTGTCATCCTCTTGCTGGTCCTGCGCTTCAGCCCGCGTGGATTAATCCCAGAAAAGTGAGATAAGAATTGAGACGGAAATGTGGCGGCAGGGCTATCGCTAACACATTTTCGCCTTATTTTGACGTGTAAACAGCAATAATGTTTACTTCGTGCATCAGGTTTTAACGCTCAACCCCATTGCTTAGATTCCTGAATCAATTGAGATTCCAGCGTTGTAGTCTGCGAAAAAAAAGATTGAGCAGGCATAATCCGATGAAAATTGCCGTGATCCCATTTCTGTGTGGTACCGCTTTGGTGGCGTGTACCCCGCTGAGCCCTGAGTACGTTATCCCTTCGCTTGAGCTTAGTGATCAGTTCATCAATTTAATTGTCGGGTCGCTCTTTAATGCGTCGAGCCAGAAATGGTGGAAGTGGCTTAACGATCCGATGTTGAATGCGCTTTTGGCACGTGGCTCTCAACAGAATTTGGATGTGCAGGCGGCGCTGGCTCGGATGGATGCAGCGGAAGCATCACTAGACACGGTTGGCGTCAACGGCCTGAGCACGGGTGGTCTTGATGGCTCTATCACGCGGGACAGTTTTGCCGGAACACAGACAACGCGCCACAGCTTGCCTTTGAGCGGGCAGACAGTGCCGGACCTCTTCGGTGGGGCTGCACGGCATCAGGATCAGGCGCTCGCTAATTTCGATGCGGCGCAACTGAATGTCGGTGTGGTGCGGTTGGCTTATCTGACAGATTTGACCAGCGCCTATGTCCAGGCACGCTATTTCCAAGAGGCCGCAGCGATTACGCGTACAACCATGCACAGCCGTTGGCAAACGCTCAATCTGCTCAATCAACGCCGAGAAGCCGGAGAAGCGACAGAGTTAGAGATGCAGCGCGGCGCAACCGCGCCCCAGTGGTTACACCAACGTTGGCCTGCCTGCTGATCTGATCCACAATCGGCCTGACATTCGCTCAGCCGAGCGCAGCTTCGCCGCCGTAGGTGTAGCAGAGGCGGAGCTTTACCCATCCATCAGTTTGAACGGCAATATCAGCACGGGAACAGCCGACAGCTGGAGTTTTGTGCCAACCGTCAACATTCCTGTTTTCAATCGCAGGACTTTGATCACCAACCGTGACGTGACTGAGGCAAATGCGCGTGAGGCGGAGATCAATTGGCGTCGAACCGTCCTCTCCGCCGTGGAAGAGGTGCAAAGCGCCCTCACCCTTTGCCTGAATTGGCGCCGTCAGTTGACTGCTTATGAACGGGCCAGTAAGGAGGCCGCCCGTGTGTTGGAATTGAGCCGCGAAAGCTATCGCGGTGGGGTAAGCACGCTCACCGATATTTTGGATGCAGAGCGTCAGGTGGCTTCAAACCGATTGGCCGTCGCAGATGCCATTCGGAACCACACGTTGAGTTGGCTGGAAGTACAAATCTCCACTGGTCAGGGATGGCTGACATCTCCTGACGCCACGGGTGGAGAGACGATGCGCCCGCAAATGCGCTCCGACCATCTCGGGGTCGCGGCTGCCCTTCGGTAACAATCTTGCCGACCCCTGAATTGGGGATGGCAGATAGGTTCCGAGACCAGTAAACTGTGGCAAAACTCAGAAAGTGGGTGCAGTGGTCGCGTTTTTGTTTCGGTGGCTCCTCCGATTGGCATCGGGGCTTATATTGCTGACGCTTGGCGCGTTTCTGCTGGCCTATTACTTCGCATCCCGGTCTCTGCCCGATTATGACGCGGATTATGTCGTCGGCAATCTCTCTGCGCCACTAGAGATTGTCCGCGACAATGCAAACGTTCCGCATATCTTTGCCTCGACGGATGAAGATGCGTTCTTTGCGCTTGGTTTTGCCCATGCACAGGACCGGTTTTGGCAACTGACCATGCTGCGCCGCACCGCCCAAGGCCGTTTGTCAGAACTCTTTGGTGAGCGTACGGTTCCGATTGACCGGTTGATGCGGAGGCTCGACCTTTACGGCAGTGCGATCCGATCCGTGTCGGCGCAAGATGCGGAGACGTCTGCTATACTCGAAGCTTATGCCCGCGGCGTGAACGCTTGGATTGATGAGGTCAACAAAGGCGCACGGGGGCGCGGAGCGCCTGAGATGTGGCTCTTCAATCATCCGGTGTCCCCTTGGGCGGCGACCGACAGTATCGCAATCCTGAAGTTGATGAGCCTGCAAATGTCGCCGCATGCACAGAACGAGGTGTTGCGGGCGCGGGTGTCGCTCACCCTCTCGCCGGAGCGCTTGGCCGATATTCTGCCGGATGACCCGCTGGAGGGGATTATCGAGCTCCCCGATTATGCCCAATTGATGAACGGCGTTGTGCCCGCGTTTGAAACAGCCCAATGGCAGGACGATCCGCTGTCGCCCATCAAACCGATCGAACTGGCGGGGGCGTCAAACGCATGGTCGGCCGGCACCAATCGGTCTGCGATGGGATCAACGTTGTTGGCCAATGATCCGCATTTCAATCTTTCCGCACCCACGATCTGGTATCTCGCGCGGCTTGAGCTTGAGCGCGGTGGGGTGATTGGTGCGATGGTTCCGGGTGTGCCAGTGATTTTTGCAGGGCGGAGCGCCGACCTCGGCTGGGGGATCACAGCCTCTTATGTCGACGATCAGGACATCTTTATCGAGGAGGTGAATCCAGACAATCCAAACGAATACCGCACCGTCGATGGTTGGGCCGCTTTTAACGTGCGCGACAGCATTATCAACATCAAGGATGGCGTCGCGGAGACGTTAGAGCTTCGATCCACCGAGAACGGTGTTGTTTTGTCGCCGGATCAATTTGATGTGGGCGCGATCACACCGCCGGGTCACGTTGCCGTGTTGGCGTGGACCGCTTTGAGCGATAGGGATACGTCCATGTCATCGCTTTATCAATTGCTGCAGGCGGAGACGCTTGAAGACGGGCTGAACGCGACCAAGACCCATATTGCTCCAAGCGTGAACGTGACCCTTGTTGATCGCAACGACATTGCCATGATCGTCGCCGGGGCGGTGCCAAATCGTGCGGAAGATCACCTGTCCAAAGGTCGGCTGCCCAGCTATGGCTATCTGCCAGAGAACCAATGGGATAGCTTTCAGGAGGCTGGGTCGGCGCTGTCGTTCATCTCCCCCGATGGGGGAATCCTTGGGAATACGAACAACAAGACGACGGATGCCCCTTTTCCCAATCACCTCAGCTTTGATTGGGGCGACACTCAACGGATCAAACGTTGGGAGCGGTTGATGCAAAACCGTGAGGTGCATACCCGCGAAAGCTTTATCGAGGCGCAGCTGGACACCGTAAGCTATTCTGCGCAATCACTGCTGCCGTTGGTCGGCGCGGATCTGTGGTTCACTGGAGAAGCCGCGCAAGACGGCACGCTTGAACGGCGCAGACGTGAGGCCCTTGATTTATTGTCAGCCTGGAATGGTGAGATGAATGAACATTTGCCAGAGCCGCTGATCTATGCTGCGTGGATGCGGCATTTGCAGCAACGGTTGATCAATGATGACTTGGGCCCTTTGGCGGCAGAGTTCACTCATGTCGATCCCGTTTTTATCGAACGTGTTTACCGCGACGTGGATGGCGCTAGCGCGTGGTGCGATGTGGCGCAGTCCGCACCGACAGAAACCTGCACGGACATCGCACGCTTGGCTTTGGATGACGCGCTGATTTGGTTGGCCGAGACTTATGGCGCCACGGTGGAAAGCCTGCGCTGGGGCGATGCGCATCAGGCGACGCATGACCATCCGGTGTTAGGTAACGCGCCGATCCTGAATTGGTTCGTGAACATCCGACAATCCACCAGCGGTGGCGATCAGACGTTGCAAAGGTCGCTAACCTCTGGTTTGGGGCCGAATCCCTTTGAGAATGTGCATGCCGCTGGCTATCGCGGGGTGTACGACTTCGCGGACCCTGACAGTTCCGTCTTTATCACCGCAACAGGTCAGTCAGGGCATCCGCTTTCAAGATACTACGATAATCTGGGTGAGTTGTGGCGGCGGGGCGAATATATTCCAATGTCGCTCGATCCTTCGCTCGCGCGAGGTGCGGCTTTGGGGATCACAACCTTGCGCCCTACCGACAATTAGAGTTGTTTAATTTACATGCCTTTAAGCATGTCCAGCTAAGTGGTGGGCATGGATACCGTTCAACCCCATCCCCAAGTGCGTTTCTTTGACAGGGACGCAGTCTTTGATTTCTATTTGTTGCTAGCGTTGGTCAACGTGGCGGTGGGATTGTTAAAAATAAGCTTTGGCATGGTAGGCGCCCTCGCCCCAAGCCTACGTGTGGTCATGACCATCGCTGCTGCAGGTGCGCTTTTGAAGATGGGCAGCATTAAATGAACGCGCAAAGATGACGTCGCCACCGGCTTACCTGATCCCGTGGTGCATGATCTGCGAACAGGGCTTTTGAACCGTCAGGCATTTTCTCAAAGCTGGATTCATCGCTCAAACGCGGCAGCCATGGATTTCTATTGCTGGTCCATGCGAAAGACGTCAGCGCAATTGATGACAGTTTCGGGACCTCGGTTGGAGATCATTTTGTGGCAACCCTTTTGGCGCGGTTTGACCCGACGATAGCGGCTGGCGATTTGTTAGGGCGTCTTGATCGGGAAACCTATGCTGTGTTCTTGAACAATCGCACACAGGACGAAGTGGAGTTTATTGGCCGGCGACTTTGTGGCGCGACATTGATCCCGCTTGGCGACTCCATTGATCGGGCACAATTGTCCGCTTGTGTGGGCTTTACCGAAGTGGTCCCAAAAGAGCCGATCCTAGATGCGTTGGAGCGCGCGAATGAAGCGATGGGAACCGCACAACGTTCAGACAGCACACTGGTGGAAATGTAGAAAACGACGCGCAAGAAAGGGAAGATCTACACCAGTTTTTGAAACTGTGCCTTCTGTTTCGCAGTCCAGTGGACGCTGAGTTCAAACCCAGTCTCTGTTTGAGCTTCTGACTGGACAACGCCCGCCTCAAAGAGCCACGCGCGACGCTTGCCATCGGCAAATCCAATCTCGAACACCTCGTCCATTTGGGGCGCTTTAACCGTTTCTGCGATGGCTTGCAAAAGATCGGTCAGCCCCGTGCCATCAATCGCGGATACTGCAAAAAGATCATCGCGTTGGTCTGCGCGCGCCAGAGCGGAGGCCCGCGCCTCTTCCGGCAAGAGATCGATCTTGTTCCAGACCTCGAGGCGAGGGGCGTCCTCCTCAATCCCGAGGTTGAGCAGGATGCTTTCGACGTCATCCGCTTGGGCTTGAGTATTTTCGTGAGAGATGTCCCGCACATGGACGATCAGATCCGCATCCAAAACCTCTTCCAATGTCGCACTGAACGCAGCGACAAGCTCTGTCGGTAGGTCGGAGATGAACCCAACCGTGTCTGACAAGATCACCTCATCCCCTACCGGCAATTCGATCCGCCGCATGGTGGGGTCCAACGTTGCAAAGAGCATGTCTTTGGCAAAGACGTCCGAACCGGTCACCCGATTGAAGAGCGTTGATTTTCCAGCGTTTGTGTAGCCCACCAAAGCCACAATCGGGAATGGGACTTTGGCGCGGGACGCGCGGTGGAGGCTGCGGGTTTTGACGACCTTTTGAAGCTGCTTGCGCAGTCGCCCCAATTGTTCATCAATGGCGCGGCGGTCCGCTTCGATCTGCGTCTCACCAGGTCCACCCACAAAGCCCAGACCACCCCTTTGCCGTTCAAGGTGGGTCCAAGCCCGCACAAGGCGTGTCCGTTGATAGCTGAGTGCGGCCATCTCCACCTGCAAGACACCTTCGGCGGTCCGCGCCCGATCCCCAAAAATCTCAAGGATCAACCCCGTCCGATCCAGAAGTTTGACCTTCCAAGCCTTTTCCAGATTGCGCTGCTGGACGGGTGTCACGGGTCCGTCGACCAACACCAGCTCAATCTCATCTGATTTCAGCTGCTGCCCCAGTTCTTCAATTTTGCCAGAGCCGAAAAGATGACCAGGGCTGACCTTGGCCAGCCGCACCACATCGCTACCCACAACCTTAAGGTCTGGCAGCGCACCGGCAAGGGACACAGCTTCTTTGAGCCGCGCATCCGCATCACGCCGGTTTTGATCGTTTCTAATGTCTGGGTGCAGAACCCAAGCCCGCGTGACGGGCTTGCCGTGTTCAAGCAAACCTATTCTTCGCCTTCATACAGGCTGATTGGCTGTGCTGGCATGATGGTCGAAATCGCGGATTTATACACCAGCTGGGACTGACCATCGCGGCGCAGCAAGACACAAAAGCTGTCAAACCACGTGATGACGCCCTGCAACTTGACCCCGTTCACCAAAAAAATGGTCACGGGAACTTTGGCTTTGCGCACATGGTTCAGAAATGAGTCTTGCAGATTCGCTTTGTCTGATGCCATCACGATCCCCTTTTTCTTGTTTTTGTGGTCGTCGCAGGACCCTTCGAGCACAT
>NZ_CBFIEO010000020.1:0-39316 GCF_965661665.1 Cognatiyoonia sp. | reverse complement strand
ACGCGCTCTCAGACTCGATGATCGTCCAAGTCGCGCGCAACAAAGAGCTAGTCGAACAGCGCTTCTCCCGCGGCATCCCGCTGGGCCCTGTGGAGAAAGTCGGCTCCGCCCCAAACCGCCGCGGCACCACCGTCACCTTCCACGCCGACCCTGAAATCTTCGGCTCCCACCGTTTCAAACCGGCCCGCCTTTTCCAATCGACCCGATCCAAAGCCTACCTCTTCTCTGGCGTTGAAATCCGCTGGAAATCCGCAATCGACGACGGCGAAACCCCGACGGAGGCGACGTTTCACTTCCCCGGTGGTCTGTCCGATTACCTCAAAGAAACGCTCGACACCTCCACCACCTACGCCGACAACGCCTTCGCGGGCACTGTCGACTTTCAGGAAAAGTTTGGCGAGCCGGGCAAGGTCGAATGGGCGATCAACTGGACCCCTTCGCGCGACGGCTTCACCCAGTCCTACTGCAACACCGTCCCGACGCCAGAAGGCGGCACCCATGTCACCGGCTTTTGGGCCGCGATCCTGAAGGGCATCAAGGCTTACGGCGAGCTGGTCAACAACAAGAAGGCGGGCTCTATCACGCGCGAAGATCTGATCTCCGGCGGGTGTGCTCTCGTCAGCTGTTTCATCCGCGAACCCGCCTTCGTCGGCCAAACCAAAGACCGCCTGTCGACCGAAGCCGCGCAGAAAATGACCGAAGGCGCAGTGCGCGATCACTTCGACAACTGGCTGGCGGCGGACACGAAATCCGCAGGAGCGATCCTCGATTTCCTCGTGCTCCGCGCAGAAGAACGCCTGCGCCGTAAACAGGAAAAAGAGACCGCCCGCAAATCCGCTACCAAAAAACTCCGCCTCCCCGGCAAGCTCGTCGATTGCTCCGCCACCAACCGCGAGGGGACAGAGCTGTTCATTGTTGAGGGCGACAGCGCGGGCGGCTCCGCTAAAATGGCCCGCGACCGCAAAACCCAAGCCCTGCTACCCCTACGCGGCAAAATCTTGAACGTTCTCGGCGCGGCCTCCTCGAAATTGGGATCAAACGCCGAGATTAACGATCTCACCCAAGCGCTCGGTGTCGGCCTCGGCACCAGCTTCAATGTCGATGATCTACGCTATGACAAGATCATTATCATGACCGACGCAGACGTCGACGGCGCGCATATCGCCTCGCTCCTGATGACCTTCTTCTTCACCCAGATGCGCCCGATGATCGACGCAGGCCACCTCTACCTCGCCTGCCCACCCCTCTACCGCCTGACTCAAGGCGCCAAGCGGCTCTATGTAGCAGACGACGCAGAGAAAAACCGGATGATGGAAAAGGGCTTGGGCGGCAAAGGCAAAATCGACGTCCAGCGCTTCAAGGGTCTGGGGGAGATGGATGCCAAAGACCTCAAAGACACCACCATGGACCCCGCCACGCGGAAGTTGATCAGGGTGTCCATCGACGACGATATGCCGGGCGAGACGGGCGATTTGGTCGAGCGTCTGATGGGCAAGAAGCCAGAGCTGCGGTTCCAGTACATTCAAGAGAACGCGCGCTTTGTTGAGGAGTTGGATGTTTGAGTGACACCATGAAACCAACCCACCCGAATTCGAAAGCAAAGCTAAACAGGGCATCTCAGGGTAAATACTAGAGCCGAGTGATTATATCACTACTTCTCCTCGACAAGATAATGTCAGTAAGGCGTTGAACGGTTTATCCGATGAGGGCGGCCGGTCACTTGGAGGTGCTTCTCAAAGCAAGTTGATTGCAGGCGCTTGTCAAAACATTGTTGATCAAAATGCTGCTTTGAAGCGTGAACTTGAAGTAATTCGCAACGATCGAGATGAGTCGCAGAAGAATTTAGCTCGAATTGAGGGGCGACAGAGAGGAAGCGTTGTCGCCAAAGTCTTGGGTGGACTTGTTGTTGTGATTGGACCTGCGCAGCGATACGCTGCAAAAGATCACTATTGGAGCCTCTTAGGGACACAGGTTCACCTACTTACGCTTTACTCAACACAGGCCTTCATCCCCTATATGCTTGAATTTACGAGAAAAACAACGAACCAGACGGAAACCCTGCGTTTCCATCTCTGAACCAATGCGACCTAAACGGGAAACTTGATTATCTCAATCGCCCTTGGACGATGATCAGTGGTGCCCCCGGCCAGACTCGAACTGGCACGGGCATACGCCCAAGAGATTTTAAGTCTCCAGTGTCTACCATTCCACCACGGGGGCACGACACCCTCTTAGGCGGTTCGCCAAAAGGCGGCAAGACTCAGATGTCTGTGCTGTCGTCCTTGGGAAGAAAGCGCCGCTCCGACAGCCACGGATTGAGCTGTAGCGCATCGCGGATCGTTTGGTACGCCTCCTCATCGCGGCCAAGTCCGAGCAAGGTCAGACCTTTGCCCGAAATCGCTGCGATATGTACAGGATTCAGCGCGATAGCCCGGTCGAGGTCGACCAAAGCCCCCTCAAAATCCCGTGCCAGAAAGGCCGCAAATGCGCGCTGGTTATAGCCTTCGGCGTATTCTGGGCAGTATTCCACAAGCTGCGTCAAAACGAACTTCGCCTGCTCAAAATCCTGTCGCCCGATAAACCCAATCCCAAGGTCCAGCATCGCCTGCGCTTTCGCATCCGGCGCGTCCCGCCAAAGCAGCCAAAGCGCGGAGGAATAGGCCGGCGCCTCCTGCGGTGATGAGTTTTGCAGTGCCGCAATAATCTCCGCCGTTTTCAGCCGGTGATCCGGCGCAGGCGGACAGGCCATCGCAGTCAGCGGTGTCGCCGCAAGACAAAGGAAGAGGATTATTGTTCTCATACGCCAGAACTGGCGCACCTATCGCATCTGTCAAGTTTGACGCAGGCGAGCCAATCGCGCTTGACCCCACCGGCGCGCATACCGATGGTACACCCATGTTTCCAATTCGCGATCACAACCCTGCCGAACGGCCCGCCATCGTCACTTACATCCTGATCGCGGTGAATGTTCTGATCTATGTCTACGGTCTTGCCGCGCTCACCGACGACCGCGCCTTGAGCCAATTCTATTTTGACTACGCTCTGATCCCCGCCCGCTTGAACGAGGGAGAGGCGTACTCCGGTCTCATCACCTCCATGTTCCTGCACGGCGGCTTCATGCATTTGGCGGGCAACATACTATTTTTGTGGATTTTCGGCGACAATATGGAAGACAAGATGGGCTCCGCCGGGTTCCTGATCTTTTACCTGATGTCAGGAGTTACGGCGACCTATGTCCATTACCTAACGGCCCCGACATCGCCGGTGCCACTGGTCGGCGCATCAGGGGCGATTGCGGGCGTCATGGGGGGCTATCTGCTGCTCTTCCCAAAGGCGCAGGTCGACATCTTTGTATTGTTTGTTTTTATCATCCGCATCTTCCCCCTGCCCGCATGGATCATGCTGACACTTTGGTTCGGGTTGCAGGTCTTTAACGGCGTTGGCACCTCTGCCGAAGGCGGCGGCGTCGCCTATTGGGCGCATGCGAGCGGGTTCGTCATCGGCTTGCTGCTCACCATCCCCGTTTGGCTCAGGTCTGGTGCGGCAGATTTTTGGCGACGCACCGACGGCCATCCGGATCATCCAGAAGCGAACTACGACTTCATCAAATCGCGGATGCCCAAAGTCAGACGCGGCTCCGGATCGGGGCGTTAACAATTTGGTAGTGGAACTGCTTTAGCCTTTGCGGATTACTTTGGCAAAGCTGTCAAAGATCGGCTCATTGGCGCAAATCACCGACCCGTTCTCAAGGATGGAGCCATTGGGATCAAGCGGTTCGATCAAGCCGCCTGCCTCTTTGACGATGAGGATACCGGCCGCAAGATCCCATGCGTTCAGGCGGCGCTCCCAAAACCCGTCGTAGCGGCCGGCGGCGACATAGGCCAAATCAAGTGCAGCGGCCCCGAAACGACGGACACCGGCACAGGTGGGTAGAAGGCGCGCAAGGTCTTGCAAGGTTTCGGGCAGGTCGGTCCGGCCCGAGAATGGCAAACCGGTTGCGAACAACGCCTCCGCCATGCGGTGGCGACCAGACACGCGCAGGCGCGCTTCATTTACAAACGCGCCAAAGCCCTTCTCGGCATAGAACATCTCATCCTTCACGGGGTCATAGATCACACCCGCCACGATCTGCCCTTTATGCTCCAACGCAATCGACACAGCCCAATGCGGCAACCCGTGTAGGAAGTTCGTTGTCCCATCTAGCGGGTCCACGATCCAACGGCGCGTGGGGTCTTGACCCTCTATCTCAGCACCTTCCTCACCCAAGAATCCATAGGTTGGGCGGGCGAGCATAAGTTCTTCGCGGATCGTCTCTTCAGCTTGGCGATCGGCGCGGCTCACAAAATCACCGGGGCCTTTGGCACTCACCTGTAGGTTCTCAACCTCACCAAAATCCTTCAGCAAACCGCGCCCCGCTTTGCGCGCGGTTTTCATCATCACGTTCAGATTTGCGGAGCCTGCCATGAGTTCGGTCTTTCGATGTTCGGGTCAGAAGGGCGCTATAGGGGGTTCACTGGGCTTCGGCAAGCACGCTCTTGCGCCTATTTCGACGGCCGTTGGAGTTTCACCGCCTCTTGCCGCGCCGAGCGCAACAGATGCGCCATAAAGGGACGCGCGGCATCCTCGCTGCGCGTCGCAGCATAAAGCCGCCGCGTGATGCCGCTTTTGGTCAAAGGCCGCGTCACATAGTCGGAGTTATATCGCACCTCCCGCACCACCCAATCCGGCAAAACCGCCACCCCACGGTTGGAGGCGACCAACAGCAGGATCACTGCCGTCAGTTCCACCTGACGCACTTCCTTGGGAACAACGCCTTCGGGGATCAAAAGCTGGGAAAACACATCCAACCGCGGGCGATCCACGGGATAGGTGATCAGGGTTTCCCCCGCAAAATCAGCCGCTTCAATAAAATTCTTCTCTGCCAACGGATGTTGGGAAGAGGCCACAAAAACAGGCTCATAATCAAAGATTGGGGTAAAATCCGTGTCGGCGATGTCTTCCGGGTCGGAGGAGACGACAAGATCCACCTCCTCCCGATTCAGGGCGGGCAGCGCGTCGAACGCAAGTCCAGGACGAATGTCCACATCCACCTCTGGCCAGGCTTTGCGAAACTCCTCCAACACAGGGAATAGCCACTCGAAACAGGCGTGGCATTCAATCGCGATGTGCAGACGCCCTGCACTCCCCGCGACCAGCCCTTCAAACTCTGCCTCCAAAGCAGACACGCGCGGCAGGATCGCTTCCGCCGCTTCCAGCATCTTCAAACCCGCCGCCGACAGCCGCAATGGTTTGGTCCGGCGCACGAAGAGCTCAACACCCGCCTGATCCTCGATCCCTTTGATCTGATGGCTCAACGCCGACTGCGTGATGTTGAGCAAATCCGCCGCCCGCGCCAGCCCGCCGGTGTCGTGGATAGCCTTGATGGTGCGAAGGTGTCGAAATTCGATATGCATTGAGCCACTTTCATAATCATTCTAAGATTTATGAATTTGCCTCATATCCGCTGATCTGAAAAACAGCAAGAAGCTCAAGAGGAAACACCATGACCACACCGTCCGTCAGCTTCGAATTCTTCCCGCCCAAAACCCTGCAAGCCTCGTTCCGCTTGTGGGATTGCGTCAACACGCTGGCACCCTTGGACCCCACCTTCGTCTCCGTCACCTATGGCGCGGGGGGCACCACGCGAAAACGGACGCATGAGGCGGTGGCGACCTTGCGCGAAACCACCGATCTGCCGATTGTAGCACACCTGACCTGCGTCAATGCCACGAAGGCGGAGACGCTGGCGATTTGCGATGCCTACCGCGCCGCTGGCGTGACCGACATCATGGCCTTGCGTGGCGATCCGCCCAAAGGTGCGGACAACTTCTGCGTACACCCCGATGGCTTCGAAAGCTCTGTAGAGCTCATTGACGCCATTGCTGCGCGAGGGGATTTCAACATCGCGGTCGGCGCCTATCCAGAAACGCATCCAGAGGCGCAAAGCCCTGAGGCTGACATCGACTATCTCAAGCGCAAGCTTGACGCAGGCGCGACCCGCGCGGTTACCCAGTTCTTTTTTGAGGCGGACACGTTCTTTCGCTTCCGCGACCGCTGCGCGAAAGCAGGCATCACCGTCCCGATCCTACCTGGTATCCTACCCATCGAAAACTGGAGCGGGGCCAAGCGGTTCGCACAAGCATGTAGCACGCATATCCCTACCGTTATCGCCGATGCTTTCGAGAACGCCGAGCGCGACAACCGCACCGATCTCTTGGCCACGGCCCTCGCGACGGAGCTGTGCGACGACCTTATCGAAGGCGGGGTCGATCACCTGCATTTCTACACGCTGAACAATCCAGAACTGACGCGTGAAGTCTGCCACGCCTTGGGCGTCACCCCGCGCCTCTCCGCACTCAAGGTCGCATAACCGCGCTAGGCGTCTTCTTTCGCGACAAATATCTCCGCCGGAGGCGTCGCAGCCCCGGAGGCTGGCCGGTCCGCGATTGTTTCGTGCAACCGTTCAGAAGTCCAGGCCCCTACGACACGCCATCGCCGCGCCCAAAGCAGCTAGGACCAGCCGTGCCACACGCCAAGTGACGGGGCGTTGACGTCTTGCGGGAATCGGGTGCGCCAGTCGTCGGGCAGTTGCAAGCCGCACCTTACCAACCGCTCCAGCATCCAAATGAGGGAGATGTTGGACAAAGGCCGCGACTCGAAATGCCCCCGCAGTTGGCCACCAACATTGCTGTGGGTGCCACGCGGCTCCATCGAGTTGCAGATGATCCGGTTGTCGTAAATTTCGATACTGACCTTCTGAGCGGCCTTTGCTTGCGTGGCTGCAGCCGCTTCCGCATCGCCCATGTCCCAGTCGTAAACGAGGTTATCCTTTGCCTCTGCATGGATTTCATTGGGCCCCGTTGCCAAGTCCATGTGGACGGGCCGATCGTCGATATCTAGCTAAATGAGTTCTGCGGCATCTTTGGCCGCAGCCATCGTCTCAGCCAAGATCAGCGCCACCGGTTCCCCCACATAGCGAACGTGGTCCTTGGCAAGCAGCGGGCGCATCGGGTCCACACCTTTCCTGCCATCCCGCGGCGTAACCAATGATCCGCTTTGCGTGATATCAATGCCATCCGTTTCGAGATCGGCAATGGTGAAAACCGCCTCAACAACCTCCACGTCCCGCTCGTCCGATACATCTAACGCCTCGATCGTGCCGTGGGCGACAGGAGACCGCAGGAAATAGGCGTGCAGCGCGCCTTCGGGCGCTATGTCATCCACATACCGCCCTTCGCCCGGCCAAAAACCGCAAATCCTCCACCCGTTCGAACGGCTGGCTTTTTCCGAATTTGTCCATCTTGGAATTCCTAAACCTCGTTGTACAGATCCCTAATGCGCGTCGGCGCACTATCCAGTCAACTTAGCTCAAAAACCTGTCGCAACTTGACGCGACATGTCGCGGGCAGTGCGTTCATCTTTTGATCATCAAGGGAGGCCACCAATGACCAAGCCGGGCCAGATTTCAAAGGCGCAAAAGCAAAGCTACCGTGACAACGGGTTCTTGTTCCCGATCAGGGTGATGAGCGAAGCCGAGTCTACAGCCCTCCGCGCTCGGGTTGAAGCGTTGGAGGCAGAATGGCTCGACAACGGTTTGACCCTGCCGCTCAACACCTACAAGCGGATCAATGCGCAGATCGTGATGCCCATCGCGCATGAGATGGGCTGTCATGAGGGGATATTGAACGCGGTCGAAGGGGTCTTGGGGCCAGACATCATGCTCTATTCGGTCGAGTTTCTTATCAAAGAGCCACAAACCAAAGCGGTCGTGACCATGCACCAAGACGTCACCTATTGGGGCATGGGGGAGATTGACGGCCTGACAACTGCATGGTTGGCCCTGTCGCCCGCGACCACAGAAAGCGGCTGCATGGATGTGGTGGCCGGCAGTCACAAAAACCCAATCCTGCCGCATGAAGACACCTTTGACGGCAACAACCTTTTGTCGCGGGGTCAGGAAATCCGTGTGGAGGTTGCTGAAGACGACAAAGTCTCGATGGAATTGCAGCCTGGTGAAATCAGCCTGCATCACGGCCTAACGATCCACGGATCGGGGCCCAATACCTCCGACGATCGGCGCGTCGGCATCGTAATCCGATATCTCCAACCCGGCATTGCCAAGACCGGGGGCGAGCGGGACTATGCCCACCTCGCCCGCGGCGAAGACAAGTTTGGCTTGTGGGAACCCTACCGCGTTCCGACCAAACCATTCACCTCAAAAAGTCTGGAACTTTACAACACAATCAGGCACCTACAGACCAAAGTGATGATCAAAGGCGCCGCGCAATCCGGCGATTTCTACGAGAAGGCGGACTAATGGATCAGGTCAAATTCACGCAGATGAAAGACGGCGACAAGGAAGACTATGACTTCCTGACCGAGCATGAGATCGCGCACACCAAAGGCACGGCAGATCGGCTTTTGAAAGCACTTGTCGAACTCGATGAGGGGCTGTCGGGGTATCAAATCACACGGCTCGGCCACTCCCTGCAATCGGCCACACGGGCGGAGCGGGATGGCGCGGACACCGATTGGATCGTTGCCGCGCTGCTTCATGACATCGGTGACATCTTCGCGCCCTACAACCACGATGAATACGCCGCCAGCATTCTAAAACCCTTCGTCCGCGAACAAGTCACATGGGTGGTGGAAAAGCACGGCG
Organism: Cognatiyoonia sp.; assembly: GCF_965661665.1. Classification (NCBI taxonomy): domain Bacteria; kingdom Pseudomonadati; phylum Pseudomonadota; class Alphaproteobacteria; order Rhodobacterales; family Paracoccaceae; genus Cognatiyoonia; species Cognatiyoonia sp. The sequence continues at coordinate 30,615 of NZ_CBFIEO010000020.1, read as the reverse complement.
ATTTCCAACTCGTCTACTACGGCGCACACGTCGGCGCGAATCCAGAAAAACGGCAAACCTACGCGGGCCACCCCTATTTTGACGACTGCGCAGAGTTTTGTGAGCGTTGGGATCAAAGCTCCTTCGATCCAAACTACACAACCTTGCCGATTGAGCATTTCGCCGACCGTGTGCGGGAGGTGTTCGCGCGTGAGCCTTATGATCCTAGGGTCATCCGCACAGGCGAGCGGGAACCGCTGACCGCCTAGCTGTCGGTCATTTTCAGGAAGTAACGCAGCACTTTGATGCGGGGTCCAGTGTCCCCCTCCCACCAAACATCCTCCCTGCGCACAAACACAACGATTTGGGAGCCGCTGCCCAATCTGCGCAATTTCTTGATATTGTGGTCCAGGCTTTGACCACGCTTGCGGTCTTCAGTTTCAAAAATCATATAACCGCGCCCTGTTGGCTTGCCGGAATTCTTCCGTTCCACAAACCGCTGGATCGTCGCCGTTGTCCGATACCCTTTGCGCCGCGCAAGTACCGCACTGTTCGCCCTAGACCCAGAAAACCAAAGCAGCCCGAGCCCGAAAAGCCCTACAATCCCACCAATCATCTGGGTCATGCGGGCCTTTCAACGGGACCCACCGATGTAATACTCCATGCGTGTCGTCCGGTTGGGCATATAGCGAATGGGGGCGTCTGACCCAACAGACCAATCATAATAGAAACCGGACGACACAGACCGTTCGACTTTCACCAGTCGTTCACCAGCCTGATATGCAAAGACGATGTCATAGTCGGTGTCATCATCGCTTTCGACCGTGCGTTTTGACACGATCTCAGCATCCGCACCCACCCCATCCCGATCAAACATCGTGGCTTTGCGGTAGTCCACCGAACTCCAAATCGTGAAGCCAAACAAGGCTAATCCAGCAAGGATCACAAAGTATCCACCAACCGCAAAAAACAAGCTCCACCACGATCGCGGCGCTGTCCTGTCATGCCTTGGTTCCATCATGCTCGTTTCCCCCCTTTTCGAGGGTCTTTGCTTTGGTTAAACGAAGCCTACTCAGACAAGGACACCCAAACAATGGCGATGGACAAGACATTCGACGCAAAGACAGCCGAACCGCGCATCTTTGCGGCATGGGAAAAGGCCAAGGCGTTCAAAGCGGGCGCGAATAAGTCACGGGAAGAGACGTTCTGCATCCAACTGCCACCGCCCAACGTCACAGGTGTCCTGCACGTGGGCCATGCGTTCAACCACACGCTGATGGATATTCTGACCCGTTGGAAGCGGATGCAGGGCTATGACACGCTGTTCCAGCCAGGGTTGGACCACGCAGGGATTGCCACTCAATTGGTCGTAGAAAAGCAGATGGCCGCTGATGGCGAGAACCGCAAACGGTCAGAAATGGCGCGTGAAGAGTTTCTCGCAAAAGTCTGGGATTGGAAAAAATTCTCTGGCGGCACGATTGTGGAGCAGGACAAGCGCCTTGGCTCCTCGATGGATTATGACCGCTTGGCCTTCACCATGTCCGGCGCACCAAACGCGCCGGAGGGGGAAGAGGGCAATTTCCATGATGCCGTGCTCAAGGTCTTTGTCGATATGTACAACAAGGGCCTCATTTATCGCGGTAAGCGCCTCGTCAATTGGGACCCGCATTTTGAGACGGCGATATCCGACTTGGAAGTCGAGAATATCGAAGTCGACGGCCACATGTGGCACTTCAAATACCCGCTCGCCGGTGGCGCAACCTACACCTATATCGAGAAGGACGAGGACGGGAACGTCACACTTGAGGAAGAGCGGGACTATATCTCTATCGCAACGACACGGCCTGAAACGATGCTGGGCGACGGTGCGGTTGCCGTGCACCCAAAGGATGAGCGTTACGCGTCAATCGTTGGGAAACTTTGTGAAATTCCGGTTGGACCCAAGGATCAGCGCCGCCTGATCCCGATCATAACCGATGACTACCCTGATCCGGACTTCGGCTCTGGTGCCGTGAAGATCACCGGCGCCCATGACTTCAACGACTACCAAGTCGCCAAGCGTGGCAACATCCCGATGTATGCGCTGATGGATACCAAAGGTGCGATGCGGTCAGATGGGCGGCCTTACGCGGAGGAAGCGGCGACAGCACAAGCGATTGCAAATGGTGAGGAAGATTTTGACGAGGCGAAGATCGCCGCGATGAACCTTGTGCCAGAGGACTATCGCGGACTAGATCGGTTTGAGGCACGCAAGCGGGTTGTCGCGGATATCACGACCGAGGGCCTTGCCGTCATGCACGATGTCACACGGTCAGAGAAAGCCGACGACGGAGAGACCTTTGAAGTGACCGAAACCGTGCCGTTGATCGAGAACAAGAAGATCATGCTGCCGTTCGGCGACCGTTCCAAGGTGGTGATCGAGCCTGCATTGACCGACCAGTGGTTCGTCCGCTCCGACAAGATCGTTGGTCCGGCGCTCGACGCGGTGCGCGACGGCACGGTCAAGATCATGCCGGAGAGCGGGAAGAAGGTTTATTTCCACTGGCTAGAGAACATTGAGCCGTGGTGCATCTCCCGCCAGCTGTGGTGGGGGCATCAGATCCCGGTGTGGTTCGGTTCAGCTTCAAAAACAGCAGACGGCGAACGCGTAGAAACGATGTTCTGTGCTTCAAATGAAGCTGAAGCAATCGAACAAGCGAGGGAGCATTTTAAGAAGGCGTATCCAGAGGACTTTGATCTTGATGCCCATGGATTTGACGTACGGGTGGTCGATGCACCTGTTGCCGAGATCCAAGCTGGCAATGGATACCTCTACGATCCACATGCACCTGATCATGGACCAGAGGATGCTAGATACGTCAAAGTTTGGTACATTGCTCGTGATCCAGACGTCCTCGACACGTGGTTCTCCTCCGGCCTTTGGCCCTTCGGCACGCTCGGCTGGCCGGATCGGACGGGGGAGCTTGAAAAATACTTCCCCTCTGACGTTCTGATCACCGGTCAAGACATTCTGTTCTTCTGGGTCGCACGGATGATGATGATGTCTTACGCGGTGGAAGACAAATTGCCGTTTCACACCGTCTACCTCCACCAACTTGTCCGCGACGCGAAGGGGGAGAAGATGTCGAAGACGCGCGGCAACGTGCTCGACCCGCTGGAGATTGTCGATGCATACGGTGCCGACGCGTTGCGCTTCACGAACGCGCAGATGGCCGCCCTTGGTGGAGTTCTGAAGATCAGTGAAGAGCGGATCAAAGGCTATCGTAATTTTGGCACAAAGCTTTGGAACGCCTTCAGCTTCGCCGAACACTACGAAATTCCCTACCCCGGCGACACGCCACGCCCCGATGCGCAGCTGACGCTCAACAAGTGGATCATTCGGGAGACGGCAAAGGTTCGCGAAGCGGTCGATACAGCGCTTGAAGGGTATCACTTCAACGAGGCCGCGAATGCGCTTTATGCATTTGTCTGGGGCAAGGTGTGCGACTGGTATCTAGAGTTTTCCAAACCGATCCTGCAAGGCGACGATGAAGCCGCGAAAGTAGAGACACAGCAAACGCTGCGCTGGGTTCTCGATCAGTCCTTGATCCTGCTGCACCCGATCATGCCGTTCATCACTGAAGAGCTTTGGGGCTTTGCCGACAACCGCGCGAAGATGCTGGTGCACGCCGACTGGCCGGAATATGGCGCGGAACTGGTCGATGTGGACGCGGATCGGGAGATGAACTGGGTCATTTCCCTGATTGAAGGTATTCGGTCTGCACGCGCGCAAATGAATGTGCCGGCGGGGTTGAAGATCCCAGTGTTGCAGACGGTAGCGGATGACCATGCGGTTCAGGCGCTGGCGAATAACGAGGCGCTCATCATGCGTTTGGCGCGGGTGGAAAGCATCATCGTGGCTGATGAAGCGCCTAAAGGGTCTTTGACCGTTCCAGCGGCAGGCGCGTCCTTCGCGCTGCCTTTGGCGGACATCATCGATGTGGATGCCGAAAAGGCGCGTTTGGGCAAGCAGCTTGAAAAGCTCGGTAAAGAGCTGGGCGGTTTGCGCGGGCGGTTGAACAACCCAAAATTCGTCGAAAGCGCGCCGGAGGCTGTGGTGGCGGAGGCCAAAGCAAACCTTGCGCTGCGCGAAGAGGAAGAAGCCAAGCTGACCGCCGCCATCGGGCGTTTGGAAGAGATTGGGTAGCGCCCATCGCCGACCCGTGGGTGGGCGATAACAAGGTCGTTCGGCAGCACTTTGTGGCAGCCTAATTAATCTTCCGTTTGTGCGGATTAACCTCTTGTCAAATCGCCAACCCGTCGGGGCGGGTCGGTGATGGGCGCGGCGCCTTCGGCTTGATTCCGCGCCTAGAACGGGACGAATTTGTCGATTGCTCGCATCGACCCTAGCGCCTTGTCATAAACCAGCGTCAAAATGCGCCGTCCGCCTGACTGCGTGGCCACCTGTGACACCGCACGGACCGACGCCACGGCTGCCGCACTTGCCAAAAACTCTCGTCTGCTGAGCTTCATGCCCGAAACTCTCAATTAGTTGCGAATGGTCCTCACATGGGTATCATATCGCTCCATTGCAACTTTTTCGGCGTCAGGCCAAGAATTCGCCATGACTGATGATCCTCGCCTCACCGCGCTCGCCGACTCCCTCCCCTCAACTGTTCCCTTCGTCGGACCCGAAGCGCAGGAGCGTGCGCGGGGGCAAGCCTTTAAGGCGCGTTTGGGCGCCAATGAATGTGGCTTTGGCCCCTCGCCCAAGGCGATTGCAGCGATGCAGGCCGCCGCGGCAGAGGCGTGGAAATACCCCGATCCGGAGAACTATGACTTGCGCCTAGCCTTGGCCGCGCACCACAGCGTTGACCCCGCCCATATCGGGATCGACGGCGGGATCGACACGCTTTTGGGTGTCCTCGTCCGGCTTCTGGTCGACGCAGGCACGTCCATTGTTACCTCCGCAGGTGCCTATCCGACGTTCAACTACCATGTCGCGGGCTTTGGCGGCGCGATGCACCAAATCCCCTACACCGGCGATTTCGAAGACCCCGAACGGTTGATCGCAAAGGCGAAGGAGGTGGGCGCGAAGCTCATTTATTTCGCCAACCCCGACAACCCGATGGGATCGATGCATGACGCAGAAACCGTTCAGCGGATGATTTCTAAAGTGCCGGAGGGCAGCCTATTGATCTTGGATGAAGCCTACATCGAATTGGCCCCCGAAGGCTCCGCCCCTACCGTTGACCCCACAGACACGCGCGTCATCCGAATGCGTACGTTTTCAAAGGGGTACGGTATGGCAGGTGCGCGCGTGGGCTATGCTATCGGGCCACGAAACCTGATCGGCGCCTTCAACAAAGTGCGCAACCATTTCGGTATGTGCCGCGTCAGCCAAACAGGTGCTTTGGCCGCACTATTGGACCAAGATTGGCTCGCTCACGTCCGCACAGAGGTCGCAACCTCCCGAACAGAGATCACACGTATCGCGGCGGAGAACGGTCTTGTCGCGCTCCCCTCCAACACCAACTTCGTCACGGTGGATTGCGGACAGGATGGTGATTTTGCGCGGGCGGTTTTGGCGGAATTCATCGCGCTTGGCATCTTCTTGCGCATGCCTTTTGTCGCACCCCAAGACCGTTGCATTCGTGTCAGCTGTGGGACCAGCGTTGAGCTGAAGGCGTTTGCAGAGGCATTGCCACAAGCACTCGCCAAAGCAAACACAACGTGACTAGAGACACATGAACCACCACCACCCAAAAAAAGTCGAGGACTACACAAACGCTTTTCTGGTCATGACCGGCGGGATTTTGTTCATTTTTTCTGGTTTCTAGCAACACTGTCTGGCGCTTTGTGGGTGGCTGCTGTTGCCCTTGGCCTCAACCGCTGCATCACGTGGCTGGGCCGCAGTCGCATGACGCGCTAGGACTTTCGCCGCCGCCGAAAGCGCCCCCTGCCCGTGGGGAATGCGGTTGGCAAACAACCCCGCTTCGATTGTGCCCAAGGCCCCCATAATCATATGCGCGTTGACGTGACCCATGTGGCCGAGCCGGAAATAAGCATCCGCAGGCTCCCGCCCTAGGCCGATACCCAAGGTCAGCCCTGCCTGATCTTTGCACCACGACTGCAACGCCGCCCCATTGCGTGGCCCTGCATAAATCGATGTCACGGCAGACGACCGATGCGCCCGATCCGCGACGTTCAAGGTCATCGGGCCTTCATCACCCCACGCCTCGAATGCGGTCCAGATCATGTCGGCAAGCGCATCATGGCGGTCCCAGACGGTTTCGATCCCTTCGGCGTTAATCATGTCCAGTGCTTTGCGCAGGCCATAGAGGTGATGGGTCGGCGCGGTGCCGCTGAAATATTGATAATACACCTCCGGATTGACCCGCTTGCGCCAGTCCCAATACCGCGTGACGTTGTCGCCGCGCCGCGCATCAGCCTTATCGTTGTAGTGAACGAACGCTAAGCCAGCGGGCGTCATCAGACCCTTCTGGCATGCGCTAACGGTGACATCGACGCCCCAAGCGTCCATCTCATAGCGGTCACAGCCTAGGGAGGCGATGCAATCAACCAGATAGAGCGCTGAATGCCCTGCGGCATCTATCGCCGCCCTAATCGCGACCACATCCGATTTCGCGCCGGTGGAGGTGTCGACCTGACACAAAAGCAGCGCTTTAATGTCGCCTGCTGTATCGGCGCGCAGCACCTCTTCCACCTCCGAGGGGTTAACGGGGCCATTGGTCGGAAACTCCAACACCTCGACGTTGAGGCCCATTTCACTGGCCATTTCGCCCCAGCCATGCCCGAAGGTGCCAGCCGCCGCGACGAGGATTTTATCACCGCGGGATGTCACATTGGCCAAGGCGGCCTCCCACGCAGAATGGCCGTTGCCGATATAGATCGCCACATTTCCATCCGTACGCGCGACGGATTTCAGATCTGGGATCAGGCTGTGCGTCAGGTCGTGCAATTCGCCTTCGTAAATATTGGGGGACGCGCGGTGCATGGCCTGCAACACCTCGTCCGGGATGACGGATGGTCCGGGGATAGCAAGGTAGGAGCGGCCATTGGCGAGAGGCATAACAGTCACTTTCAAATAGAATTGAGATGAGGGAGAGCCTACGTCGGAATGCGGCAAGGTCAACACCACCCCGCACCAATTTCTTGCATCGCTTGCCCCAAACCCCATATGCCCGTAGACGAGCAAGAAGCGGACCTAAGAGCAGTTCATGTTCCACAAAGACACAGCGCAGACTTTGCCCAGCCTCAGCGCTCATGACAGGCGCATAGGGGAACGACACATGTTCTGGCAGGATCATGGGGTTTTGCGGACGTTTTGGACGAATTTTGATGAGGTCGCACCGGGTGTTTATCGCTCAAACTACCCCTCTCATGGTCGGCTGGAGCGTTACCGCGATCTGGGCATCAAAGCGGTCCTGACGTTGCGCGGGAAGTTCAAATCGCACCATTATTTGTTGGAAGCGGACACTTGCAAACGTTTGGGTCTAGACCTCTACGCCTTGGCCCTGAGTGCGCGGCAGGCGCCAGCACGCGAAATGCTGCAAGAGGTTTTCAAGGTCTTTGATGAAATTGACCGGCAATTCCTCATACATTGCAAATCGGGCGCGGATCGTGCGGGCCTCGTCTCAGCACTCTTTTTGTTGGACCAAGGGGCCACTGTGGCCGACGCGAAGAAGCAATTGTCGCTGCGCTTTATTCACCTCAAATTTACCAAGACGGGCATCCTTGATCTGTTGCTTGAAACCTATGAAGAGCGCCTGACATCCGGCCCTATTGGAATTCGCGATTGGATCGCACAGGAATACGACGCGGAAGCGTTGCAGCAGAAATTCAAAGCGCGACGGACGCTTCCGGTGTGAGCGAAGGCCAAGGACATATGCGCTGGCTTTGGCGGAACTATCTGAGCCGCCACAAGGGCAAAATTGCACTCGCGGTCCTGTTCATGGTGATAGAAGGGTCAATGCTTGCACTTCTCAGCCGCCTAATCCAGCCAATGTTCGACAATGTGTTCCTCGAAGGCAGCCGTCAGGCACTCATCTGGGTCGGCACGTCGATCATGGTGATTTTCTTTGTCCGCGCGATCAGTTCTGCGGGTCAGAAAATCTTGATGACGCGGGTCAATCAGATGTCTGCGCGGGACATGCGCAGCGGGCTCTTGCGGCACATGATGCGGCTCGACAGCGCGTATCATCAGGTCAATCCGCCGGGGCAGTTGATCGAACGGGTGCAAGGCGACGTCGGCGTGATCAACGCGGCATGGTCGGCGCTTTTAGTTGGTGTTGGACGTGATTTGATTGCGGTTATTGCACTGTTCAGTGTCGCTTTGTCGGTCGATTGGCGTTGGACGCTGGTGGCGCTGATCGGCATTCCGTTCATGATCCTGCCGTCCTTCATGGCCCAGCGCTATGTCCGTAAACGCGCTGCCGCCGCGCGGGAGCTGGCTGGGCGCATGTCGACACGGCTGGATGAGGTGTTCCACGGCATCAATCCGATCAAACTGAACGCGCTCGAAGCCTACCAAGGCGACCGCTACGATGAGCTGTCCGACAACCGCGTCAGGGCGGAGGTTAAGGCCGTAACCGGCCAAGCCGCAGTTCCGTCGCTGATCGACATCATGACCGGCATCGGATTCCTTGGCGTAATGATCTATGGCGGTGGGGAGATAATCTCGGGCGAGAAAACCGTCGGACAGTTCATGTCCTTTTTCACTGCCATGAGCCTGACGTTTGAGCCGCTGCGCCGCCTCGGTTCCATGAGTGGTCAGTGGCAAATGGCGTCGGCCAGCATCGACCGGATCCGGTCAATCTTTGATGTGGAGCCGACACTTTTATCCCCTCTTCAGCCGGAAGCAACTCCAGTTGAGGCCCCCACCATCGCGCTCAACAATGTGGCGCTTGCCTATGACGATTTGCCTGTTTTACGAGGTGTGACATTCACAGCGGACGCAGGCAAAACAACCGCCCTCGTCGGTGCGTCTGGTGCGGGTAAAAGTACCATCTTCAATGTTCTGACACGATTGGTCGAACCGCATGCGGGCGACGGGTCCATCAACGGCACCCCGATCAACGCATTGGATTTGACAGCCCTTCGTGGGCTCTTCTCCGTCGTGACACAGGATGCGACGCTTTTCGATGAGAGCATCCGCGATAATATCCTGCTGGGCCGGACAGACGTCGATGACGCGGCCCTACAATCGGTCTTAGATGCCGCCCATGTCAGCGACTTCGTGTCAAAAATGCCGGGGGGCCTTGATGCGCCAGCCGGTCCACGTGGGTCGAACCTGTCGGGCGGTCAAAGGCAGCGGGTAGCCATCGCCCGCGCCCTGCTCCGCGATACGCCGATCTTGCTGCTGGACGAGGCAACGAGCGCGCTCGACACAAAGTCCGAGGCGATTGTGCAGGACGCGCTAGAACGACTGTCAAAAGGCAGCACGACGCTGGTTATTGCGCACCGCCTGTCGACGGTGCGGAACGCGGATAAGATCGTTGTGATGGACCAAGGCCGTGTTGTGGACGAAGGGACGCATGACGCGCTTCTTGAACGCGGTGGGCTTTATGCCGATCTCTACAACATGCAGTTTTCTGGGGATCGCGATGAGTGAGCGCACAGTTCTAGCTTTAACAGGCGCTGATCGGGTCGGTTTTCTGAATGGCCTGATCACCAACCATGTGCCGACGCTTGACGAAAAAATCGCCTATGCTGCGTTGCTCACGCCACAGGGCAAATTCATCGTGGACTTCTTTGTCATTGTGGAGCCAGATCGTCTGCTCATTGATGTGGCGTCCTCCCATGCCGCAGCTCTGATGAAGCGCCTGACGATGTACCGCCTACGCGCAGATGTGCAGATTTCACAGACGGACCTCATCGTATCACGCGGCATCTCGGACGCGCCAGATGGCGCGTTATCCGACCCTAGAAACGCTGCAATGGGTTGGCGGGCCTATGGCGACGTGGATGTGTCAGAGGATGTGGATTGGACGGCTGTGCGCGTCGCAGCGGGCGTCCCAGCCACTGGCATCGAGCTGACCGAGGACAGTTACATCCTTGAAGCTGGGTTTGAAGCACTCAACGGCGTCGATTTCAAGAAGGGCTGTTTCGTCGGTCAAGAAATCGTCGCCCGCATGAAGCATAAGACAGTGCTGCGCAAAGGCATCGCAAAGGTGTGCATCACTGGCACAGCTCAGCCCGGGGACGCCATCACGAAAGACGGCAAGCCTGTCGGCACGTTGCATAGCATTTCAGGGGATACAGCCCTCGCCTACCTGCGGTTTGACCGAGCCGAGGGTGAGATGACAGCGGGCGAGGCGACCCTCACCCGCATCTGATTTAAGCGCGTTCGGAGTATTCGAACGTTTCGGTGTTCACCACGATATCTTCATCCTGCCCAACGAATGGCGGGATCATCACACGCAGGCCGTTGTCCAAAACTGCTGGCTTGAAGCTGTTGGCGGCAGTTTGGCCTTTGACCACAGGCTCTGTCTCAACAACTTTGCAGGTCACTTTCTGCGGCAGGGTGACGTTGAGCGCCTCCTCCCCGTAATATTCGATCTGCACAACCATGCCGTCCTGCAGGAACGGGCGACGGTCACCCAGAATGTCGGCAGGAAGTGCGATTTGTTCGAACGTCTCGCTGTCCATGAAGTTGAGCATATCATCAGCTTCGTACAGGAACTGCTGGTCCTTTTGGTCCAAACGCACCCGCTCAACCTTGTCGGCAGACCGGAAGCGTTCGTTCAGTTTCCGACCATCCCGAAGGTTTTTCAGTTCAACCTGTGCAAAGGCACCGCCTTTACCTGGTTTGACGTGATCTACCTTCACCGCCGCCCAAAGCCCGTTCTCGTGCTCCAAGACATTGCCTGGCCGAATCTCATTTCCGTTTATTTTTGGCATCGCTCTCTTCGTGTCAAAATTATGTCAAAACATTGATGTAAGTTCCTTTGGGCCTATATCTGGGTGGTTAATCCAAGTCTAGAAGACTGATTTGGCTGTTTTTCGCTACCAGGTATGCTATCTATGCATAGCAGCCATTCCAAAAGAGGGCCCCCGAATCGCCCAAAATTAGGGCATGTTAGCCCTCACGCGGAAAGTACAAGAATAAAAACGAAGGAAACCACATGAGAGACTTTGTCGACGGTAGTGCATTCAACAACGAGCAAGGGAACCGTTCCCGCAAATTGTTTGCAGCTGTCGTACTTGCCGCTCTTGATGATGCTATTGCAGATGACAAGAAATATGGCAACGGTCCAGAGCAAATCGCACGCTGGGCACGCTCTCGCGACGGTCGTGAAGTACTGTCTTGCGCAGGGATTGACCCGAACGAACGTGTCGTATCCGGTTTGATGGAATTTGTGGGCAAAGGCGTTCGGACGTCTGTTGCCCTGTCTCGCGAAGAGAGCGAGCGTCGGAATGCTGCCGAACAGGAAGCACGCGCCGCTTAATCCGAGCGTTATAAAAGAGGTCCTGCCAGACCTCATGAAAACGCGGTCTCTGCTCGGGCCGCGTTTTTCCTTTTCAGTAGCCCGAAAACATAATGGCCAACATGATCACCGGCGCAAATTCAGCAAGACCCAGCAAGACAATCAACACCCGCATCGCCGCGCCTTTGAATCGCCGCCAGAGATAGGCACAAGCGGCCAGCGACAACATAATCTCGATCGGTCCAAAGATATTCCCGTAATGATTGGGGTCCCAGTAACTTACTGGACTTCGGAAAATCCAATTGGTGATCGGCCAAAAGTGCGCGCGCCCATCGTCGTGGTGCAACAGCAAATCCAGCCCCAAATGCAGCAAAGCCGCACCACATAGCGCGCTGGCGACCTGTGAGCGGGCCATGATCGACATACCCAATGCGATCCCCCAAAGGAGGATAGAATTATCAACACGGAAGACGCGCTGCCATTCGTCAGAGAAATAAAGCTGACCAAAGACAACCTCTGCCGGAGCGCCCAATACTTTCAGATGCCATCCCGCCATCGCATAAAGCGAGAAATCGGGGATCAGCGCGCCGATGAAGGCAGCGGCGGTTACTGCTCTACGCTCCGGCTGCCCGAACGCGGCCAAACCGAAAATAAGATGCGCTGGTGTATTCATGATCTTCCCTCGGTCTCGACCCACCACTATGACGGTAGCCTAGGAGGACGCGATGACCAAGGCGATCATGATTCAAGGCGCAGGCTCGAATGTGGGGAAATCGATGTTGGTGGCCGGTCTTGCACGGGCTTGTGCCAAGCGCGATCTCTCAGTCGCGCCTTTCAAGCCGCAGAACATGTCGAACAACGCCGCGGTCACCGTTGATGGGGGGGAGATTGGCCGCGCTCAGGCGTTGCAGGCGCGGGCGTGCTACCTCGATCCCATCGTCGATATGAACCCTGTCCTTCTGAAGCCCGAAACGGACACAGGAGCGCAGATTATCGTTCAGGGTCAACGCTTTGGAACGATGAAGGCGAGGGAGTACGGACGGCAGAAAGGGCAGCTTTTGCCGAAAGTGTTGGAGAGTTTCCAAAGGCTCGCCAAGGGCCGTGATCTGATTTTGATCGAAGGTGCGGGTAGCCCTGCCGAAGTGAACCTCCGCGCGGGGGACATTGCCAATATGGGCTTTGCCGAAGCCGCCAATATTCCTGTCTTCTTGATCGGTGACATCGACCGTGGTGGGGTAATCGCGCAATTGGTGGGCACCCACGCCGTGCTCCAAAAGGAAGATCGGGATCGGATCGCCGCCTTTGCCGTAAACAAGTTTCGCGGTGACACGACACTATTCCATGAAGGTATGGAGATCATCAAAGACGCGACAGGCTGGGCACCGCTGGGCATCATCCCTTGGTTCGCGGATGCGTGGCGCCTGCCGGCGGAGGACATCATGGATGTCAAAGGTCGCAAGGGCGGACACGTCAAAGTCGCCGTGCCCCGCCTCAACCGCATCGCAAATTTCGATGATCTGGATCCCCTCTCCGCCTCACCCGACATCACGGTGGAGCTGATCGAAGCTGGCCGCCCCCTACCCGGTGATGCCGACCTTGTGCTGATCCCGGGTTCCAAATCCACAATTGCCGACCTTGCGCATTTCAGGACGCAGGGCTGGGACATTGATCTAGAGGCGCACGTAAGGCGCGGCGGGCATGTTCTCGGCATTTGCGGCGGGTATCAAATGCTCGGCAAAGAAATTTGGGACGATGACGGGATCGAAGGCACCGCAACGCGGGTCAAAGGGCTTGGGTATCTCGATGTGATCACCAAGATGTCGCCCGAAAAGAAACTGGCGTTGACGGGGGCGTCCTACATTGCCACAGGTGATGCGGTCGAGGGGTATGAAATCCATATCGGCGAAACCACTGGGCCAGACAGCCACAACGCATGGCTGAACGTCGGGGACAGGCGTGAAGGGGCGAGTACAGCGAACGGGCAAATCTGCGGCTGTTACTTGCACGGAATGTTCACGTCAGATGCGTTTCGCGTGGCCTATTTCCAGGAAATCGGCGCACCAATTGCGCCTCAAGCCTTCGATGAGGGGGTTGAAGCAACACTCGATAGTCTGGCCGACCATATGGAACAGCACTTTGACATCGATACGCTGCTTGCGTCAGCGGGTGAGGTTTACTGAAGCTCTTGGTGCGTCAGCACACGGTTGATTTCGCGGCGGACCAAACGGCGGACGTTACGAGTGATGGTTTCACCCAGCTCGCCTTCAAGCTCACCTTTCAGTACTTGTGAGACGATCTTTTTCAGGACCTCTTCATCAAGTGCGACGCCAGCCGCCAGCGCGGTCGACATATCGTCGTCATCCAAGGCGGCAGGAAGGTCTTCCCCGCCGATCATCTCATCGCCGAAGTCGTCTTCGTCAAAGGAAAGCGGCGTGCCGGTGCTCGGTCCAACGGGACCAGCGATAGCCTCTTCTTTCGTTTCATCCACAGGCTGATCAGAAACAACGCAGAAGATACGCCCGTGCTCATTCGCTTCATCTGCCGTGTCTTCTGCTTCGATGGGTTCAACAGCATCGGTCTCGGACGCCATTTCCATCGCGTCCGGCTCGATTGTGTCCACGTCGGAGGCCACAAACTCTGACTCGTCCGTGGCAACCGCAGGCTCAACATCCTCGTTCGCTGGTCCAGAACGGTTTGAAACGAAATTCCGCAGAACAAGCACGCCGTCATTAGCGTCGTCTTCTTCGGCGTCCACTTCATCGGCTTCGACTGGTGCGACTTCCAACTCTTCTGCTGGCTCTTCAGCGGCATCACCCTTCCACGAAGATGAAAACGCCACTTTGCTCCCATCGGGTTCAAATTCTTCCGTGCTGCTTGTCACAGCAGCTTCAAGGGCGGCAATCGTCGCTTCCAAACTGGCGCGAGAGGTTTCTACCTCTTCCGTTGCCGCGGTCTCCACGTCTGCTTCTTCAGCCACATCCTCTAGGACGGCTTCGACGACTGGATCGTCCTCAGGCGCAACAACATAACTTTCGACGAAATCAAGCGGGTCATCCCGCACACCCAAAAGGCTTTGCAAATCGGGCGTTTCAGGCACTTGATGCGGCTCGCCAACAAAGATGTCTTTGAGGGCCTCTGTTTCGCGATCGACGGCATGCTCTTCAGCAGTGAGGACAAACGCACCGACGGAGGCAGCATCCGATTCTGCATCTTCTGCAGGACCAGTGCTTTGGTCTTCTTCCTCGGAAATCCGCAACGCAGGCGTCAAAACCAGCTTCTCAACCGGGTTGCTGGTGTCGTTATCATCCCCATATTCACGGCGCTTTTCGCGCTTTGCCTTGTCGCCTCGGGACACAAGGGAACGGATCGAAGACAACACCTCTTCAATTTGCACATTCGAAACTGGATCGGACATTCTTGTCTTCCTGCTTGCGCACCACGGTAACTCTAGCCGGAAGTGGTTAATGAAACAATCGACATGGGCTTTTTTGCTGGCGTTGGCTTTACTTGCCCAAAGCTTCTAAAACCCGCTCCAGCGCTTTTCCTTGGGCCGACATGGCCGCCGGTGCATCATCTACCAGATTGTAGTATTCGGTCGGATCGTAAATCTGAACGGGCAGTCGCAAGTGCTCAGCAGTCAGCAATCCCATGGAGGCCAGAACCGTATACGACGCAATCACCTCATCTGCTTGCGCCGAAATGGTGTTTGCGCGTGCATCGAGAAGCTCCTGCTCCCCGTTTAAGACATCCAATGTTGTCCGCGCGCCGAGGGAAGCTTCCTCTCGCACACCGCGGAAGGCCACTGTCGCCGCGCGCACCTGCTGATCCGAGGCTTGGCGAGACGCACGCGCCACTTCGAGGAAGGAGTACGCATTGCCAACCTGCTGTTCAATGCTGTGGCGGGTGATATGCAGCCCAGCGCGCGCCGCATCCCGGCGCGCCATGAACTGACGGATTTGCGCAGAAAGCCGACCGCCGGCGTAAATCGGGCCGCTCGCCGTCACGCTCAATCCTGTTGTGGTGTCCGCACCACTTTCCAAGTTCCGAGACACCTGACCGCTCAGGTTAATCGTCGGCTTCAACGCAGCCTCAGCCCGCATGATGTTGAGTTCGGCCGCCGCGACCGAATGTCTGCTTTCCAGCACGCTGGGGTGATTGCGAACGGCAAAGCTCTTTGCATTCGCTAGGCTACGCGACACAGGTGCGGCGTTGACGGGGGCGGGTTGGTTCGGACGCCTGCCAACAGCCGCCTTAAATTCTTCCACCGCGCGGGCCAGATTTCCCTGCGCTGCGGCCAGCAGGCTGCGCGCCGCAGCAAGCCGCGCTTCGGCAAGCGACACATCCGTCCGCGTCACCTCTCCCACGTCAAAGCGGTCTTGCGCTGCGCGGAATTCTTGCGTGATCAGTCGCACATTGCTTTCGCGTAACGCCACAAACTCCAGCTCACGCCGAACGTTCATGTACGCCTCAACCGCGCGAAGCAGAACCTGCTGTTCTACGTTGCGTAGCGACTGGCGCGTTGCGAGGACCAGTTCCTTTTGCGCATCAATCGCGATCTGGCTCGCCCCAAAATCGTAGAGCGTCAACTGCCCAGAGATGGTCGCTGTTTCCGTGATCAGATCGACCCCGGGCGGGCGCGGATCTTGGTAGGACGCGCTGACCGACCAGTTGATCACAGGGAGCGTTGCTGACACTGCAATGGCCACATCTTCATCCGCGGCACGCAGCAAAGCACGGTTCTGATCAAGGAGCCCAGAATGGTTGTAGGCAGACGTCAGTGCATCTGCCAAAGTCTCGGCTTGTGCTGGAGCACCAATCCCGGCTGCCAATGCCAATGCTATGACGCGAACGAGCTTCATGATGCAGTCCCCTTAAATGTCTTTAGGACAACATAGGACGGCTTTGCCGATTCGTTAGAGGGTAAACGTATCTTGGCGCAAAAAATCCGCCAAAATCGGCGCATTGGCATTAAATGCATCACGCCACGTGATCCGACCATCGCGTTTGTGACCGATCCGCACCACGCCCAACGCGCCATCCGCAAAAAGGGCGCCAACGCGACCGCCGTCTTTGAGTTGATCTTCCAGCGCCTTCGGAAAGGCTTCAATCGCGCCTTGGATCATGATAATGTCATAAGGTCCTGATTTTGCAGCACCTTCAGCAAGTGACCCACTAAAGATGGCTGCATTGTCGATCCCTATCCGAGACAGAAGCGCCTGCGCATCGGAGGCACGATCCGCATCATCCTCGACCCCAACAGCGAACTCAGAAAGCTGCGCAGCAATGGCTGTCGAGTACCCAAGCCCGCAACCGATATCGAGCACGACATCCTCAGGATCGATCGTCAATGCATCCACCATCTTGGCGAATGTCCGAGGCTCCAACAGCGTGCGTCCGCCTCCGATATCGAGGTTTTCGCCGACATATGTTGCCTCACGCATCGCATCCGGCACGAAAAGCTCCCGCGGCGTGTCGAGCATCGCATCAATGATCGGGAATTTCGTCACATCGGACGGCCGCACCTGCGTGTCCACCATCATGGTTCTGCGTTTGGCATAGTCAGTCACGATTTCACCCTATCATCTGGCGTTGTTCCACGGCCCTGATGCCATACCTAAACCGCTTCATCAATCACCTCAA
Organism: Cognatiyoonia sp.; assembly: GCF_965661665.1. Taxonomy (NCBI): domain Bacteria; kingdom Pseudomonadati; phylum Pseudomonadota; class Alphaproteobacteria; order Rhodobacterales; family Paracoccaceae; genus Cognatiyoonia; species Cognatiyoonia sp. Next base: position 13,567 of record NZ_CBFIEO010000020.1, on the reverse strand, counting down.
ATCTGATCACAAAACACAGCGCCTTGCACGGTCAATTTCAATGGTATAATGCGACATCAACCACAGAGCGGCGAGTTGGCGGAGTGGTGACGCAGCGGATTGCAAATCCGTGTACACCGGTTCGATTCCGGTACTCGCCTCCAATCTTTTCATTGCCTTAACATCCTTAAATTATAAGCCTTTTCGTACATTCAGGGACCTACGAAGGGGTTTGACAGATGGATCGAAACTACAACAGGCCGACGCTTCGCAAGGTATCGGGAAAAGAAAGCTGGTACGTGTTTGTCACCAAACCTGAGCAGCTTCGCAAGAAGCCCAGCGACAAGCAGGTCAGGAAATCTGTCTGACGTCAGCGCAAAACAGGCGCGTCTGGCAAGGCTGAATGGGGCACAACCCGTTGTCCTGTCCTGCGACGTGGAAGCCCTTGGCACCCTGACAAACTTCGAAGCCGTGGCGCATTGGGACGACGCACCTGATCAACACCACATCCGACAAACCCTTGCGGCGCGAGAAGGAAAGATCATCCCGCTTCTGGGAACAGTCTATGCGCTCAAATCCTTTGTGAGGGAGCAACACGTCTGCACCGATACAACGGCCGCCGGCGGCAATGCCGCACTTTTGGCAGGTGAAAAGGTCAGTGAAAGTCCCGTGACTTAGGGATCACACGCACATTGCGCGGGTGCTGCCCGCGCGAGTGCGGCAAAGCACGTTTCACTTCATCAGCCCGCGCCAGCGGCGGCTCCATCACGTCGTTTGACAGCCGTTCTAAAGCGTCGCTGCGATCAATCAGATCGTGGGCGACGACGTGGATGACATCATCACTGCGCTGTACGGTGCCGCGCACATCTATCACCCGCGCGCGCATAATCACCTTGCGAAATGCTTCCATCACCTTGGGCCAGACGACCAAATTGGCAACGCCTGTCTCATCCTCCAACATGATAAAGCAGACCCCTTTCGCACTGCCTGGCCGCTGCCGGATCAGGACAATCCCCGCAAGGCGCACCGATTGACCGTTGCGCATATGCTCAAGCTGGTCTGTGCTGCGATACCCCTGCTTGCGCATACTGGTCCTGAGGAACGACATCGGATGCGCCTTCAGGGACAGGCGTGTCGTCTGATAATCAGCCACCACATGCTCACACACCGGCATCTGAGGCAGGCGCACGCGCACCTCCTCCCCCTCGTCCTTATGACCTCCAAAAAGCGGCAGATCAGGCGCATCGCGCAACGCCCGCGCATCCCAAAGCGCCTGTCGACGATCCAGCGCCATCGACCGGAACGCATCTGCCGCCGCCAGTTTTCGCATCGTGCCTGCATCGACCTTCGCGCGTTCTTTGAGGTCGGCCAAACTGCCAAAAGGTACGCGGCGCGCGGCCATCATCCGGTCCGCCACCGCCTGCCGCATCCCATCGACCTGCCGCAGACCAAGCCGCACGGCAAAAACACCGGGGCGCAGTACCTCCAGCGTGGTGTCCCAATCGCTGTAATTCACATCCACACCACGCACGATCACGCCATGCTCCCGCGCGTCCCGCACGATCTGCGCAGGGGCATAAAATCCCATCGGTTGTGAGTTCAGCAAAGCCGCGCAGAATACATCAGGATAATGGCACTTAATCCAGCTTGAGACATAGACCAGATGCGCAAAGCTCGCCGCATGACTTTCGGGAAAACCGTAATCACCAAACCCTTTGATCTGGTTGAAACAGCGGGCGGCAAACTCCGCCTCGTAGCCACGTCGGATCATCCGGCTGACCATCTTGTTCTCCAATGCACCAATCGTGCCCTTGGACCGGAACGTCGCCATCGCCTTGCGCAACTGGTTCGCCTCATCAGGGGAAAACTCTGCCGCGACCATCGCCAGCTTCATCGCTTGTTCCTGAAAGATCGGCACGCCTTTGGTGCGCGACAGTACATGGCGCAGCTCATCAGGGTCGTGCGGTGGCGCGGGGGATGGGTACTCCTCCGGCTCTTTCCCAGCCCGCCTGCGCAAATAGGGATGGACCATATCGCCTTGGATGGGGCCAGGCCGCACGATGGCGACCTGAATGACCAGATCATAAAACTCGCGCGGCTTCAGCCGTGGCAACATGTTCATCTGCGCACGGCTTTCCACCTGAAACACGCCCAGACTGTCGCCTTTGCAGAGCATGTCATAGGTGGCAACGTCCCCCTCCTCGATGTTGGCGAGGGTGAAGCGTTTGTCGTGGTGCGAAGCAATCAGATCAAAGGCTTTGCGGATGCAGGTGAGCATGCCCAGCGCCAGCACATCGACCTTGAGGATGCGCAGCTCATCAATGTCGTCCTTGTCCCATTCGATGAACGACCGATCCGGCATCGCGCCATTGCCAATGGGCACTGTCTGTACGAGCGGGTTCTCCGTCAGGATGAAGCCCCCCACATGCTGGCCCAAGTGACGCGGCATCCCGATCATCTGATCGGCCAGCTTGATCGTCCGCGCCATCAGCGGGTCGGATAGATCAATCCCCGCCTCTGCCGCCTCCTTCGCGCCAACCTCTCGCCCCCAAGAGCCCCAGATCGTCTTGGACAGCGCGGTGGTGATATCCTCCGACAAGCCCATGACCTTACCCACCTCCCGCACTGCCATGCGCGGGCGGTAGTGGATCACAGTCGCACAAAGCGCCGCACGGTTCCGGCCGTAGGTGTCATAGATATGCTGGATCACCTCTTCGCGTCGCTCATGCTCAAAATCGACATCGATATCAGGCGGCTCTTTGCGCTCCTCACTGATGAACCGCTCAAACAGCAGATCATTCTGGCTGGGGTCAACCGCAGTGATGCCCAGCACATAGCAGACAGCCGAGTTCGCCGCCGACCCTCGCCCTTGGCAGAGGATCGCAGGCTTGCAGTCATAGCGGGCGAAGTTAACCACCTGATAAACAGTCAAAAAGTACTGCGCGATGTCGAGCTTTCGTATCAACACCAGCTCTTTCTTCAGCGTCTCCGTGATCCGGTTTGGCACACCATCGGGATAGCGCCACGCGGCCCCTTTCCATGTGATATCCTCCAGATACTCATGCGGGGTCATCCCCTCTGGCACGGTCTCTTTTGGGTATTCGTAGGCCAGCTCTGTCAGGCAGAAATTGCACTGATCGGCCACCTTGCGCGTCGCACGAATGGCGTGGGGCCATTCGGCAAACAAGGTCTGCATCTGCGCGGGCGATTTCAGGTGCCGCTCCGCATTGGCGTTAAGCTAAGAACCCCGCTTTCTGGATCGTGGTCTTGTGCAAAATACAGGTCATCACATCCTGCAACGGACGCCGCTCTGATGCATGATACCGCACATCGTTGGTGGCCAAGATCGACATGCCGTGCCGCTTGGCGAACTGGTCCAAACGATTGATCCGCGCGCGATCATCACCGCAATAAAGATAGCTGACCGCGATGTACTGCATCGTCGGCAAAGCACGTTTCAAACATTGAAACCCCGCCTCAAAATGCGTCAGATCAGGGCTGGGCACGGCGATTAATTGCACCCCCTCGCAATGCGCGACCAGATCGTCGAGCGTGATGTCACAAGCCCCTTTCGCCTGCCACACGCCATCAACATCATGCATCTTGCCTTTTGAGAGCAACGTGCAGAGCCGCCCATAGGCCGCGCGGTCGCGTGGGTAGGCCAGAAATTCATCACCCGTCACCAATTGCAGCCGACAGCCGATCACAGGCCTCATCGCTGCCTTGCGTGCCTCCGCATGGAGCCGCACCACCCCCGCCATCGTATTGAGATCCGCACAGCCCAGCGCGTCATAGCCCAGCGCATGGGCCGTCACACTCAGATCAACCGCATCCGACGCCCCCCGCAGAAACGAAAAGCAGGTCGTCACGCCCAGTTCTACGTAAGGCGCGCGGGCGTTTCGGGCGAAGCCCTCCTCTTCAATCGTGCGGCGGGGGTATTGATGATCATTCTCTGGCATCAGACCCCCTCACGCGAACAAGCCCTGCACGAACCAGCGCGGGTTGCCGCCGCGCCCATCGTCATGCAGCCCTTCGCGGTAAAGCCACAGCCGCTGACCGCGCTGATCCTCAATCTGGAAGTAATCGCGCAGCCGTGTGCCGGCCTTATCCGTCCACCACTCCGGCGCGATCCGTTCTGGCCCGGCATAGCGCGTCACCCGATGCGTGCGCCTGCGCCAGATGAACTGCTGCGGCGGGCCTTCGGGCACGGCATAAAGCACGCGCACTTCTTCTGGATGATCGAACAGACGCAACGGGCGGTTACGCTCCCGCAGGACCGCCTCCTCCTTCGCTTTTGTCAGCGCTGCCACCCAACCTTCGGCCCGCTCCGGAATATAGCTTTCACGGGGGATCAGGCGTTTGACGCTGCGGGGGCCAAATTTGGCGCTCAATCGATCGACCAGACGATCCAGATGCAGCCCTTCGTCTACCTTGCCATCAAGCTGCGTCTGGCGTTCATCAAGCGCCTCCACACTGCCTGCTTCCAATGTGATCAAATCAAAACCAAACCCAGGGTTAAGACGGTCGAGCTTGTCACGAAATAGGCTGTGCAAATGATCGGGGTCGCGCGTCGGGGCAGATGTGGCCACGCTCACATGGCTGACATCGCCATCAGTGCGGTAGACCTGCAAATGCAACCGACGACACCCGCGCCCTGCCCGCTTTAGATCCGCGCAAAGCGCGTCGCAGAGCTCAGGCAGATACGGCGTCGGGTCAAAGATCGGTTCGGCCAGACGGCTTTGCACCCAGAACCGTGGCGCGGCATCGATGCTCGCCACAGGTTCAGCCAAGCGCCCCTGCGCCTGATCAAGCCGCATCAGGGGATTGCCCTCCAGCTTTGCCTTCACAAAGCGGCGGGTCAGCGACAGGCGCGGGACGGCCATGAGATCACCCACCGTTTTCAAACCCAACCGCCGCAGCAGAAGGATCACATCACTTTCCAGCCGCAGGGCTGGTACGGGCAAAGGTGCCAGCAGTGCATCCACCTGATCAGGGGCAGCAATCGCCCGCACACCACCGAACCGCGCAAGCGCCCACGCCGCCCCCCACGTTGGCGCAATCGCCAGATCAGCGGTGAGGCCCAGAAGGGATAGCTGCGTCTCCATCTCCACCAGCATCTTGGCCTCACCTCCCAGCAAGTGATCAGACCCCGTGGTGTCCAAGATCAAACCATCCTGGCCATCGCGCACCGTCCACGGACACCACCGCCGCGCCCACAGCACCAACCGGTCAAGCGCCGCACGGTCGCCATTCAGATCGGCATATTCCACCTGCAAATCAGGGCAAATCGCCCGCATATCAACAACGCGCATGCCCACAATGATCCCGCCCAGACGCGCCGCGCGATTGACCGCATGGATCACAGGGCCATGATGCCCCTCACGCGCCAACACTATGGGGATGTCATCCGGCGGCGCGTTGCCCTGCCGTTCCTTCACTCTTTGCCACCGCTCCATCGCGAAGTGGGGCAGCGAAATGGAGACGATCCGTCGTCCGGTCATAGCGGCCAACCCACTGACCCGGCTTGCCACCCCGCGCGCGGAACAACTCCAGCGACCAACGCGGTTGACCCGGTGCGTGGGCATCGTGCGGGTGACGCGCCGCGGGCAAGGACGCCACGCGCCAACGCTCCCGCGCCGCGCTCAAATTCGCGCTGGCGGCGCGGCGGATCAACCAACAAGGCACCTCTGCCGCCTCCGCCCGCATCGCAAGACGTTTGCTGGCCGTAAAATCGAGCGCGGGCGGATCGCCCCACACCTCCCCCAGCACAGCGGCGAGCGAGGCACAGCGCAAGCCATCCTCCATCGCCCAAAGCACATCGACCGCGCGGGACAGATCGACCATAATAATCGGCCGCGTTTGCCAAAGACCCGCCAGATACGGGCGCCCTGTTTCCTTGCGCGACAGCCGGTCCTGCACCCATAAAATCGGCGCACTGCTTTTGGGAATACGCGCCAAGGCAAAGGCCACCGCCGCCGCATCGGTCGCGGTTTCGGCGAACACCTCCGCCAATGTGCACGCCGCCGCACCGGGGTGTGTACCCGGATCTTTGAGAAGATTTTGAAGCATGGCAGACATCACGCACAGGACACCGATTCTAATAATGTTCCTGTTTTGTTCTAATCCAGTTTTCCGCCTTGGTCAAACATATGAAAAGGCCGCCCGCCTGCGACGAACGGCCCCATCAGATCGAAAACCTAAGCTTACTTTTGGGTCAGCTTGTCCATGAAACCAGCCGCCGCTGTCATCACAACAGACGCCCCAGACACGCCCCAGCCACCATCCACAGGTAGCACAACTCCGGAGACGTAAGATCCCGCATCGGAACAGAGGAACCCTGCCGCTTTGGCAATGTCATCAGGTGTCCCAAACCGCTTGATCGGCACGGATTTCACGATCGCCTCACGGATTTGATCGGTTGGCGCAAGACGCACCATGCCTTCGGTGCCATCAATCGGACCAGGAGAGATGGAGTTGATCCGAACACCCTCAGCACCCCATTCCAGCGCCAAAGACTTCGTCACCATATCGACACCGGCTTTCGCCGCACAAACTGGCGATTGGTGGCTCATCGCAGCAAACGCCTGCGGCGCGGAAATGTTCACAACACTCGCACCCGGCTTTTTCAGATGCGGATACGCGGCGCGCATCACGTGGAACGTACCCATCAAGTCGATCTCAACCATCGCCTTCACAGCATTGGGCGACAGATCCACCAAACGACCCGGCACGTTGCCAGCCGCGCCAGAGACGAGGTTATCAATCTCCCCGCCAAAGAAATCACGCACCGTCTCGAACCCAGCTTCGACAGCCGCATAATCGCGCACGTCAAACGCCACGCCGGAGGCTTTGGCCCCAAGCTCTTTCAGGGTTTCAACCGCTGCATCCACCTTCTTCTGGCTGCGGGAGGCGACCATCACCTTCGCACCCCAGCGCGCAAACCCCTGCGCGATTCCAAAGTTGATGCCGCTCGTGCCACCAACTACAAAAACGTTCTGACCTGAAAAATCGAAAGTCATGCTCATATTCTACGCTCCTTACGCTCAAGCCATCAGTTTGAGGGCTTCGATCAATGGCTTATCTTCATCCGCCATGACCTGAATGATATGTGAGTGGAGCCGCTTCTTATGCTCCCCAAAAATCCCACGGGCTTTGTTGAAAGTTGCCGCAAATTCCATTGCGGCGGCAAAGGTCGCCTCCGCATCTGGGCAAGCGGCCTGCACGACGCCCTGCATCGCCAGTTCCTCAGCCGTTGCACGACGCCCTGTCAGCTTTAGATCGTTGAAGAACGGATAGGGCAGCGCCTTTTTTACGAAAGCAATCATGCCCGGCATGAAAGGGATGGAAATGTCCACCTCTGGAAAACAAAAATACCCACGATCCGACCGCATAAAGCGAAAATCACAGGCACAGGCCAACATCGCACCATTGCCAAAGGCATGGCCCGTAATCGATGCGATCACAGGGAAAGGGGCCAGCAACAGGCGGGAGAACACCTCGTTCATCGCGTACATGAAGGCCTTCATGTCGTCGAACCGCTGCTCTTTCATCGCACTGTTGAGGAAGTTGAGATCGACGCCTTGGCTCCAGTTCTTCTCATCCACGGCCGTAATAACCAGCGCTTTGACCTTCTTGTCGGCCTCCGCCTGATCCAGCGCACCTAGCATCGCGCGCGCAAAATCGAGGTTTTGCTTGTTCTCACCGTTGTTGAGGGTGATCACCACAACGCTGCCTTGCGTCTCATACGTCACAATCGACAAACTCAATCCTCCGCCATCAAGTTGACCATTACGTCACCCTAAACCGCTATCACCACGCTCTTTCTACTGGCAAGGAGGATCATAGACGATTCTCCGGTGACGTCGCGTTCACTGTGAACCGATCACGTGACCTTTTGCCTCTTGACCTTTCCTGCCTGGCCTCCCCTATTCTGGCCTCACTCACATTCACACCCGAGACCGCTATGAACAGCCACAATCCAAAGCTGAAAAGCAAAGATGCCCCCGATCTTGCATCCTTTGACTGGGCCGATCCCTTTCGCTTGGAGGGCCAGTTGGGCGAGGAAGAGCGGATGCTGCGCGATGCGTCCAACCAGTTTGCGCAGGCCAATCTGCAAACGCGGGTGCAGGACGACTATGAAAAAGAGGCGATCGCGCCCGAAATTTTTGCCCAAATGGGGGAAGCTGGACTGCTCGGCGCAACAATCCCTGAAACCTACGGCGGCTTAGGAGCGTCTTACGTCTCATACGGCCTGATAGCGCGGGAGATTGAGCGGGTCGACAGCGGCTACCGCTCCATGATGTCGGTACAATCCAGTTTGGTCATCTACCCGATCTACGCCTACGGCACCGAAGAGCAGCGTCAGAAATACCTGCCCGGCCTCTGCTCCGGCGGTCTGATCGGCTGTTTCGGCCTGACGGAGCCCGACGCCGGCTCCGACCCCTCATCCATGCGCACCCGCGCAGAGAAGACAAAGACAGGCTACAAGCTCAACGGCGCAAAAACATGGATTTCCAACAGTCCGATTGCCGATGTCTTCGTCGTGTGGGCCAAATCAGACGCGCACGACGGCAAGATCCGCGGGTTCGTGCTTGAGAAAGGCACCAAGGGCCTCAGCGCCCCAAAGATCGAAGGCAAACTTAGCCTCCGCGCCTCTGTCACTGGCCAGATCATTCTTGAAGACGTCGAGGTGTCCGAGGATGCGCTGCTGCCGAACGTGGAAGGGCTCAAAGGGCCCTTCGGCTGCCTCAACCGCGCCCGCTATGGCATCGCATGGGGTGTCATGGGGGCTTCTGAATTTTGCTGGCACGCCGCCCGTCAATACGGCCTCGACCGTGTGCAATTCAGCAAACCCATCGCGCAAACGCAGCTCTTTCAACTCAAACTGGCCGACATGCAGACCGACATCGCCTACGGCCTGCAAGCCGCGCTTCAAGTCGGTCGCCTGATGGATGACGCCAACGCCGCGCCTGAGATGATCTCCATGATCAAACGCAAGAACTGCGGCAACGCGCTCACCGTCGCCCGCCTCGCCCGCGACATGCACGGCGGCAACGGCATTTCCGGCGACTACCAAGTCATCCGCCACATGCTGAACCTAGAAACCGTCAACACCTACGAAGGCACCCACGACGTCCACGCCCTCATCCTCGGCCGCGCGCAGACAGGGTTACAAGCGTTTTTCTAACGCTCATCACTTGGGCCATTTTGTTTGGAAAAGATGGTGCCCCCAGAAAGGTTTGATGCTCTTGTGTAGCGCTATCTGTGAGACAGCCCTCAATGTTTATTGAGGTATCGAGAGACCGAGTTCGACACAAGTAGGCACATTTTTGTCAGTACTGGAGAGACCACGATTTGATCATCGTCTTGGTCTTCCTGCTTTACCTATAGAATCCTGAAGGTTCACTTGAGACCACGATAGGTACCCCATGATCGACCACCCAGACCTAGATCGAGGGGCCGAGGGGGGGGAGCTGGGGGAGGGGTACATATGTATACCCTTACAGATTTTTTCCCCAAAATACGCCTAGGGTTTCCCTTAAAGCCCCCTACAGCAACCGTCCGCCTCCGGTATCTTTTTCTCTAGGAATCTGATCAACTACACAAGAACATGTATCTTGGGTGGATTTCCTGCTTACCTGTCTTAATAGTCATTCCTCAAAGCTACCCTCAAGTCATCACTGACAGCCACTCTTCAGGCTACTCACAGTTACTCTTATATATGTAGCTTTTAATTTTTCTTTTTTCTTCGGTCTAGGAACGGATAGTAATTCAAGCCGTTGATTTTAAGTCGTTATTTCAGCCCCTTCTGACGCTCGACCAAGTCACCTGAACCCTCCCAAGCGATTGGTAGCCCTTCCTAGAGTAACCCTAAGAGGTCTCAAGGGTACGGAAGCAATTCCAGTCATGGTCTGAAGACGTAAAGCCCGACTAGCAAGCCAACATCATTGGTCTAGACGAAGGCAGCAATGCCTACCCGTCGGTCTTCAAGGTTGCCAAGTTCCGCGTCATCCGCTGTCCACTGGATATCCAGTACATCGCGCAGAGATACAAAGCTGGGAAGTGGAGGGGCCTGTCGTTCCATGTCGAGTGGGACAGTCTGGTCGCTCGGTATCCGCAGGTGGGAGGTAAGGGAGGCTAGAGGGGCTTAGAGTGGATTTAAGCGTGTCTGCAGTTCGATGGCCGGCTGGATGGGTCTTGAGGGTGCCAGGCTGGTAGGGCAGCCTCTGGACACGGTTTGAGGAGCTGGGGGATCAGTGGAAGTTACCCGCAAGGACCATCGGACCTCCTCGTTCCGGTATTGGATAGTAGTTTGTTGCTTAGTAACTATGGGGAATATTGGCATGATCGTTGATCTTCGCAATTGCCATAAAACATCTCTTTGGCTTGCTTCATTGGCACCCCTTGGCAACCAAGGAAATTTCGATCGTTTTATCAACAAGCGCAAGGTGAGTGCCCTGAGGCCCAATTTTTGCCTTGTTTTTGAACGGGGCAAAACTTGTCCCCAATCGAATTACGTCAATACGGTCATTTCCGAACATCGTGTACACAGCTAAATCCCCGATGATACGCCCGTCTTCAGCCAAAAAGAGTTCCGCTGTATCCATAACAAAATTTGGGTTTGGGTTTTCACCCACTCTTATTTCAATCTCAGAGATTGCTACCCGGCCTTCTTTGGTGATCAAACGGCCCGACGCAATCCTGTTTTCCTCGGCACCGTCAATTAGCTTACGGCGGATCTCAAAGTCACACTCCAAGTTAACAAAATCTAAAGGGATACCTTCTAGATCAAGAGGCTCCTGGGGCTCTGGCTCCAGATATCGTTCCAAGTCATCGAAATACTCCAATGAGGCATAGATAAAGGGGAATGCTGAAGTTTGTCCCCACACATACATCTTTGCTAAACCGTTTTCTCCATCTCGGGGATAAATCCGCGCCAATTCGACGGGGTCCGCTCCATTCGAAACAACCTGATAATGAAACGATCTCAACAAAATATCGAAATCTTCAAATTGGCGATCGATCTTCCACTGAGCAAGCGGACCCAGGTCCTCCATACTGCCGATCTGAGTGCAAGTTCCTCCATTGCAAGTAGTTGACGCGACAATGTATTTTTCTGCCAAGCTCGGATCATTGAGCCAAGCGTTGTGCCCTTCGATTAAAGTCCCAATGTCTCTGCCATCGTGAATTTTGAAATCGTAAAGGTTCACACCAACTTCGCTCAACATCAGGGCGATGCTTGAAATGTACTCATTGTTATCAATTGCGTATCCAGGTGAGTCCCAGCCGCGCGTTGCATATGGAGTAAAAATTCCGTCGGCGTCATACATTGAAAGGTTAATTTCTAAGTGCTTAACGCCTGCAATAAATAACTGACGGTTCTTCAGGCGTAGACCCAAAGCAATATTTGCCACAGACAACCGCCAATGATTGCTCCCGCAAGCATCAACGATGTATCGATCTGGAGTATAGCTCTCAGGTTTTGAGAACGGGCACGTTTCTCTTCCGACTAAAGTTTGGTTGTTCAACATCCAATCAGAAATAAGACGGTCGATAGGACCATGGTTTTTGAAGTGATCGTAGAACAACGCATATGTAGTTCCTACTGAGGCCATGAGCGTCGATTTGAAATATGCATCGTCGCCACTCGGCTTCAAGTCATAGGCTCCTAGTGGCTGAGATGCCCAATGATCCAGAATACCCTGAAGCGCATCTATACCCCCGTCGAACATTTTCAGTCGATAATTATAGTTGCAGTTTTGCGCATATAGCGGCGCATCCCATCTCGACATATCGGGCGGCGACATGTCACGCAAAACTGCCGCACAGTCGGCATCCATAGGTCGTTGAACCCACTCCACGTTCGGCGGTTCTCCGATAGGGTGGTTCCCTAGATTTGGCTCACTGAACTGTTGCTGACCAACTAGAGCCGCTACCAAGTTTTCGTTGATATAAGAGAAAGGTGCTGCATCAATTTTTATCTCATGCAACTCACTGCGTATTTCCGGCGACCAATCGCGATTACCAAAGTGGCGATAGTATGAGGTTGCCGCTTCGAGAGTGACGATATCTTGAGCATCCAATTCGCCATCATAGATCGCACCAATCTCGGTATAAAAACGATGAATTGCACGATCCGTTCTCGGTCCCCAAGCCCCATCTACAGGACCGGCATTCAACCCCAGCTTATTCAACAGCTCCTGCGCAGTAGCTGTATCATTACCTGCAGAGGCGGAACTTGCACTTATTGCGATTGCAAGTATTCCTAACAAATTTCGCATCTTGTCATCACCTTCTGGATTGCTCGATCTGAGTTTTATGTTCCTATGCTTAGAGCATGATTAATCTCTGGTCGATCGAAACGATGCTTTCCGAGGCGGGCGGACGACATCCCAAGGCGCCATGCTTCCCACTAGTTTTGGACTAGATGCGCCATCTCATCCATAATGATCCATGCTAATCTGAGCGAGTAAATATCTTCGTGAAGGTTCAGCCTAATCTCATGTACATAGCAAATAAGCCCTCGAAGCTCTAAGACCATGTCGTGAGACCCCCTTCACGTCTAGCCCCCCAACGACCCATCTAGCCCGCCATCGAACTGTAACACGCTTAATCCAATCTAAGCCCCTCTAGCCTTCCTTCCCGCCCACCTGTGGATAACGAACGACTAGACTGCCCCACTCGACATGGAACGGCAGGCACGTCGAGCGTCAGGTCGGATACATCTCTTCTCAGTTGCTCGTTCACCTGCTGGAGCCGTTTCAGTCCCTTCAATTGATTAAAACCCATTTCACCATACTGCTATCGCCAGCGGTAATAGGTTTGCTCAACAACTCCGTTCTGTCTGATTTCATCCAGACGGGACATACCTTGCCCCATAAGCACCTCAACTTGCCGTAACGTCGAAACAATCTCTTCCGGCTTCGTTCGCTTGTTTGCTATTCTCGGGTCCTCCGTTCTCTAGAAATAGCGCTCGACCACTTCCGATGGGGAGGCTCATTCCGGATGTCTTGTTCACCTTCGCTCTTTATTGGCTTCGATGAACTAGAAATTTTCCGTTGCTCAAACACCTAAACGTGTCCGGTGGGCGCTGACGTCAATCATCGAATGCCCAACTCAAATAGCTGACCAACTCGGTGGTTGGGCTTCGCATTCTGCAGGTCAAAGCTATGGCGCAGGCTATTCCCTAGAGGTGCTACAAAATTGGCTTCAAGAGTTGGCGCCATCTAAATGAGCGGTTGGAAAAGTTGAAATTAGGCAATTGATCAGAAATATTCCTATCTAATCGGAGGCATGCCCATGCAAAAGTTTTTCATTTTTTGTGCCGTAGCCCTCACCGCAACATCGCATGCAGTAGATGCGCAACAAGCAGAAACTACGGGTTTCGAGCAGCATCCAGTTTTCACAGCGCAATTCATACTGAACCAGCTTGGATATGACGCTGGTCGTGTAGATGGCGACTATGGCCCTAGAACAGCTGCTGCAATTTCTGAATTTTATCAGGAAACAAATCTCGATGATGACGACCCCAATGTGGTCGATACCTCAGACCTGCTTGCTCTGATCTATGTTGCGGAAGAAGCAGGGC
>NZ_CBFIEO010000019.1:0-43110 GCF_965661665.1 Cognatiyoonia sp. | reverse complement strand
GACAAATCGCGGCGGTACGATCAGTAATTTGATGCGCGAAAGGATGCGTGGCGTCGAGGACCGCGGTGATTTTCTGCGCGTCGAGATAGGTTTCAAAAGCCTTCGCCCCGCCAAACCCGCCGATCCGCGTGGGCAGTGGCATGGTGTCCGGGCTGCGCGTGGCTCCGGCGAGGGAGACGATGGCATCAACGCCTTTCACGGCCAATTCCGTTGCGATACGTTTGGCATGCCCTGTGCCGCCCAAGAGCAGCAGCGTCATCCCTCCGCCCTCGCTATGATTTCGCCAGCCCGATCGATGACCACCACATCGAGGTGCTCCGCCGCCCCATCAAACCGCTCTCGGATTTGCGCAACCGCCCCCTGCGCGGCCTTGTCCGCCAAGGCGGGCACCAGCTGGTACGCCTCCAGCGCGGTGTTTGCGCCTGCCAATTCCGGCGCGCTCAAATCCCTTGCCAGCCGCTCAAAATCAACCTGAGATCGGCTAGAATGCAGATCGATCGCGCCCTGCGCGACCTTGGTGATCTTGCCAAGGCCACCGCCGATTGTCAGGCGTTTCACAGGATGTTTGGCGATGTACTTCATCATCCCACCCAAGAAATCGCCCATATCCAGCATCGCGTGATCGGGCAAACCGTACAGCCCCTGTACGACACGCTCAGATGTCGCACCCGTGCAACCCGCCACATGCAACAACCCATCAGCATTCGCCACATCAATCCCGCGATGGATGGAGGCGATCCATGCCGCGCAACTGAATGGACGCACGATCCCTGTCGTCCCCAAGATCGACAAACCACCTTCGATTCCCAACCTCGGGTTCCACGTCTTCTTGGCAATCTCCGCACCGTCGGGAATGGCGACGGTGATTTCGACATTCGGTGACTTGCCGAATTCCTCTGCAACCTCTTCCACCACGCCGGTCATCATCTGGCGCGGCACGGGATTGATAGAGGGTTCCCCAACCGCAATTGGCAAGCCTGCTTTGGTCACAACACCGACGCCTTCACCCGCTTTGAACGTCACGCCTGTGCCCACAGCCCGCACCCGCGCAATTATGAGTGCTCCATGGGTGACATCTGGGTCGTCGCCGGCGTCTTTGGTAATCCCAACCTCCGCCCAGCCATCGCCAACATCGGTCCACGCCAGCGGAAACTCCGGCGTCTCCCCCCGTGGTAATGTGATCCCGACGTTACTGGGAAACGCCACGCCCCAAAGCCGGATCAACGCCGCTTTCGTGGCGGCGGTGGCGCAGGTACCCGTCGTCCAGCCTTTGCGCAATTCGGTTTTGGGCGTCTCAGTCATCCAGCGGACTATAGAAACACCACGTCATGCCGCCAATGCGAAATCGCGTGTCGTTTGTTCTCTTTCCTTCGACGGAGCAAACCGTCATTATCGCAACATGTTAGAAGCTGCCCCTCTTCCCGATCACAGCTGGCCCAAGATGGAGCCGGGATGGGTCTGGCTATGCGGTGCTGGTCCAGGCGATCCAGGGCTTTTGACGCTCCACGCTCTCAATGCGCTGAAGCAGGCCGATGTTGTGATTTATGACGCACTGGTGCAGCAGACCATTTTGACATGGGCGTCGCAAGCGGAGCATATCTATGCCGGCAAGCGCGGTGGCAAGCCGAGCGCCAAGCAACGTGATATATCCCTCCGGCTCGTTGATCTGGCACGGGCGGGCAAGCGGGTGTTGCGCCTTAAAGGTGGCGATCCGTTTGTGTTCGGGCGCGGCGGTGAAGAAGCACAGACCCTTGTGCAGCACGGCATTCCTATTCGCATTATTCCGGGTGTTTCCGCAGGTATCGGTGGGTTGGCCTATGCTGGTATTCCTGTGACCCACCGCGACGTGAACCAGTCTGTGACGTTTGTGACTGGCCACGACCAATCCGGCAACGTCACGGGATCGCTCGACTGGCCGAGCATCTCCCGCGGATCGCAAGTCATCGTCATTTATATGGGCATGAAGCACATCGCCCATATCGCAGGCGAATTGATCAAGGCGGGGCGCAGTCTGGCAGAGCCTGTCGCTGTGGTGAGCACGGCGACAACAGAAGATCAGAAGGTGCTGGAAACCACCCTTGGTACGGTTGTCGATGACATCACCCGCACGGGGATGGAGCCACCGTCGATCATCTGCGTTGGTCGCTCTGTGCTGATGCGGCAGGTCCTCGATTGGCAAGGCATGGCCGCGGGTGACGCGCCACGCAATCTTGACCCGCTGGAGCGCGGAAAACCGGCTGAGAGCGCATGAGCTTTCTGATCGCTGCGCCGGGGTCCGGCAGCGGCAAAACCACAATAACTTTGGGGCTACTGCGAGCGCTGGTAAGGCGCGGCCACACAGTGCGTGGGGCCAAATCTGGCCCTGATTACATCGACCCGCGCTTTCATGCTGCTGCAAGTGGGCTAGAGTGCTTCAACCTCGATGCTTGGGCGATGTCGGAAGCGCGGATTGGGTCGCTCGCAGCTGGTTCAACACCGCTCATAATTGAGGGCGCGATGGGCCTATTTGACGGGGCACCGCCCGATGGCAAAGGGGCCTGTGCAGACCTTGCGCGCATGCTAGAGGTGCCTGTTGTGCTTGTGGTCGATGCGGCGCACATGGCGCAATCTGTGGCCGCGTTGGTCAGTGGATTTGCGAACCATGATCCAAACGTGACCATCGCTGGCGTTATCCTGAACAAAGTCGGCTCCCCCCGACATGCCAAGATGCTGGAACGGGCGCTGGCGCCGTTGGGAGTTCCAATCTTTGGTGTCTTCATGCGCGACAGCAGTTTGACCCATCCGTCCCGCCATTTGGGGCTGGTGCAAGCAGCGGAGCATCCGAAATTGGAGCAATTCCTGAATGCCGTGGTCGATAAGGTCGAAGCTTGCGTTGATCTTGAGGCAATTGAAGCCCTCCTGTCCCCACTGCCTGCCGGCGGAAACTGCCCCGCGATCGCCCCACCCGCCCAAAGGATTGCTGTTGCACAGGACGAAGCCTTCGCCTTCGCCTACCCGCATATCCTGAACGACTGGCGCACCGCAGGAGCGGAGGTTTCCCAGTTCTCCCCGCTTGCGGATGAGGCTGTGCCAGATTTTGATTTTGTCTTTCTGCCAGGCGGGTATCCGGAACTTCATGCGGGACGCCTCGCGTCCAACACCATATTCCTAGACAGCCTGCGCGACCACGCCGCAACACGACCCGTTTATGGGGAGTGTGGTGGCTATATGGTTTTGGGCGACGCCCTGACCGACGCGGACGGCACCCCTCACAAGATGGCGGGATTGTTGAGGTTGGAGACGTCGTTTGCCAAGCGAAAGCTCCACCTCGGGTACCATTATTTGACTGCGGCACATGGCCCCTTTGATGGCAATTGGAAGGGGCATGAATTCCATTATGCCAGCACCCTAAAGGCCGATGGTCCACCCCTGTTCGAAGCCTCCGATGCAGAAGGCACGCAACTGCCTGCGATGGGTCTTATCAACTGCAATGTTTCAGGCAGCTTTGCACATGTGATCGACCGCGCCTGATCGCCAATGGACACTCCCGCACCGGCGGGATACCGAGGCGTCATGAGTGAGATTAACGACACCATCGCGCGGCGCAACGTGCTGATCCTTGTGGCGGCGCAAGCGATCCTTGGCGCGCAGATGCCCATGATCTTTGTCGTTGGCGGTCTCGCGGGCGGCATGTTGGCGCCCAACATCTGCCTTGCGACCTTGCCCATCTCCGTCATTGTCTTCGGTTCCATGAACACTGCCCCATGGATCTCGCTATTGATGCAACGGAGCGGGCGGAAGATTGGTTTTTATATCGGCGCCTTGGCAGGTGCGTTCGGGGCGGCGGTTTCGGCCTATGGGCTCTGTGTCTCATCCTTCACGCTCTTGCTGGTCGGGTCCTATTTCACCGGCATCTACATGTCCGCCCAAGGGTTTTATCGCTTCGCCGCGATTGACCGTGCCTCCGAAACGTTTCGTCCCAAGGCCATTTCCTACGTTCTCGCCGGTGGGCTCTTGTCGGCAGTGATTGGGCCTCAACTGAATAAACTGGTCGAAGGCTATTCTGTTGTCCCGTTCCTTGGCACCTATGCCGCTGTTGTGATGTTGAACCTGGTTGGCATGGCACTATTCATCTTCCTTGATCTGCCAACGCGCGTCGCAGACCGCGTGCAGGCAACTGCAAAGTCTCGCACACGGATCGAGCTGTTGCGCGACCCAAGGATCCTTGTCGCCATCATCTGCGCGATGGTCAGCTACGCTTTGATGAATCTCGTCATGACCTCGACCCCATTGGCCGTTGTTGGCTGCAACTTTACCCGGAACAACGCCAATGACATCGTGTCCGCGCATGTGCTAGCCATGTTCGCACCGTCGTTCTTCACGGGGCATTTGATTGCGCGGTTTGGCGTTGAAAAGATCATTGGCGCTGGCATCGCAATTTTGGCCGCGGCAGGCATTGTGGCCCTGTCCGGCGTGGCGCTTGGCAACTTCTTTGTCGCGCTTATCCTGCTCGGCCTCGGCTGGAACTTCGGGTTTATCGGCGCGACAACAATGCTCTCCAGCGCCCATTCCCCAGACGAACGTGGCGCAGTGCAAGGCATGAACGACATGTTGGTCTATGGCTTGGTGACGGTCGCGTCGTTGGCGTCGGGCGGCCTGATGAATTGCTCTGGCGGCGACCCTGTTGAGGGTTGGAATGCCGTTAACTATGCGATGGTGCCGTTCTTGGTATTGGCGGCGTGGTCTTTGGGTTGGTTGGCAATGCGGTCCAGACGCCCTGCATAGGCGGTCAACGCCACCAGCCCCACAGCGACACATGCGCAAATCGCAGACTTTCACGAGCTGGGCCGAGGCCGAGTCCCCCGTTTGCAACCAGTTCTGGCGACTTCAGCGCCTGTTCCAACGTGGGTTTCGCTAAAAACGCGGGCGATAACGCGGGGGCCGCTGCTTTCGAGATACCCTGTTTCATCGACCGCGCCCGTTTAAGGCATTCCAGCCCACGTTCTGCCAACGTCCGCACGGCCACCGCGCGGCCATCGACAAGCGGTTTGCGGCCTGCTTCTTCCAACGCAGGGATCGCGCGGAAGAGGTTTGCGATGCCGGAGGCGAATCCAACAAGGCGCACGGCCTCTTGATCTGCAGCCCCAAGGGCGTTCACTGCAACCGTCATAAGATTGCTTGATGTCGCATGAATATATTCGTCAAAATGGGCGACATCCTCGAACGGGTCGGAATAGATGTCCCAACGCCGCGCGGCGACCAACGCATCCAATTGAGCGCAGGCATCTTGATCGAGGATTTTGGCCAGTTCATCGACAACCTCGTGCTTACGCACGGGGCCGCCCTGCCCGATTTCTTCTAAGGCATCGCGCCACCATTGCAGACGCATTTCTGCGATCATGGCCTCCTGCGTCACCCATGGCGTGCGGGTCACTTCAATATTGAACGCGTAGAGTGGGAACAAGACGCGGCGCGCCTCTAACGGAGCCGCCATTGTCGCGCGGAAGCGATCAGGATCGCCCCGTTCAACGAGCGCAGCGCAGGCCTCAAAGCTCAAGCCTTGGCCCCGACGCGGATCAGTTTCCAATTGATCGCATCCACCAGCGCCTCAAACGACGCATCAACGATGTTCGCGCTGACCCCGACCGTGGACCAACGATGGCCCTGATCGTCTTCGCTGTCGATGATAACGCGGGTCACAGCTTCAATCCCGCCGTTGGTAATCCGCACCTTATAGTCCACCAGCTTCAGGTCTTCGATGTAGCTTTGGTATTTGCCCAAGTCTTTACTAAGCGCGCGACCGAGCGCGTTCACCGGACCTTGGTCTTGGCCGTCATCGCTCAGGCTGTCGCTGACGTTCAGCATCCGATCCTCGCCCATCTTCACGGCCACAACCGCCTCGGAGAGCGACACCATCTCATTCTTCTTGTTTTTGCGACGCTCCACCGTGACGCGGTAGCGCTTCACCTCAAAGAAAGATGGCAACAGACCCAATTCCTCCCGCGCCAAAAGCTCGAAAGAGGCTTGCGCGGTGTCGTAGGAATAGCCCTCCGCCTCTTTCACTTTGATGCGTTCAAGGATGCGCGGCAGGGCCGGATCGTCTTTGGCCACCTCGATTCCTGCTTTGGCGAGCCGTTCGCGCAGATTTGATTGCCCTGCTTGGTTTGACATAGGCACGATGCGGGAATTGCCGATGCTCGAAGGATCAACATGTTCGTAGGTGGTCGGGTCTTTCAGGATCGCACTTGCGTGCAGCCCAGCCTTATGCGCAAAGGCAGAGGCCCCAACAAACGGCGCTTGTTTCACAGGTACGCGGTTCAGGATGTCATCAAGCATCCGCGACGCAGGCAAAAGGCCCTTAAGCGCCGTATCGGATACGCCGGTCTCGAACTGGCTGGCGAATGGCTCTTTCAACCTCAATATCGGGATGAGCGTTGTCAGGTTGGCGTTGCCACAGCGTTCACCAAGTCCGTTGAGCGTGCCATGGATTTGGCGCGCGCCCGCAAGGACCGCTGCCAGCGTATTGGCAACCGCGTTCTCCGTATCATTATGGGTGTGGATGCCGAGGTGATCACCAGGGATGCCGCTTTCGATTACTTTGGTTACGATCTCGCTCACCTCATGCGGCATCGTTCCGCCGTTGGTGTCGCAAAGCACAATCCAGCGACAGCCTGCGTCGTAGGCTGCATGGATCGCGTTCAGCGCATAGTCTGGATCCGACTTGTAACCGTCAAAGAAATGTTCTGCGTCAAAAAGCGCCTCGCGTTTTTTCGCCTTAAGGTGAGCAAAGGACGCGGTGAGATTTTCGGTGTTCTCCTCCAGCGTGATGCCCAGCGCGTCGGTGACATGAAAGTCGGAGGATTTACCGACAAGGCACACCGCAGGTGTTCCGGCATTCAGAACGGCGGCGAGGACATCGTCATTCTCCGCCGAGCGCCCAACGCGTTTGGTCATGCCGAAAGCGGTCATTGTCGCGCGGGTTTCGGGAGCGGCATTGAAGAAATCGCTGTCCGTTGGATTGGCCCCTGGCCAACCACCTTCGATGTAATCGACGCCAAGGTCATCCAGCATCTTGGCGATCTGGATTTTTTCGTCCGTGGAGAACTGCACCCCTTGGGTTTGCTGCCCATCGCGGAGGGTGGTGTCAAAAAGGTAGAGGCGGTCTTTGGTCATTGGCTTGCCCTTCCCAAATACACGTGATGCCCCAAATCACGGATCGCTCCCACACCGCCCCCCAGGGCGGGTGCGATGCTCCCCCCCCCCTCGGCGCGTGCGCGATCGTTTCGATGGAAGACACTCATAGCAAGACCTCCAGTTTGGAAGGGTCAAACTTTGGACTGGGCTTTAGAGTGACGCCCTCTTTGCTCATTTGAACCTCTACGCCAGCGTCGAGCAAAGTCGCCTTCAAGGCGTCAACTTTAGAAAAGTCCTTCGTCTCCATCGCCACATTGCGAGCATCAGACAACGCCGCCTCAAGAGCTGACAAGTCAACATCTGAAACTGCCGCCCAATCAGGCGCCGCGCCGATAAACAAGCCAAGCATTTTCATTGATGCGGCGAGCGCTGCCGCCTCATTGCTAGACGACAGTTTGTGCAATTCTGCCAATGCACCGGCTGTGTTCAGATCATTTGAAACAGCAGACAAGACAGTGTCTGGAACCTCACCAACCGACTGACCGTCAACTTGCGCGTACCACTTCCTTAACGTCTTCTCCGCCCCTTCGCGCTTCTTCTCGGTCCAATCCATCGGCTTGCTGTAGTGCGTCGATAGGAAAACGAAACGGATCACCTCTCCCGGCACGCCCTGATCCAACAAATCGCGTACGGTGAAGAAGTTCCCAAGCGACTTAGACATCTTCTTGCCTTCGACCTGCAACATGTCGTTGTGCAGCCAAACCTTGGCGAAGTCGCTCTCTGGATGGGCGCAACGGCTTTGCGCGATCTCGTTCTCGTGGTGCGGGAATTGCAGGTCGTTACCACCGCCGTGGATGTCAAAGGTCTCCCCCAGCAACTCTTTGGACATAGCAGAGCACTCGATGTGCCATCCGGGGCGACCTCTTCCCCACGGACTGTCCCAGCCAGGTGTATCTAAGTCCGAGGGCTTCCAGAGCACGAAATCCATTGGGTCGCGCTTGTAAGGCGCAACCTCCACACGGGCCCCTGCGATCATATCATCAACAGACCGACCGGAGAGCGAGCCATACTCAGGGTCCGTGGACACAGCGAACAATACATGGCCTTCCGCCTCATAAGCGTGACCTTTGGCGGTCAAGGTGTCGATCATTTCGACCATTTCCTGAATATACTCCGTCGCGCGCGGTTCATGGGTCGGTCGCAACGCGCCCAGCGCATCCATATCATCATGATACCAGCCGATCGTCTCGTCCGTGATGACACGGATCGGGCGGCCCGTCTCTGCCGCCTTGGCGTTAATCTTGTCATCGACGTCGGTGAAGTTGCGAACATATGTGACATGCTCTGCGCCGTAGACATGCCGGAAAAGCCGAAAGAGCACATCAAACATCAGCACATTTCGGGCATTCCCAAGGTGCGCGCGGTCGTAAACTGTTGGTCCACACAGATACATGCGCACATTCTGCGGGTCGATCGGCTCAAAGACCTCTTTCCGTCGGGTCTTGGTGTTATGAAGTTTGATCTCGGTCATGTCTTTCACGCGCAAGCTGTCCCTGCGGGCTTAGCGAGTTCAGCGAATGAGTGAAACGTGAAAAAGCGGCCCGCGACGATGTCAGCAGGTCAAAATGCAGCAAATAAGGGTGCAGCTCTTTTTCATGAATGGTTTGGTAGCCTCAATCGCGGCTCATGTCCACGAGTTTGTCGATCATGTTAAGATTGCGGGCCGTGTAGGTTGTGCCGGTCACAGCGCGGTGGAAGTTCTCCGCCAGTTTCGAGGCACCAAAGCCATCTGGCGCGTGCAGCCAGACCGTATGGCCGTGAACCACCACCTTTTCCGTCGTGGCAAAATGAGCGATGACATCTTGATCGAGCTCCTGCGCGTCGAGGCAGAAAAAGCCGTAGACAGTCCTTGCAGCGCTTGCAGGGAACGGGCAATGGGCGAAGTGGCTCGCCAATTCATGCACGCTCCTCCTCGATCTGGAGACAATCCAGCGGTTCACGGCGGCTCTATCGAAACCGCTCAACATTCTCATCACAAGCGGATCAGCAGACTATACCCGCGCCACGCTTGATGACATCGGCGTGGCGCGGATTTCAATCGGCACTTCCCTTGCGCGGGTCACACATCGCGCGATCTACGACATTAGCAAAAGCATGATCGAAAGCGGGGACTTTACGGTGCTGGCCAACAGCATCGAGTCGGATGTGAGCGATCCGTTTTTGTCCGACAAACCCTGACAAGTCTGATCAGAACGAATAGCTGACCCGTGCCGACAAGATGGTCGCATCAATATCCGCGCCACTGTCATGGAAGTCTTCAAACTGATGCTGGAGGATTTCGCCGCCCATGCTCAACATATCGCTGAGGCGATAATCGACACCGACACCACCAAATATGCCACGATCATCAACACTAACCGCCTAGCCAGTCCACGCCTGTGCCGCGCCAAGCGTTACATAGGGCATGTATTGACCCATATCCAAGCCAGCACGGGCTTTCATGCGGGCAACGTTGTCCAGATCAATCCCCGATCCGCTGTCACTGATTTGCGTCCAGTCATAGTTGTAGCACGCATGCAGACCGTAAATGAGATCACGCGCTTCACTGTCGAAAAGGATTATCAACACGGCCGTAGCCCAGCTGCGCACCGGCGTAAAAACCCGTCCAATCCGCGCGGCCAAGGACCGCTTGCGCCCGTTCAGTTGGAAGAGAAAAACCTGTCCCCTCTATTGTCGTTTCCGCCTGCGCCGCGCCGGTCGACAGCGCCACCAGCGCAAAACCAGCCGCCAAATATGTCCGAACCATTTTGTTACTCCTTCTTTGAGTTGGGAGGAGCCTTGAGATCAGCATCTTTTTCCCGCTGCTCAACCCCTTACGAGGCCGTTTAAAATACATGCGCTGAAGGTTGCGAAATGCAGGGTACCTTTCGGCCAAAAAAGGTTGATGGTTCGGCGGATGCGCCAAAACCCACTGGATGGGATCGCGATAGGACATTTCCCTACTGATCGCAAAAATGTGTCCTTGAAAGGTAAAAACGACATCAGGTCGGAATTAAACTAGATGCGCGGCTGTGATTCTCTCTAACGTTCAGGAAAGGAGAGATCATTTGGCACGCTGTCGGATCAAATATGCTTTGGTCAGCAGAACCATCGGCGCTCGCCGTGGTCGTGCTGCGCGCGGTCGCCCGTTTGGTGAGTAAGAGCTTCGACTTTTCTACTCACACAACGAAAGACCAAAACCATGAACGATCAAACTCCACAGCGTGACGGACGGCCGCGACGCTCTGGCGGGCGTGCAGCGCGAACAGCGCTCCGCTCTGCCAAACTTGCCGAAGATTTGCGCCCTGTTCGCGCCGGTCTGCCCGGTGGCACCTACAAACCCCTATCCGATGCCGACATCCAAGCCATCCATGAGGCAGCACTCGTGGCTCTGGAAGAGATCGGCCTCATCGACGCGCCGGAATCTGGCGTCGATGCGATGGTCCAAGCAGGGGCAATCCTTGGGGACGACAATCGCCTGCGCTTCCCGCGCAGGCTGGTGATGCAGATGCTGGGCAAAGCCGCGAAATCGGTCACTTTGCATGGCCGCGACCCAAAACATGATTTGGACCTGACGGGCGCGAAGGTTCATTACGGCACGGCCGGTGCAGCGGTACACATGGTTGACGTGCAAGGCCGCGCATACCGCGACAGCACCGTGCAGGATTTGTTTGACGCGGCCAAGATCGTCGACAGGATGGACAACATCCATTTCCTGCAACGCCCAATGGTCTGCCGCGACATCCCCGACAATCGGGAGATGGATTATAACACCATCTACGCTGCCGTTTCCGGCACCAAGAAACACGTCGGCACATCTTTCACCGAACCGGACTTTGTCGATGACTGCCTAGAGATGCTTCACATGATGGCGGGCAGTGAGGAAGCATGGCGGGTGCGACCCTTCGTGCTGAACTCCAACTGTTTCGTCGTCCCACCAATGAAGTTTGCCACTGAAAGTTGTCAGGTGATGGAGAAATGTATCGCAGGCGGGATGCCTGTCCTGCTTCTTTCCGCGGGGCAAGCGGGGGCGACGGCCCCTGCCCCGATTGCAGGCGCGATTGTTCAGGCCGTGGCGGAATGTTTGGCCGGTGTTGTATATGTCAACGCGATCAAACCGGGGCATCCGGCTGTCTTTGGCACGTGGCCTTTCGTAAGTGACCTGCGCACAGGTGCAATGTCGGGTGGATCGGGCGAACAAGCCTTGCTGACTGCTGGCTGCGCTCAGATGCATCATTTCTACGGCCTCCCTGGTGGTGCTGCGGCAGGAATTGCCGACGCGAAGCTACCTGACATGCAAGCGGGGTGGGAGCAGATGTGCTCGAACGTTATGGCGGGGCTGTCGGGTCTGAACATGGTTTACGAGGCTGCGGGGATGCATGCTTCCCTCCTCGGGTTCTGTCACGAGTCCCTGATCCTTGGGAACGACCTCTTGGGCCAAGCAATGCGCTGTGTCCGCGGGATCGAGGTGAACGAGGCGACATTGGGGTTAGACACGATGCGCTCCGTCTGTCTGGAGGGCCCCGGTCACTACTTGGGGTCCGATCAGACCTTGGCGCTGATGCAAACGGAATACATCTATCCAGAGGTCGCCGACCGAACCTCCCCCAAGGAATGGGCGGAGAACGACAAGCCGGACCTTATCGAAACAGCGATGGCCGCAAAGGAGAAGATCCTGTCAGAGCCTTCGTCGGCGTGGCTGGATCCTGCGACGGATGAGGCCATCCGCGCGCGCTTCAACATCCACCTGAAGGCGCAGTAATCAGCCGCTTTTCGGCATGCTCAACGTTCCGCCACAGACCGCGGCTTTGACGCCCGTTGTGGTGGAGCAACTCGTCGGCAAACCGTTGACGACCCGTGCCGCCAGATGCGCAAAGGCTTGCGCTTCGAGCATGTCACCATCCAGCTCAACCTCTTCAACCGGCATCACCGGACAATCGAGGCTGAACGACAGCATCTGCATCAACGTCGGGTTCTTACGGCCTCCGCCAGCAACAAGGATGCGTGTAGGCGGGCTTGGGCAATGGCGCAGCCCCTCCCCAACACTCAGCGCGCAAGCCGCCGTAAGGGTCGCTGCCGCGTCTTCTGTGGTGTGGTCTTTGAGGTCAACGAGCAGTAAGGCGAAGGCATCGCGGTCCAACGACTTGGGCGGCACTCGGTAGAAATAGGCGTTGGTCAGAAACCGCCCAATGATCTCACCATCGACCCTGCCAGATTGCGCAGTGGCACCATCCGCATCGTAAGGCTGCAACAGCCGCGCGCGCATGAGATCGTTGAGCGGCGCATTGGCAGGTCCAGTGTCGAAAGCGAGCATTACGCCTTTGTCTTCTGGGCGCTCTGCCGTCGGATCAATCCAAGTCAGGTTGGCCACGCCGCCTAGGTTGAGAAAGGCCAATGGTTCCGTCGCGCCAATCCGTTTTGCCAATGCGAAGTGGTAGAACGGAGCCAGCGGCGCACCCTGCCCGCCGAGGTCAACATCCGCTTTGCGAAAATCCCAGACAACCGGCTTTTGCAGCACTTCCGCCAGCATCTGACCATCCCCCGCCTGATGCGTGCCGCGCCCGCCGGGTTCATGTGCGAGGGTTTGACCATGAAAACCAATCACCTCCGCGTCTTCAAACGGTGTCAGGGCTTGTGCGTGCGCCGTCTCGATCAGTTCCGAGACATCCGCAATATCGTCATCCTGCCAGTTGCCTAATGCGTCACGCAGTTGGGCCTGCTCACCATCCGTGTAAGGTCGAAAAGCAGTCTCCCCAAACCCGTGAATACGATGGCCGTCAGTTTCGATCTGGGCCACATCCACCCCGTCGAGCGATGTACCCGACATGGTTCCCGCCGCTTGCAGAACGCGATTCTTCAACATGCACTTTCCCTGCCCCATTGTGCGCCTTATAGAGTGGCGTGAAACGCCTTTGGGAACAAGACTATGACCTACCATCCGAAGTCCGATTTTATAGCAGTGATGATGAAGCGCGGCTTCCTAGCCGATTGCACCGATTATCAAGGTTTGGATGACGCGATCAGTGCGGGTGTAGTGCCCGCCTATATTGGCTACGATGCGACCGCAAAATCGCTTCACGTCGGGCACTTAATGAACATCATGGTGCTGCGCTGGTTCCAAAAGTGCGGCGGCAAGCCGATCACCTTGATGGGCGGCGGCACAACCAAGGTGGGCGACCCGTCCTTCCGCTCAGACGAACGCCCCCTGCTCGATGAAGCTGGGATTGAGGCCAACATCAAAAGCATGAAGCAGGTCTTTGCGAAATACCTGACCTACGGCGATGGGCCGACGGATGCGTTGATGCTTAACAATGCCGAATGGCTGGATGATCTAAATTACCTGTCCTTCCTGCGCGACATCGGGCGGCACTTCTCCGTCAATCGGATGTTATCGTTCGAAAGCGTGAAATCGCGGCTCGATCGGGAACAGTCGCTGTCGTTTCTTGAGTTCAACTACATGATCCTGCAGGCCTATGACTTCCTTGAGCTGAACCGCCGTTATGGCTGCCTTTTGCAAATGGGCGGGTCAGATCAATGGGGCAACATCGTCAACGGTATCGACTTGACACGTCGCGTCTTGGATCAGGAGATTTATGGCCTGACGACACCGCTTCTGACCACCTCTGACGGTCGCAAGATGGGCAAGTCGCAAGGCGGGGCTGTTTGGCTGAACGGCGATATGCTTTCGCCATATGAGTTTTGGCAGTTCTGGCGCAACACCACTGATGCCGACACCGGTAAGTTCCTGAAAATCTTTACGGAGCTTCCCGTCGAAGAATGCGACCGTCTCGGCGCGCTCAAAGGGTCTGAGGTTAACGACGCTAAGATCATCCTCGCCAACGAGGTCACAATATTGCTGCATGGCACAGAAGCTGCGAAAGCGGCGGAGGCGACAGCGCGCGAGGTTTTTGAGAAAGGCGGCGTCGGAGACGATTTGCCGACACTAACGCTAAGTGCCAATGACATCGGCGATGGCATCTCCATCGTGCAACTGATCGTGAAATCCGGACTCGCGGGCAGCGGCAAGGAAGCCAAACGCCTGATTGCAGAGAATGGCGCAAAATTGGACGACGAACCTCTGTCGAATGCGGGTCTCATGGTCGATGCGAATATGCTGTCCAAGCCCATGAAGCTGAGCGCGGGCAAGAAGCGTCACGCTTTGGTGCAACTGAGTTAAGCACATCTGGGGGCGCTGATGACCTCTTTCGTTGTTTATGACGTCTTCACCGATTGCGCTTTTGGCGGCAATAAGTTTGCCGTCATTCCAGATGCAACTTCCCTGAAAGAAGACCAACTGCAAAAGATCGCGCGGGAATTAAATTTCTCAGAAACAACCATCGTTTACCCGCCCGTCGATTCAGAAAACACAACCAAAGTTCGATTTCCACCCCGACTATGGAAGTGCCCTTTGCAGGTCATCCCATGATCGGCACATCAATTGTTCTGCGCGATCTGGGCCACGACGGACCGATGACGCTTGAGTTGGGCGTAGGCCCGATCCCCTGCATATTTGAAGGTGACAGCCCGGCCTTCACGACAACTGTACCATTGGTATTGGGTTCTGATTTGGACCCAGAAGCGGTCGCGCGATGTCTGGGCATCGATGCAACGTCCATCACCACCGCAACCCATGCGCCCGTGCAGGCTGCTGTCGGTTTGATCTTCACGATGGTTGAGCTTGCCTCCAACGACGTCCTGTCGCAATGCGCGCCTATCACCGATGCCTTCCGCGCCGCCGCTGATGCCTACCCAACCGAACTGAATTTCGCCGTCTTCGCTTACACTCGGCAAGGCGATACAATCAACGCCCGCATGTTCCCCCCCTCGACAATATCGCAGAGGACCCGCCGACAGGTAGCGCCTCAGCTGCCCTTGCCGCGCTCAAGCAAGACAGGCTTGGGACACCGCTCACCCTAACCATCCACCAAGGTGTCGATATGGGGCGACCGTCCTTGATCAAAGACACCACAATGCAAGACCCGTTTTCCGTCACCATCAGCGGACAGGCGGTGCGCACGATGACAGGCACACTCACGCTCTAAATCGAGTGGTTCCATCGCGCCGCTGCCCAAGCTATGAAAGCGTCAAGACCAGCGGTGGGATGCAATGACGACAAGTATCATCCAAAGATGCGAAGACCTTGGCTTGCGCATGACGGGGCAGCGCCGCGTCATTGCCTCCGTCCTTGAAGCCGCCACTGACCATCCGGACGTGGAGGAACTTTTCCGCCGCGCCACTGCTGAGGATGCGAGCATTTCACTGGCCACCGTCTATCGCACGGTCAAACTATTTGAAGAGACAGGTATACTTGAGAAGCATGAGTTCGGCGACGGGCGTGCGCGCTATGAAACCGCAGATGGCGATCACCATGATCACCTCATTGACGTTAATTCCGGCGAAGTGATCGAGTTCGTCGATGAAGAGATTGAAGCCCTGCAAGAAAGAATCGCTGAAAAACTGGGCTACAAACTGATGGGCCACCGGCTTGAGCTTTATGGCGTCCCGATCAAGAAACTCCAATCATGACGGAAAACCTGCGCGGCGCGCTGCTGATGACCGTCTCAATGAGCGCATTCGCTGTGGAGGATGCGTTTATCAAAATGATCTCCGCCACGCTCCCCACAGGCCAGATCATCATGGTGATTGGCGCTGGAGGTACGCTAATTCTTTTGCTTTGGCAGCTTCTGCGCGGGCAAAAGCTCTGGACACGCGCCTATCTTGACCCGTTGGTGCTGCTGCGATCATCCTTTGAAGTTCTGGGTACCCTCTTTTTTGTCAACGCGCTTGCCACGATCCCACTCACCACGGCCTCCGCCGTGATCCAAGCGACACCCCTTGTCGTCGCAATGGGCGCGGCGATGTTTCTGGGCCAAAATGTCGGTTGGCGCCGCTGGCTCGCCATTGGGATTGGGTTCATCGGCGTCTTGATCGTCTTACGCCCAGGCACAGACAGCTTCACCCCCCTCACTCTACTAGCCGTTGGCGGCATGCTTGGCCTTGCTGCCCGCGACATCACCACGCGCGCGGTGACGGTCGATATCACAGGCGTGCAACTTTCCATCCATGCGCTCATCTGCCTGATTTTCGCGGGTTGGGCATTGATGCCACTCCAAGGGGGCGCTTTCGTCATTCCAAACCTGACCGTCGCGCTTCTGCTAATCGGATGCGTGGCCATTGGATTGATTGCCTACCTCCTTATCATCGCCGCCACCCGTATCGGGAATGCCGCCGTCATCTCCTCTTTCCGCTATGCTCGGATGCCCTTCGCCATTCTCGTCGCAGGAATAACCTTCGCTGAGGTGCCCGACCTGCCCACAATCATCGGCGTCACCATCATCATTTCTGCCGGTATTTTCACTCTCTGGCGCGAATCCCGCGGCCTGCAACCTTCCCCTGCGGAAGAAGCCAAGGTATAGCCACTCCTACAACGACCTCCCAAAGGACTTTAGACATGAGTACCATTATCGACATTCACGCCCGCGAAATCCTCGACAGCCGCGGCAACCCAACTGTTGAAGTCGATGTGATCCTCGAAGACGGCACGATGGGCCGCGCGGCGGTGCCATCGGGGGCCTCCACTGGCGCGCATGAGGCTGTGGAAAAACGCGACGGGGACAAATCCCGTTACATGGGCAAAGGCGTCTTGGAAGCTGTGGCCGCCGTGAACGGCGAGATCGCAGAAGCCTTGGTCGGCTTTGACGCGATTGAACAGGTCGCCATCGACCAAGCGATGATCGAACTTGATGGCACACCAAACAAAGGCCGCTTGGGCGCAAACGCGATCCTTGGCGTGTCTCTCGCCGTTGCCAAGGCCGCAGCAGACTACACCGCGCAGCCCCTGTTCCGCTATGTCGGCGGCACTTCGGCCCGCACCCTGCCGGTGCCTATGATGAACATCATCAATGGCGGCGAACATGCTGACAACCCAATCGACATCCAAGAATTCATGATCATGCCAGTCTCTGCCTCCAACATCCGCGAAGCGATCCGCATGGGTGCCGAAGTCTTCCACACGTTAAAAAAAGAACTGTCCATCGCCGGCCACAACACTGGCATCGGCGATGAAGGCGGCTTTGCGCCAAATCTGGAAAGCACGCGTGTTGCTTTGGACTTCATCAAAAGGTCCGTTGAAAAAGCAGGCTACAAGCTTGGCGAAGACATCTACCTCGCCCTCGATTGCGCCTCCTCTGAATACTACAAGGATGGCAAGTATGAGATGGTGGGTGAAGGCAAATCGCTCACATCTGCGGAAAACGCACAATACCTCGCAGACCTTTGCAAAGACTATCCGATCATCTCCATCGAGGACGGTATGGATGAGGATGACTGGGAGGGCTGGAAGATGCTCACCGATCTCATTGGCGACAAAGTCCAGCTTGTGGGCGACGATCTTTTCGTAACCAACCCAACCCGTTTGGCCGATGGTATCGCGCGGGGCGTGGCGAACTCTATGCTCGTAAAAGTCAATCAAATCGGTAGCTTGACAGAAACTCTTCAAGCGGTCGAGATGGCGCACCGTGCCCGCTACAGCAATGTCATGTCGCACCGCTCGGGCGAGACGGAGGATGCCACCATCTCCGACCTCGCCGTTGCCACGAATTGCGGTCAGATCAAGACTGGCTCCCTTTCCCGCTCCGACCGTTTGGCAAAATACAATCAGCTTATTCGGATCGAAGAAGTGTTGGGCGAAACAGCCGTCTACGCCGGAAAGAGCATCTTGAAATCTTAATGCTCACATCGGGCTTTCACGACGTCCCAAACGGACAGATCGCGGCGGTCGTCACTCATCTAGAGATGACAACGCCGCAGCCCGATCTCACGGCTGACTTCCCCGCGACGGTCACGGCAACCCGTAAACGGCTTTCCGTCGTGGATTACCGCGCCCTCTTCCGCGCCATTGGCGAAGATTGGCTCTGGGTGTCACGCCTGAAACTCTCGGACACCGACCTTACCGCAATCCTGACCCATCCAGACGTCGAAACATGGGTGTTCAGTGAAAACGAAACGCCCATTGGCCTCGTCGAGATTGACTTTCGCGATGCCCCTGACTGCGAGCTTGCCTTCTTCGGCCTCGTCCCCTCCGCCACGGGCAAAGGGTTCGGCCCCGCGATGATGGCCCTGGCTCAGACCCGTGCCTTTTCGCGGCCGATCAACAGGTTCACCCTGCACACTTGCACGCTCGATTCACCGCACGCACTGGCTTTCTATCAGCGCCATGGGTTCAAGGCGGTCAAACGCTGTGTCGAACTCTTCGATGATCCGCGTGGCAGTCTCTTTGCCGAAACCGCTGCGCCGCATCTGCCCCTCATCAGAAAGCAAAGCGATGACGGCTGAAGAAATTATCGCGCAGCTCAACCTGTCCCCGCACCCCGAAGGCGGCCACTACCGGCAAACGTGGCAAGCGGACAACGCAGGCCGTTCTGTTGGCACCTGCATCTATTTCCTCTTGGCAGAAGGCGAGAAAAGCCATTGGCACACCGTCGACGCGGTTGAAATCTGGCACTACTACGCTGGCGCACCGCTGATCCTCTCAATGGCCGAAACCGCTGATGGCCCTGCCCATGACCATATCCTTGGCCCCGACCTCACCAATGGCCAACACCCGCAACTCATGGTGCCGACAAAGCATTGGCAATCGGCACGGACCACCGGCGCATGGACTTTGGTGGGCTGCACAGTCTCCCCTGGATTTGAATTTTCGGGCTTCACCCTCGCCGAGCCTGACTTCGACATTAAAAGGTAAATGCAGGCCCCTTCAGTGGGGCGCCAGGCACCATAAAGGGGGCCGTCTTTCGCGCGATCATCGGCTCCTCAGCCTGTGTCGCATAGCAACTCCAAGCAATTTCCCTTCAATTTTTGCAAAATTTTCGCCCCTCTTTCGCATAAAATACCTCGGGTTCCGGGGCAGCGCCCCAGACGCATCGGTACCAATCTGCCCATAGTTTCCATTTTCGAAACAAACGATCCAGAATTCCACAAATGGCATGCGATTGATTTTCGTATTGAAACTATACGAGCTCTCGCGCTTGACCACACTCTATTCTGAGATCGAAGAATTCTTTGCAGAACGCCTTCTCGCCGCTGCACATCCTGATGCGACTTCGGTGGTTTATGACGTGGTTCAAGCCTTCCACGACACCGCTGCAAGCCAAGCCGCCTTCGCCTTCGTAAATTGCGCCATCGGGTTGGAGGATGGCCTGTTTGACACAACTCCCAAAACGAGGGAAATCAGCCGCACCATTTTCAAAGCCACGGCGCTCTTTTCCGCCAATATGTTTGCCGCCGAATTTCTTTTGGGGCGACCGGTCACATGCCGCAATGTCTTTAATATCTGGCGCCAGACCCATAATCCGGTGTTTTTTGCCCGCCGCAGCAAAAAAGGAGGGGGACCAAAGTCCCCCTTTATAGTCTCGCTTTTCGGGCTCGTATTATACCGCTCGTAGTTTTTTGCCTGCGGCCCGAACCGCGCCCGGGGGCGAGCACACCCGCCCCGGATTCTCTTAGCTACAGCCTGACGTTCCACCGCAGGTGTTGCACTTCATGCAGGTGCCGTTGCGCACCAATGTGTAGTTCCCGCATTCACCACATGGGTCTCCCTCGTACCCCTGCATCTTCGCCTTATCGCGGGCGGAGATGCCGGTGGAGGTGATGGTGCCAGTGGACATTGCCGTCTCAGTCACCTCAGGCACCAACGTTTGCAGTGCGCCCATCGGATCCGTTCCAGTCGAGAGGGCTCTCGCACCCTGTCCGCCGTTCAGCACGACCAGCTCTTGTGGCATCCGCTTGCGCAAGTAACCGGTGGAGCTGATTTGCTTCAAGACTTCCAGCGACCGTGTTGCAGCCGTCTCCGAAGGTGCTTGCACGTTGCTGACACCCTCTTCCTCACCGCGTCCAATGTCATCGAAGGCTGCGCCTTCGGGCTTCACATGTGCCAGATCGGTGCGGTCGAGGTAGGACACCGCCAATTCGCGGAAGATGTAGTCGAGGATCGACGTCGCATTCTTGATGCTGTCGTTGCCTTGGACCATGCCAGCTGGCTCGAACTTGGTGAAGGTGAAGGCGTCAACAAACTCTTCGAGCGGCACGCCGTACTGAAGACCGACAGACACCGCGATGGCGAAGTTGTTCATCATTGCACGGAAGCCCGCGCCCTCTTTGTGCATGTCGATGAAGATTTCGCCCAGCTTGCCGTCTTCATATTCACCTGTACGGAGGTAGACTTTGTGACCTCCCACGATGGCTTTTTGCGTGTAACCTTTACGACGCTCTGGCATCTTTTCACGCTCTTGCTCGCGCATGACTTCTTTAACGATGATCTTTTCAACCACCTTCTCGGCCAGAACTGCTGCCTTCTCCTGCGGAGAGCCTGTTTCGAGCACTTCAGCGGCTTCGTCGTCATCCTCCACAAGCGCTGCGGCCAATGGCTGGGACAATTTGGAACCATCACGGTAGAGCGCGTTGGCCTTGATGCCCAAGGACCAGCTCAACTCGTATGCTTTCTGGCAATCCTCAATTGTCGCATCGTTCGGCATGTTGATCGTTTTTGAGATCGCGCCGGAGATGAAGGATTGCGCCGCCGCCATCATGGTGATGTGGCTGTCGACGCTGAGAAAGCGCTTGCCTTTCTTGCCGCATGGGTTCGCACAATCGAAGACATTCAAGTGCTCTTCCTGCAGGAACGGCGCACCTTCGAGGGTCATGGTGCCGCAGACGTGGTCGTTGGCGGCATCAATGTCCTGCTTCGAGTATCCAAGGTGACGCAGCAGGTCGAAGGTTGGATCGTTCAGCTTCTCCGCCGGGATGCCCAAGGATTTGGTGCAGAACTCTTCGCCCAGCGTCCACTGGTTGAAGACAAAGCGAATATCGAAGGCAGAGGCGAGTGCTGCCTCTACTTTGTCAATCTCAGCTTGACCAAACCCATGTCCGATCAGGGATGTGTGGTTGATGGCTGGCGCTTGACCTAAGGAGCCGTGGCCCACAGCGTAGGCGATGATCTCTTCGATCTGCGCGGAGCCATAGCCCAGCTTTTCAAGGGCTGCTGGAACAGATTGGTTGATGATCTTGAAGTAACCACCACCAGCGAGTTTCTTGAACTTCACTAGCGCGAAATCCGGCTCGATCCCCGTGGTGTCGCAGTCCATGACGAGACCAATCGTGCCTGTTGGCGCGATAACGGAGACCTGCGCGTTGCGGTAGCCATGCTTTTTGCCAAGCTCCAGCGCCTCATCCCAGCTCGACATCGCCAGATCGACCAGTCGTGGGTCAGGGCAATTCGCATGGTCCAAGGCCACGGGCTTCACTGCCAGTTTCTTATAGCCAGTTATCTTGCCTTGCGCCGCCGTGCGGTGATTTTCGATGACGCGCAGCATGTGCTTAGCGTTTTTCTTGTATCCAGGAAACGCGCCAAGCTCGCTCGCCATCTCAGCGGAGGTTGCGTAGGATACGCCCGACATGATCGCCGTCAAAGCGGCGCCCATCGCGCGGCCTTCGTCGCTGTCATAGCCGAAACCCATGTTCATCAACAAACCGCCGATGTTGGCATAGCCTAGGCCCAAGGTGCGGAAGTCATAGGACCGCTGCGCGATCTCTTTCGATGGGAACTGCGCCATCATAACGGAGATTTCGAGTGTCACTGTCCACAGACGTGTGGCGTGCATGTAGTCTTCGACTTGGAACTCACCGTCCTTGTAGAACGTCAGCAGGTTCATGGAGGCAAGGTTGCACGCTGTATCATCCAAGAACATGTATTCAGAACAAGGGTTTGAGCCGCGAATCTCACCGTCTTCTGGGCATGTGTGCCATGCGTTGACCGTATCGTGGTACTGAATGCCCGGATCTGCACAGGCCCAAGCGGCGTGGCCCACCTTGGCCCACAGATTACGGGCTTTGATGGTCCGGGCCACTTCGCCGTTTTTGCGGTTGCGCAGGTGCCAGTCAGCGTCATCCTCGACAGCCTTCAAGAAAGCATCGGTGACGCGGATGGAGTTGTTGGAATTCTGGCCGGACACGGAGGAGTAAGCCTCTGAGTCCCAATCTGTGTCATATGTCGGGAATTCAATGCTGGTGTGGCCTTGCTTGGCGTAATCCAGAACACGCTTCACATATGTCTCTGGGATCGCAACCTTTTTGGCTTCTCGGATCGCTGTCCTCAAAGATTTGTTTATCTTCGGATCATAAGCGTCTGCTTCCACACCATCCCATGATTTGATCGCCGCAAAAATGCCATTTAGCTTTTGCTCGTGCATCTTGGAGCCTGCGACAATGGATGCGACTTTCTGCTCTTCAATCACCTTCCAGTCGATGAATTCTTCGATGTCTGGGTGATCGGCATCGACGATGACCATTTTCGCCGCGCGACGTGTCGTGCCGCCAGATTTGATCGCGCCCGCTGCGCGGTCACCAATTTTCAAGAACCCCATCAAGCCGGAGGATTTTCCACCGCCCGAGAGCGGCTCTCCCTCACCACGGAGGGAGGAGAAGTTGGTGCCCGTACCGGAACCGTATTTAAACAGACGTGCTTCGCGGACCCAGAGGTCCATGATGCCGCCATCGTTGACCAAGTCGTCAGAGACGGATTGGATAAAGCAAGCATGCGGCTGTGGATGCTCGTAAGAGGACTTTGATTTCGTCAGGTCACCTGTCTTGTAATCGACATAGTGGTGCCCCTGTGCAGGACCGTCGATGCCATAGGCCCAGTGCAGGCCAGTGTTAAACCACTGTGGGGAGTTT
Source organism: Cognatiyoonia sp. (assembly GCF_965661665.1). Taxonomy (NCBI): domain Bacteria; kingdom Pseudomonadati; phylum Pseudomonadota; class Alphaproteobacteria; order Rhodobacterales; family Paracoccaceae; genus Cognatiyoonia; species Cognatiyoonia sp. Next base: position 20,229 of record NZ_CBFIEO010000019.1, on the reverse strand, counting down.
GGCGCGGCGCGCTGAGTGGCCAGCATGTGGCGCATTTCGTCAAAATAGGTGCGCGCGTCCTCTTCCGTGGAGAAATAGCCGCCTTTCCAGCCCCAGTAAGCCCAAGCGCCGGCCAAACGGTCGAAAACCTGCTTTGCAGATGTTTCCCCACCCATCTCGGCGCCTTCATCCGGCTCGGATCGCCACAGGAACTCCGGCACACCCTTCTCTTTCACTTTCTTCAGAACTGACGGGACGCCTGCTTTCCGGAAATACTTCTGCGCGATGACGTCGCTCGCTACTTGGCTCCAAGATGTTGGAATTTCACAGTCGTCCAGTTTGAACACAATGGTTCCATCTGGGTTCCGAATCTCGGAACTGGTGTTGGAGAAGTCCAAACCATCGTATGCATCTTTACCGGAAGTGGTGAAGTTACGTTCAATCTTCATCGCGTCTGCCCCTGTCATCGCCGTCGTTGCGGCACTTTTAAATCAGTCTGCGCACAGCAGTGCGCCCTCAACATTGCTATGCGGTACCACGATTGAGACAAATCTTTAGCGGCCCGCTACAAGCAGGTCGTCCGGCGCGATACGCTGGTTGTGTTTGTCAATCCCCGTGCTGACACCACATGTAGTGTTGTCCGCGCCAGCCTGCACAACTTGGAACAACTACACCTAGTGGGTCAACGGGTTTCTTTACTAAATATTGGGTTTTTTAAGTTGACGACTGGCGAAGTCAGGCCCCGCTTTTACAATTGCCGATTCCTCAACATCGATGTCCACAGTGATCATCCGATCGTTGAATAAGAAGAATCCGAATAATCACGGCACCTTGGCAAATCTTGCTGAGGTTTTGAGTGAAGAATTCCACCGCCCTTAACACTGCTTAACGACGTCACACAGACATGGTTCCAAATTTTGTCGAGCCGGACACACGTGTTCATTTAGCCACGGTCACACGAGTTACGACACACGAAGACGCCGCTACCCGCTGCGTCAAAGCGTTGCCACATCCACCGTAATCACAAAAAAACGGCAGGCCATTTGGCCTACCGTTTTTTTATGGTCGGGGCAGAGAGATTCGAACTCCCGACCCTCTGTTCCCAAAACAGATGCGCTACCAGGCTGCGCTATGCCCCGATCGACGCTTATCTACGCTCACGAAACTGATTTGAAAAGACCCTAATCGCGTTTAATTTGCGCAAGGTTTCGCAGCGCCGGGGCCGATAAATGGATGCTGGAGAATGTCACCTACGCTGATGCCCAGCCGATCGCTCAGCCCACCATTGATTTCCAACACATACTGGACATTGTCACCGCCTGGGATCCCTGTCTCATCAAGCGGCACTGCTTCTTTATGGATCTTGGAAATCACACCATCCGGTTCGACAAATATCATATCGAGAGGGATAAGCGTGTTGCGCATCCAGAACGCCACACGCTGTGGCCGCTCATAAACAAAGAGCATACCTTCGAGTGTTGGCATCTGTTCTATAAACATCAGACCCTGACTGCGTTCGGCCGCGTCATCGGCGACTTGCACCGTAAACCGTGCCATACCCCAGTCCCCAAAGACTGTAACGCGATCGTCTGAACAGGCAGCAGAGGCCGCTGGCCCAAGTAACGATAAATAAAAGATTACTGCGAACGACGCCGCGCGCGTCATTTGGCGGCAGATTCCCAGCTCAGAATATCAATCGCCATCATCCCACGATTGCCATTCATCATGCGCATTGCGATCGCTTCGCCTGTTGCAAGATCAGCTAAACCAGAACGACGTAGTACTTCGATATGCAAGAAGACATCGCGGTCATCGCCAAAGACATTCGCGAAACCAAAACCCTTGCCCTCATCGAACCATTTCACCCGCGCTGGATGCACAGGGCTCGCCGCGATTTCTTCTGCGGTCACTTCCTGCATGTCGCCGAGCGGTGGAGTGCCATCATCTTCCGGCGGCTGGATTGAGACGATTTCAACCGCCTGCAGGCCACGATTAGTGCGCTGAACAACAATCTCGATCCGCGACCCATCAGAGACAGACCCCTGCCCAAAATTCCGTAGAACATTGGCATGCAAGAGAATGTCTGGACCGGCTTCATCTGACACGACGAATCCAAAACCTTTCGCAGGGTCAAACCATTTGATTTGGCCATTCACCTGGTTCGTGTCGTCAGTGGTCATTAAGCGCTCTTTTGTGGGTGCGCGGTCGTGCCGAGCAAGGTTTGAGTGGGTTGTCAGTCTACTAACTGTCTAACCCCGATACGCTACAGTTAACACATGGGAAAAACCAACCCCTTTTTAGGGAAATAGACGCGAAATTTTCCAATTGGTGTCGAGTGTTGCACGTTCCCACTTAAATCTGTCATGCAGTCGATACTCCCCATCGGCCCAAAACTCCATTTCCACCGGGATGATACGTAGCCCGCCCCAAAAGGGAGGTCGATCCGGATCGTTGCTAAGGCGTTCTTGCACTTTGGCGTGTTCGGCCATCAACTCATCTCTTGATCCAAGCGGTTGTGACTGACGCGAGGCCCACGCCCCATAACGGCTCTCAAGCGGCCTGCTTTTGTAGTAGGTGTCGGCGATTTCGCCATCTTCCCGCTTAACCAAACCGCGCACGCGGACTTGCCGACGTAATGATTTCCAATGCATCACAAACGCAGCTTTCCCCGACCCCAGAATTTCACGGCCCTTAGCACTTGTGTAATTTGTGTAGATGACAAACGCATCATCCTCGATCGATTTCAGCAAAACCACGCGGACGTTGGGCATCCCGCTTTCATCCACTGACGCCAGCGACACGGCGTTCGGATCATTCGGCTCCAACGCCTCAGCCTCCGACAACCAAGACCGCGCGAGCTCAAACGGGTTGTCCCCCGCAAAAATACCAGTTCGTTCCGACATCGCGTCCCCTTTCATGATACGATACCTATAGATAACGCCACCCGATCTTCGATTGATCCGGATCAAGTGCGCTTGCGGCAAAAAACGCAATAGCCTACACCCGAAAAAAACATAGATGGAGCGGAGCATATGTCCAATCAGCTTTTGGCCGGTAAGCGCGGCCTGATCATGGGCCTCGCCAACGACAAATCAATTGCATGGGGAATTGCGAAAGCCTGCGCGGATGCCGGCGCAAAACTTGCGTTTTCCTATCAGGGCGAGGCTTTGAAAAAGCGCGTGGGACCGCTGGCTGAGTCTGTCAGTTCCAACTTGGTCCTCCCGTGCGACGTGGGCGATGAAGCGTCGATTGACGCACTCTTTGACAGATTGAAAGAGGAATGGGGCAGCTTGGACTTCGTCGTGCATGCCATTGGTTTTTCTGATAAAAATGAATTACGTGGTCGCTATGTGGATACGACACGCGGCAATTTTGCGATGTCGATGGATATCTCCGTCTATTCTTTCACCGCCGTCGTGCAACGTGCCGAAAAGATAATGAACGATGGCGGCTCCTGCCTGACGCTGACATACTACGGCGCGGAACGCGTGATGCCACATTATAATGTCATGGGCGTCGCCAAGGCGGCGTTGGAGGCATCGGTGCGTTATCTGGCCGAAGACCTCGGCAAAGACGGCATTCGGGTCAATGCGATCTCCGCTGGTCCCATCAAGACGCTCGCCGCCTCTGGCATCGGCGATTTCCGCTATATTCTGAAGTGGAATGAATACAACTCCCCGCTTCGCCGGACTGTGACGATTGAAGATGTGGGTAAATCCGCGCTGTACCTGTTGTCCGACCTCGGCTCTGGCACGACCGGCGAAGTGCTGCACGTTGATTCAGGTTACCATGTCGTTGGCATGAAAGCCGTCGATGCCCCTGATATCACGAAGGAATAATAAGTGACGCTGACGGCTTTCTTCGCCATTGCGGCCATCCATTTGGCCGCCGCGATCAGCCCCGGCCCGGCCTTTATCGTCTCCTTGCGGGTTGCTGCCGCCGAAGGGTTCGGACCAGCGGCAGGATTGGCTTTAGGATTTGGTTTGGGCGCTGCGACATGGGCAATAGCGGCGATGACGGGGGTAGCCGTTCTTTTCGAACTGGTACCCTACCTGTTTGTTGGCCTCAAACTCGCAGGCGCGGCCTTCGTCCTTTTCATTGCTTGCAGCATGTGGCGGCACGCAAAGGAGCCGACGGCAGACGTTAGCGAAGTCACTGCGAATCCGCACACATCGTGGAGCGCGATCCGCCTTGGCTACCTGACCTTCTTGAGCAATCCAAAATCAGCCGTTTTCTTTGGCGCTGTGTTTATTGGATTGGTGCCACCAGACACGGCGCTCGGCTGGAAAACGGCCATTGTTATCATCATCCTTATTAATGAAACCCTTTGGTATTTGATAGTTGCAGGGCTTTTCTCAACTGAAAAAGCCCGAAGTGGCTATCGCCGTGCAAAGGTCTGGATCGACCGGACTTTTGGCACGTTCCTCGCCCTGTTGGGCATGAAAATCGCACTGACCTGACCGGAGCTGAGCATGACAGATCGCCTTCCACACGAAAAAGGGTTCCACATTTCTTGGGACCAAATTCACCGCGACAGCCGTGCGTTGGCATGGCGACTTGATGGCAAGGGCCCTGATGACGGGGCATGGCGCGCCGTGGTTGCGATCACGCGCGGCGGGATGGCCCCTGCCATGATCGTGGCTAGGGAGCTTGATATCCGCACGGTCGATACGATCTCTGTTATGTCTTACCACTCCGGCGGCGGCAAAGCCGACCAGCGGCGGGAGGCGAAAGTTCTCAAATCCCCTGACACTTACATAATGGGCGACGGCACCGGCATCCTGATCGTCGATGACCTTGTCGACAGCGGTAAGACGCTGGAACTCGTGCGCCAGCTTTACCCACGCGCACATTTCGCCACCGTCTATGCCAAGCCTGAAGGGGAGCCACAGGTCGACACCTTCATCACGGGCGTCAGCCAAGACACGTGGATCTTTTTTCCATGGGACATGGCCCTACAATATGTGGAGCCGTATCGCGGCAAAGATTGATCTCAGCCGCCAAGGACACTACTGACATGACCCAACCCCGCACCGCTTCGACCTTTGCGCCGCCCGTAATGGAGGCGCGTCGCTGGCTTGAGGGCGTGGATCATCCCGGCGACCGTCCACTGCTCAACGTCAGTCAGGCAGCACCCGTCGATCCCCCGCCTGAAAACCTGCGGGCGGCGATGGCCCAGATGATTGTTGAAGATCCAACAAGCCATATCTACGGCCCCGTTTTGGGTCTGCCAGCACTCAGACAAGAGGTCGCGGCGCGGTGGTCAGATGCCTATGGCGCAGCGATTACTGAGGAGAAGGTAGCTATCACCTCAGGCTGCAACCAAGCCTTCGCCGCGTCCATTGCGTCGCTCTGTAGCGATGGGGATGAGGTCATCATTCCGACGCCTTATTACTTCAACCACGCAATGTGGCTCGACATGAGCGGCGTCAAAACGGTACCGCTCAAAACCGGCGATAATTCGATCCCTATTTCCAGCGATGCCGAAGCGTTGATCACCCCCAAAACTCGTGCCATCGCACTCGTCAGCCCAAACAACCCCTGCGGTGTCGAATATCCTGCGGACACGGTGCTCGCCTTTTTCAAGCTGGCGCAGGCCCACGGCATTGCGCTGATCATTGATGAGACCTACCGCGATTTCGACAGTCGGGAGGGAGCACCCCACCCGCTGTTTACGCAGCAGGATTGGGACGCGACATTGATCCACCTCTATTCCTTTTCCAAAGCCTATCGTCTCACGGGGCATCGCGTCGGGGCTGTTGTTGCGGCACCAGGGCGTTTGAGGGAGATGGAGAAATTCCTCGACACTGTCACCATCTGCCCAAACCAATTGGGCCAACGCGCCGCGCTTTGGGGGATGCAACACCTGTCCGACTGGGTCGCCGGCGAACGGTTGGAGATTTTAGACCGCCGCGCGGCCATCGCGGACAATATGCCAAAGCTCGAAGCAAAGGGTTGGGAGCTTTTGGGATGCGGCGCCTATTTTGCCTACATGAAACACCCTTTTGATCTGTCGTCAGCCGACCTTGCCCCGCGCTTGGTGAAAGACGCAGGCATCCTATTGCTGCCCGGCACAATGTTCGTTCCAGACAGCGATCCGTCGGGTGCACAGCAGCTGCGCGTCGCTTTCGCCAATATCGACCGTTCTGGCATCGCAAAATTGTTCGACAGGCTGGTGGCTTTCATCCCCTAACCCTTGCGCCCCGCCCGCCTGCACCATATGCAGTTGCAAAAGCAAAAACCGCTCATTGCACAGGGTATCCACGCAGATGGCTGAACAGAAGAAACCACGTTATTTTCTTTGGGCAATTATGTTGTTGCTCTGTGTTGGTTTGCTGGGCTTTGGCACCGGTGGATTTAACAGCAATGTCCGCTCAATCGGCACGGTTGGGGACAAAGATGTATCCGTCACCTCTTACCGCAATGCTTTAAACCAACAACTGAGCGCGTTTGAATCGCAACTGGGCAGCCGCATCACCTTTCAAGAAGCGGAAAGCCTAGGCGTTGTCGCCCTCGCCCAATCGCAACTGATCACGGCACGGACGCTGGACAATGAGGCGATGCAAATGGGCCTCTCCGTCGGTGATGAGCGCGTCCGCGAAGAAGTGCTTCGCGTGCCGAGCTTCCGTGGTCTTGACGGGTCGTTTGACCGCGAAGCTTACCGCAGCGCCCTGCGCCGCAATGGGATCACCGAAGCGCTTTACGAAACCTCAATCCGCGAAAGCGCGGCCCGCACAATCCTACAGTCCGCCATCGTTGGTGGCATTACCGCGCCAGAGGCCTACACCGACCAACTGGTTCAGTTCTATGGGGAGCAGCGCGACTTCGTTTTTGCCAATCTGACCGCTGATGATCTTGAGACGGCGATTGCGGCGCCAACGGACGAAGACCTACGAGCGTTTTTTGAGGCCAATCCAGACCTCTTCACCACCTCAGAGGCGCGGGAGATTTCTTTTGCATGGTTGACGCCAGACATGATCCAAGATGATCTTCAGATTGAGGAAGACACGCTTCGCCAAATCTACAACGATCGGATCGCTGAGTTTGTGCAGCCGGAGCGCCGTTTGGTGGAACGGTTGGTCTTCGTGGACGAAGCGTCTGCCACTGCGGCGAAAGCCCAACTCGACGCCGGCGAGATCGATTTTGACGCGCTGGTAGAAGAGCGCGGCTTGGACCTTGCCGATGTTGATCTGGGCGACGTGGATAAGGACGAATTGGGCGCTGCGGGCGAAGCAGTGTTTGGAGCGGAAGCTGGCGATGTGGTTGGGCCACTTAATTCGTCCATCGGTCCAGCACTGTTCCGCATGAACGCGGTTTTGAATGCGCAAGAAACAAGCTTTGAGGACGCTGCTGACCAGTTGCGCGTCGAAGCCTCAGCAGACCGCGCGCGGCGCGTGATTGACGGGTCGGTTGAGTTTATCACGGACTTGCTGGTGGGTGGCGCGTCGTTGGAAGAGTTGGCGAACGAAACTGATATGCAGTTTGGCCAAATTAGCCTCACCCCTGACAGCGCGGACGAGATTGCAGCCTATGGTGAGTTCCGCGTAGCAGCATCGACGGCGAGCGAGAGCGACTTTCCTGCGATCAACAACCTGTCCGACGGTGGCATCTTTGCCCTGCGCCTTGATGGTGTGACACCGCCAAGCGTGATCCCGTTTGAGGGCGTTAGAGAGCAAGTGATTGCATTCTGGACCGCCGATCAAGAACGCGAGGCTGTGGTGGAGCTTGCAGAAGAGATGTCAACCCAAATCGATCCACTAACCGATTTTGCAAGCCTCGATCTGGCATCGATCAATGAGTTCGGCCTCACCCGTCGCAGCTTTGTTGAAGGCACCCCACCTGCGTTTATAACAGAGGTTTTCGCAACTCCGCTGTCCGAAACGGTCGTGGTTGAAACCCCAACCGGCGCGATCATCGCCCGCGTGGATGCAATCAACCCGCCCAATCCAGAAAATACCATGACATCGGCAGAGCGTGAGCAGATCAGCGGCCTTGCCCAGGGTGGCATCGCGCAGGATTTGTTTGATGCCTACGCCGGTGCCGTGCAGCGCCGGACCGATGTGCAGCTTGATGCCGCGATTATCGACGCGGTTCACAGTCAGTTTCAATAAAACTTATGGCGATCCAACCGGCATATGATGACTTTGCCGCGCGATATGATGCGGACGAAAGTCAGGTGGTCTACACGCGATTGGCGGCCGACCTTGACACGCCCGTCTCGCTAATGTTGCGTTTGGCGAATGCTGGGACACACAGCTTCATCCTCGAATCAGTCACTGGTGGCGAGGTGCGCGGGCGCTATTCGATGGTTGGCATGAACCCCGACCTTATCTGGAAATGTCATGGCACCAAGGCACAGATCAACCGCAACGCGCGTGTCGATTTGGACGCCTTCACCGATTGCGATGACGATCCTTTGACAGCATTTCGCGGGGTTCTGGAAGAAAGCAGGATGGACCTTCCTGCCGACCTGCCCGCCGCTTCTGCGGGGCTTTTCGGCTATCTAGGCTATGATACCATCCGCTTGGTCGAGCATTTGCCCAACATCAACCCTGACCCACTCGGCCTGCCCGATGGCATTATGATGCGCCCGTCTGTGGTCGCGGTGCTTGACGGCGTTAAGGGCGATGTGATCCTTGTATCGCCTGCATGGACAGGCTCGGGTCTGTCGGCCAAAGCGGCATACGCTCAAGCGGCGGAGCGGGTGATGGACGCGAAACGCGCCTTGGATCGGCCCATCCCCAACGACCGCGATTTCCGCGAACCGGCGCCAGATCGGGAGCCGACGTCGAACTTCACGCATCAGGGCTATCTCGACGCTGTTGAAAAGGCCAAGGAATACATCCGTGCGGGCGACATCTTTCAGGTTGTCCCGTCGCAACGCTGGACGCAGGACTTCCCGCAGCCACCCTTCGCGCTCTATAGATCACTGCGCCGCACGAACCCGTCACCGTTCATGTTCTACTTCAATTTTGGCGGTTTTCAAGTTGTGGGTGCGAGCCCAGAAATCCTCGTCCGCGTCTTTGGCAGCGAAGTCACCATCCGCCCAATCGCAGGCACCCGCCCGCGCGGCGCAACGCCGACAGAGGATGACGCCAACGAAGCGGACTTGTTGGCGGATGCCAAGGAAATGGCAGAGCATTTGATGCTGCTTGACCTTGGGCGCAACGACACTGGCAAAGTCTCCAAAATCGGGACGGTGAAGCCCACTGAGCAGTTCATCATCGAACGCTACAGCCATGTGATGCACATTGTCTCCAACGTGACGGGTGAGCTGGCGGAGGATCAAGACGCCCTTTCCGCCTATTTCGCGGGGATGCCCGCGGGCACCGTATCGGGCGCACCAAAGGTTCGTGCGATGGAGATCATCGACGAGCTTGAGCCGGAAAAGCGTGGTGTCTATGGCGGCGGCTGCGGGTATTTCTCCGTCAATGGCGACATGGATATGTGCATCGCGCTGCGCACGGCCGTGGTGAAGGACCAAAAACTTTATATTCAGGCTGGCGGCGGTGTCGTCTATGACAGTGAGCCAGAGGCGGAATATATGGAAACCGTCCACAAATCAAACGCCATTCGCAAGGCAGCAGCGGACGCGGGCATGTTTACCGGCGACGGCAACGGCTAAGGCACAAGAAACGGGTCGCTTGACCGCAAAGCGACAGCTACGATTCGCTTATGACCCAATCACCACGCCTGATACTCTCAGCAACACTCATGCTCCTCGCCCTTGCGGCGGTCTGGGGCGGGTCATTCTTTTTTGCTGTAGTCGCGTTGGAGGAGGTGCCACCACTGACAGTGACGTTTCACCGCGTTTCATGGGCCTGCCCGATCCTTCTGGCGATTGTTATAATCCGGAAAATCCCGCTGCCCCGTGACCCACGCATCTGGTTTGCCTTCCTCGTGATGGGCGCGCTTAACAACGCCATCCCCTTTTCGCTCATCTTTTGGGGCCAAACGCAAATTGAAAGCGGGTTGGCGTCTATCCTCAATGGTACCACCGCGCTTTTCGGTGCTGTTGTGGCTGGGATGCTTCTGAAAGACGAACCCCTGACCCTAAGCAAGCTCATTGGCGCGGGCTTCGGCCTGCTCGGTGTTGCCGTCATCATCGGACCTAGCGCTTTGACGGAGCTTTCGCCTACTAACCTTGGACAAGGTGCAGTCGTGCTCGCCGCACTGTCCTATGCCTTTGCAAGCGTCTGGGCCAAGACGCAACTCTCCACACAGCCAGCGCTGGTCAATGCATTTGGCATGGTGGCGGGCAGCAGCTTGATGATGCTGCCCATTGTTCTGATTGTGGATGGGCCACCGACCTACGCACTTTCATCAACAACCACAGCATCCGTTTTTGGTCTCGCAGCGCTGTCTACCGTCTTGGCCTACGTGCTCTATTTCGCGATTCTGACGCGGGCGGGTGCAGCCAATCTCATGCTTGTCACACTCCTGATACCACCCTTTGCGATCCTGCTGGGGGCCGCGTTTCTGGACGAGCGTCTTACGCCGACCGCTTGGGCGGGCTTTGCGTTCATAGCGGTGGGGTTATGCGTCACAGATGGGCGGTTGCCCGCCCTTGCCGCATCACGGCTGAAGCGCAGCTGAAAGCGGCCCCAGCGTCACACGCCCAGTTTCGTTTAGCTCTGCCCATTTGCGCAAAGCCTCAATCATCTCATCACTCATACGACCCAAAAGGATGACACCATCATCTCGCCGCGCTAGGAACGCCGCTTGTTCAAGGAAGCGACCGATCACCCGCGCGGTTTGACCTTCCGCATCTAGTTCCCGATAGATAGTCGCGGATGGAATGCCCGCACCCTTAGCCACGTGCAGCGCAGCATTAAGCCCTTTCTTGGCAATCATAGACCTCGCCCATCGACGGCGAGCACTTCGATGGTTTGGTTGGTCACATCACGGCTGTCTTGCGTCCCCGTATCGCCTGGATCAACGAATGCGACGGCGTCGGGTACAAGGCCAAGCGCTGATTGCATCGCGACCTCAACATCATTGGCCCGCGCGCCCGTGGGGAAATCGGCCTTGAGCGCCACCTCGGCCCCCGCCGTGCGATAGTCCAACATCGTCGAGCGAACCTGCTCATCGCCGCTGTCGAGCACAACCGTCACTGGTAAAGGCAAGGTCGCAATATGGTCAATCGTCTCAAGCAAGCTGCCCTCATGCAACAGAACAACGCCCATTAACCGCTTTCCTTGCGGATTGTCGAAATCCGCCACAAAGCGATCGAAGGCTGTTGAGGGCACCGCAGCAGGCACGTCGATTTCAACGGCTTCAGGCGCAGTGTCGGTAATGACGCGGTTCACGCGCACACCCGAATCCCCAGTCGGGAGGTTGTTGCTGCCCTCCCAAAGCTTGATGACCCGTGGCGTTGTCCGCTCTTCCGCGTCATTTGGGTTCGGGAATTCAATCGTCTGGCTTAAGCTTGCGCTGTCTTCTTCGTTCTCAGGCAGCGTAAACGGTTCTGAAAGTGAAATAACTTGCTCTGCTTGCGCTTCAGGTGCCGCGGGTTCGGAAGTCTCTTAGGCTTCTGCGGATACGTCGGCACTAGGTTCCGCACTGTCATAAGTGAGTTCCTCCCCAGATGCGTCAGGCACGGCAATCGGATCAGCCGACTGCGTTGACACATCTGCGATCTGGTCGGTTTGTGGCGCTTGCGGTGCATTACCTTGGGATGCGATCAGTACCGTGTCCATGGTCGCGGTCTCCACGCCTGCCGTTTCATCCATAGCCGCCGCTTCAATCTCAGCCTCAACAATCGTTGCCTCAGCTTTGTCGAGCGGGTCAGCATCAGCCACATCCTCGACTGCATCGACGCTTGGTGTAGTGACGTCGGGCGCATCTGTGACAGCAACCTCTTCATCGTCGGTCGCTGGTGTCTCAACCTCAATCGCGTCAACAATCTCAGGTGTCTCCGCTTCAACCTCCAACTCTGTCTGTGGCGTAACCGGCGGCTCATCAGATGACGGTTCCATCTGTGCCGTCGCCGGTGGTTCGTCTGTGATCGGAGACGGTGTCAAAAGCACCAGAGAGACGAGACAAAGACTCGTTCAAGCCGTGGCGCCGAGCGCGCCCATAAGAAATGATCTAACTACCCTGTCGTCTTTCTGAACGTCCAGCTGGTCTTGACGCGGTCTGCCCGCTTGCCTCATGTATTGCCATGACCATACCGCCACCCTACCTGCAAGCGGTAGCCTTAATTTAGCAAGTGACGCCAGACATGCTCCTACTGATAGATAACTACGACAGCTTCACCTATAATTTGGTCCACTATTTGGGCGAACTAGGCGCTGATGTTCAAGTGCACCGCAATGATGCGCTTAACGTGCAAGAAGCGATGGCGTTGCGCCCCGAAATGATCCTGTTGTCGCCAGGACCGTGCGACCCAGCACAGGCAGGAATTTGCCTAGCGCTCACAGAAGCAGCGGCTGAAACGGATATTCCGCTGATGGGTGTCTGCCTTGGACATCAAACCATCGGAGAAGCGTTTGGCGGCAAAGTGGTCCGTTGTCATGAAATCGTTCACGGTAAAATGGGGACCATGAAAAACAAGGGCAAAGGCCTTTTCAAAGGCTTGCCAGCAGAATTTGAAGCAACCCGCTATCATTCCTTGGTGGTGGAGCGGGAAAGCCTGCCCGACTGTCTTGAGATCACGGCTGAACTTGAAGACGGCACAATCATGGGCCTACAGCACAAAACTTTGCCTATTCACGGAGTCCAGTTTCACCCCGAATCTATCGCATCCGAGCATGGTCATGCGCTGCTGCAAAACTTTCTTGATCTCGTAAAGGTACCGGCATGAGCGACGCCATGAAACCCCTTATCTTCGCGGCGAGCGAAGGTCCCCTGTCCAAAGTGCAAGCCGAAGAAGCGTTTGCGCTCCTCTTTGATGGGGAGGCTTTGCCCTCCCAAATCGGTGGCTTGCTGATGGCGATGCGAGCCCGTGGTGAGTCCGTCGCCGAATATGCCGCCGCCGCAGCCGTGATGAGGGCGCGATGCAACGCTGTCAAAGCACCAGAAGGTGCGATCGACATCGTGGGCACTGGCGGCGACGGGATGAAAACACTGAATATTTCGACCGCGTCGGCCTTTGTGGTTGCGGGCGCAGGCGTGCCAGTGGCTAAACATGGCAACAAAAACCTGTCCTCGCTTTCAGGCGCGGGCGACATCCTCACTGAAATGGGCGTCAACATTATGGTCGGGCCGGATGTGGTGGAGACTGCTCTGGCGGAAGCCAACATCGGCTTCATGATGGCCCCAATGCACCATCCAGCCGTCAAACATGTGATGCCGGTGCGCCAAGAACTTGGATGCAAAACAATCTTTAACATATTGGGGCCACTGACAAATCCCGCTGGTGCCAAGCGTCAATTGACGGGGGCCTTCGCGCCTGATTTGATTTTCCCAATGGCAGAAACCCTCAAGGAATTGGGGTCGGAGGCCGCATGGCTGGTCCACGGGTCAGACGGCACGGATGAGACCACAATCTGCGGCCCGACAGCTGTCGCCGCCTTGGGCACGGATGGCAAGATCAAGTCTATGGAAATACATCCGGAGGATGCAGGGCTGCCGGTCCACCCGTTCAAAGACATTTTGGGCGGCACACCAGCAGAAAACGCGGTCGCATTCCGTGCACTTTTGGGTGGGGAACAGAATGCCTACCGAGACGCAGTTCTCTTGAACGCTTCTGCGGCTCTGGTCGTAGCAGATCGCGCGGGCAACCTGAAAGAAGGTGTTGAAATTGCAGCGGAAAGCATCGACAGCGGCAAGGCGAAATCCTCCGTTGAAGCGCTTGCCCGCGTTACTTCCGCTGCCTAGTGTTTGACCTGTCGGGGCTTGATGATTGGGTCGATCTGTTGTTCTTTTCAGATCCCCTTCCTGAAATAGAAATCGCGCTGGTAGGACAAGACATCCTGCCGCCACCACACCAAACATTCGCAGCGCTCAAACTGTGCCAACCGAGCTACACCAAGGTCGTCATCCTCGGCCAAGATCCGCACCCATCGCCGGGGTATGCGCATGGTTTGGCGTTATCAGCTGATGCTTCAGTCGTCCCATACCCCAAATCATTGACGAATACTTTCAGTGAGATAGGGGATGATCTTTGCGCAAAACCCTCTTCCCCCAATCTCCACCACTGGGCCGAGCAACGGGTTTTTCTTCTCAACACATCCCTGTCCGTCCTGCCGCATCAGGCAGGCGTTCATGCTAAACTTAGCTAGGCCGCATTGACACGTCAGGTGGTCGACAAGCTCTCCGACCAGTACGGGGCGTGGCTCATTTGGGGCAAACAAGCGCAGGCGTTTGACGCGCCCCTCGGACCCAATCATCTCAAAATCGAAACGGCGCATCCGTCGCCTTTGTCAGCCTACCGTGGTTTTTTTTCGGCTCCCGCCCATTTTCAAGGGTCAATCAGTGGCTTATTGAACGGGGGCACACCCCGATCAACTGGACCGGCCATGACTGATATTTTAGACAAGATCAAAGCCTACAAGCTTGAGCACATCGAAGCTTGCAAAGCCTCTGTGCCGTTGAGCGAGGTTGAGGCGAGAGCAAAAGCCGCGCCACCGACGCTGGGGTTCCACAAAAAACTGCAAGAGGCGAGCCTCGAGGGTTATGGCCTGATTGCGGAAATCAAGAAGGCGAGCCCTTCGAAAGGACTGATACGCCCTGACTTCGATCCACCGGCTTTGGCGAAAGCCTATGAAGAAGGTGGCGCGACCTGCCTTTCCATCCTCACCGATGGTCCAAGTTTCCAAGGCGCCGACAGTTTCCTGACCGAAGCGCGAGACGCAGTCTCCCTCCCCGCGTTGCGCAAGGACTTCATGTATGACCCCTATCAAGTGGCGGAGGCTCGTGCGCTTCATGCAGACTGCATCCTGATCATCATGGCCAGCGTCAGCGACGCCCAAGCGCAAGAGCTGGAAGACGCAGCCTTCCACTGGGGCATGGATGTGCTGCTGGAGGTGCATGACGCCGAAGAGCTTGAGCGTGCAAGCAAGCTCAAATCTTCCCTGATGGGCATCAACAACCGCAATCTCAAAACCTTCGACGTCACACTCGACACCACACGCGACCTCAGCCATCAAGTGCCCGCTGATCGCATGATCGTATGCGAGAGTGGGCTCTTTACGCCAGATGATCTGGCGGACATGGCCCGCTATGGCGCCCGCACGTTCTTGATTGGCGAAAGCTTGATGCGGCAGGACGATGTGGCCCAAGCCACGCGCGACCTTCTGGCGAACCCGCTGACCGCAGGGGGCATGTGATGCCGCTCAGCCATTTCGACAACAGCGGCAAAGCGCATATGGTGGATGTCTCGGACAAAGACATCACCGCGCGGATCGCTATGGCCGAGGGGCATATCACCATGTCGGCGGAGACGTTGGCATTGATCACCGAAGGCCGGACAGAAAAAGGCGATGTGCTTGGCATCGCACGGCTCGCAGGGATCATGGCGGCTAAGAAGACCGCCGACCTGATCCCGCTCTGTCATCCGCTGCCGATCTCAAAAGTTAGCCTCGATCTCACACCTGACACCGACCTGCCGGGTATTCGGATCAGCGCGACGGTAAAGACAACCGGCCAAACGGGAGTGGAGATGGAGGCGCTCACCGCCGTCTCAGCCGCGGCGCTGACCGTGCATGACATGGTGAAAGCCGTGCAAAAGGACATGGTGATCGGCGACATTCGTGTGACGTTGAAAGACGGCGGAAAATCCGGCCGTTTCGAGGCCCCATGATCTCCGTCACTGAGGCGCTCGACGCGCTCTTTGCGCTTGTCGCACCTTTGCCCTCTGAAACCGTGCCGCTCACCGAAGCATCGGGCCGCATCCTTGCCAAAGACGCACACGCTACCCGAAACCAACCGCCCTTCGCCGCCTCGATCATGGATGGCTACGCGGTGCCTGTGGCAGAAGTGGACACCGGCGACACGTTCGCCATTATTGGGGAGGCGGCCGCTGGCCATGCCTTCGACGGCACCCTCTCAGTGGGCCAAGCCATTCGCATCTTCACCGGTGCGCCGCTACCAGATGGGGCGAAACGTGTCGTCATCCAAGAAGATGTGACCCGCAACGCAGACACGATCATGATTGGCAGAGAGATTGCTAGCGCACTTTATATCCGGGCCTCCGGCGCGGATTTCAAAGCGGGCGACGCACTGACCGCACCACGGCACCTGACGCCTTCCGACATTGCGCTTCTCGCCGCGATGAACCATCCGACGGTCGAGGTCACGCGCAAGCCTGTTGTAGCGATCATCGCGACGGGCGATGAATTGGTGCAGCCCGGCGAAACCCCTGGGCCAGATCAGATCATCGCCTCCAACAGCTATGGTCTAAAGGCGCTGCTGGAGCATCACGGGGCTGAAGTCCGCCTTCTCCCCATCGCGCGCGACAATCTTGCATCGCTCGAGCTGGCGTTCTCATTGGCCGATGGTGCAGATTTGGTAGTGACCATCGGCGGCGCATCAGTCGGCGATCATGATCTGGTAGCAGATGCAGCGGCGAGCCGCGGAATGGAGCGGTCGTTCTATAAAATCGCCATGCGCCCTGGAAAACCATTGATGGCCGGGCGGCTTGGCAGCGCCACAATGATCGGTCTGCCCGGCAATCCTGTTTCGGCAATGGTTTGCGGGCATGTCTTCGTCTTGCCGGTCCTTCACAAGATGCTTGGCCTCGGTGCAGCACCGGCCAAACGGCAAACGGCCCCCCTCGCCAATGACTTCCCCGCCAACGGCCCGCGGGAGCATTACATGCGCGCGCAACTTAAGAACGGTGAGGTCACTGTCTTTGAACGCCAAGACAGCGCCCTTCTCACCGTTCTTGCAGAAGCAAACTGCCTCTGCGTCCGACCTCCCTACGCGGCGACCGCCGCAAAGGGCGAAACCGTCGAGATCATCCCACTTTGACACCGTTTGTTGACACAAAACAAGAACATGTGTAGAACGTAAAGAAAACTAAGGGCGCTTTCGCGCGAAAAACGAGGTTTTCGATGCTGACGAAGAAACAACTCGATCTGTTGGAATTTATCCATAAGCGCGTACAACGCGACGGTGTTCCTCCTTCCTTTGATGAAATGAAAGAAGCGCTGGATTTGCGATCTAAGTCCGGCATTCATCGCTTGATCACCGCGTTGGAAGAGCGCGGCTTCATCCGTCGCCTCGCCCACCGCGCCCGCGCCTTGGAGATTGTGAAGCTGCCCGACAGCATGGGCGCTGCGCCCTCCGGGTTTACACCGCGCGTGATCGAAGGCGACCGCCCAGATGAAACGCCGCCCGCCGCTTTGGCTGTAGAGGGGAGCGCGACGGACGTGCCGCTAATGGGCAAGATCGCTGCTGGTGTTCCGATTGAGGCAATTCAGAACCGGTCGCACAACGTCTCCGTCCCCAGTTCGATGCTGTCTAAGGGTAACCACTACGCGTTGGAGGTCAAAGGCGACTCGATGATCGACGAGGGCATCAATGATGGTGACATCGTGATTGTGCGCGAAACCGCTGTCGCGGATGACGGTGATATCGTTGTGGCCCTCGTCGAAGGGCAAGAGGCGACATTGAAAACGCTTCGCCGCAAAGGAGGCTCCATTGCACTGGAGGCCGCTAACCCCGCCTATGAGACCCGCATCTTCCGCGATGATCAGGTCAAGGTTCAAGGCAAGCTGGCTGGTTTGATCCGGTCCTACTGACCGGCGTGACAAATTTGGAATTGGGCGGCTTCGGCCGCCTTTTTCAGTTTAGAACAAACTCTGTTGGTAAATTCGACACACGCGTTGCATTCCACGCGCGATAACCGGTGAGGTGTCTGGACGACGTGATGACAAGGTGATCCTCCTACACCGAAATCGCCAAAAGATGCGCAAGATTAGCAGCCCTCAGGTGCTCCAACGTCTCGGCTGGGATAGCAGATCGGTCGCCTGTTGTGATGGCAGCGGCGATGCCTACAGTGTCGGGCGCAATCTGCTCCACAAGTTGCGCAGCTAACCCAACGCGGAGTTTGAAAAGCGCCAGCGCCGGATCCCCTTCCGGCGGAAATAACCGTAACGCAGGTGTCCGCATGTAGCCCACACCGCTCAGCCGCAGAAACCAAGCGTGGCGCTGGAAATCAAACCCGCCCGGTTCAGCTGGGCCCGACGGTGGGGATAGATTTCCTGTCATCGTCAAGGTATCGCCCAGTGCAATGTTGGTCAGCGGTTGGGTGCCATGCAACCGCACGCGCACCCGGCTAGGGGTTTTCAGTGTTGCGACGTTCGACAGCACCACACGATCCAGCGTCAAACGGACGGCCTCACTGGCGGAACGGTCGATATTCACAACCCGCCCCTGAATGGGTCCATCGTAGCGAAACTCCAGCACCGGACCCCACAACGCCTCCGTCCGTGTTTTCGCGAAGCCAAATCCAACCGCGACCAGAAGCAACGCAATCAGAATGGGTCGAAAGTTGGCGTTGATGAAAAAGCCCACGAAACTCATGCAAAGCGAGGCCGCGACGAGGCCCCACCAATGTGCCGTTTCCGGCTCAATCTAGAACGAAAATTACGCCTCAATCCTCATGGCAAGACAGACAGGCACCCAGCCATACGTATGACCGCGTTGGGCAAGAAAACCGTCCACCACGAACCTGACGGGCTGCACTTGTTCTCGCCTCCCGTCTCTCGTATCCCCTGAACAACGCCACAGTGGCTCTTCAAGGTAAATCAAAGGTTAACCGCTCATGACAGTCGTCACCCGTTTTGCTCCGTCTCCCACCGGCTCGCTCCACATTGGCGGTGCACGGACGGCCCTTTTCAATTGGCTTTATGCACGGGGGCGCGGTGGTAAATTCTTGTTGCGGATTGAGGACACCGATCGCGCGCGGTCATCGGATGAGAACACTCAAGCGATCTTAGATGGATTGACTTGGCTCGGTCTCGATTGGGACGGTGAGCCTGAAAGCCAATTCGCCCGCGCAGACCGCCACGCAAAGGTTGCCAATGCGCTGCTTGAGGCGGGCAAAGCCTACAAATGCTTCTCCACCCCCGAAGAAATCGAAGCCTTCCGCGAGAAAGCACGGGAGGAGAAAACATCGACCCTCTTCCGCTCCCCGTGGCGAGATGCAGATGAGAGCACATACCCTGACGCGCCTTTCGTCATTCGGATCAAGGCCCCGCGTGAAGGCGCGACCACCCTCCAAGATGAAGTGCAAGGCAATGTCACATGGAAAAACGAACAATTGGACGACATGATCCTCCTGCGGTCCGACGGAACGCCGGTCTATATGCTGGCTGTCGTGATCGACGACCATGACATGGGCGTCACGCATGTAATACGTGGCGATGATCACCTTGCCAATGCCTTCCGCCAAAACCTGATTTACGACGCGATGGGCTGGGACAAGCCGACACTGGCGCATATCCCCCTGATATTTGGTCCAGACGGTAAAAAGCTTTCAAAACGACATGGCGCGACCGGTGCTGCTGAATACCAAAAGCTGGGCTATCCTGCGGCGGGCATGCGCAACTACCTCGCCCGTCTGGGGTGGAGCCACGGCGACGACGAATTCTTCACCGATGCCCAAGCCAAAGAGTGGTTCGATCTGGATGGGATCGGCAAATCACCAGCGCGGTTTGACTTCAAAAAGCTTGAAAATATCTGCGGACAACACATCGCTGCTGCGGACGATGCTGCGCTGCTGCATGAAATTCAGGCATTTCTGGCCGCAAAGGATGCCGCTCCTCTGACTGACACACAAAATGACGGTCTATTGAAGGCCATGTATTGCCTAAAAGATCGCGCAAAGACATTTGGGCAAATTATTGATAACGCACATTTTTTTCTAAATTTTTGCACTCTTGATCAAGATGAAAAATCAGAAAAAATGCTTGACCCAGTATCCCGTAGTATACTGAGTGAATTGACGCCGCAGCTGCAAACTGTTAGCTGGGATCGCAAAACGCTGGAGGGTCTCGTCGCCGCACTTGCAGAGGCGCATGGGACAAAACTTGGTAAACTTGCTGGGCCGCTTCGGGCCGCTTTGGCTGGCCGGTCTGTATCCCCTTCGGTCTTTGACATGATGCTGGTCATCGGGCGTGACGAAACCATCGCGCGTCTGGAAGAAGCATCCGCCTGACACGCGACTGTAACGGACCCTCGTTAAGTCCACCAAAGGCTACAACTGAAACACCGGCGCGGGCATCCGCACGCGCCGCGCTATGAGGTAGAGAGAGATGTCTGAAGCCAAGAAAACCGCGACGCTGACTATTGATGGGCAAG